>JAKIUY010000010.1 GCA_021647315.1 Victivallaceae bacterium
TATCTTGACGGGGTGCTTTATGCTGACAGCGGCGCGGTTTTACCCACTGGATTTAATGTTGACAGTATCAATAATGAGCCATTTTCAATTGGTGCGGCGGTTTACTGGGGGCAGGGATTTTTCTTCAGAGGTAATATTGATCAGGTTGCGGTTTATAGTCGTGCTTTGACACAGGGTGAAATCAGCAGTGTAATGGATTTTGGAGTTGACAATAGTGAGACTGCGTTGGTGGCTGCCTACTCTTTTGATAATGGTGATGCTGCCGATGACTCCGGCAATAATAATGTCGGGACTTTATCCGGTGATACGGTTACTTCGCCGGGCGTGCAGTTGAAAACTAGAGGTTTGGTTTTTGATGGTAGTGGTGATTATATCACCTGTGCCAATGAAGCAAATTTTGATTTCGGCACCGGTGATTTTACAATGTCAGCATGGATTAAAGTGGCAGCGGACAATGTCGCTGGAGATCGTACTGTTATTGGAAAAAATATCGGCCATCAGGCCGGCGGGCAGTATACCGGATACCGTCTGGCGTTTACCTGGGGCGATATATTAAAGTTTGAGGTTAATGACGGCAGTTCAACCTATACAGTAAGCGGGACTGGAGTACTTAATAAAGATCAGTGGTATTATGTTACAGCGCAACGCAGTGCCACGGTCTTGCGTATTTATCTTGACGGGGTGCTTTATGCTGACAGCGGCGCGGTTTTACCCACTGGATTTAATGTTGACAGTATCAATAATGAGCCATTTTCAATTGGTGCGGCGGTTTACTGGGGGCAGGGATTTTTCTTCAATGGTAATATTGATGCGGTGTCAGTTTACAACAAAGCTTTGAGCCGGAGCGATATTTATGCCGGAATGAATTTCGGTGCGGACATTGCTGATGCTGCGCTGGTTGCCTTTTATTCTTTTGATAATGGCGATGCGGTGGATGATTCCGGCAATAACAATGATGGTACGATAACTAACGCTCTTGTAGTTGAAGGCATACGTTGGGGCGGGCATGATGAACTTGATATTATGTGTGAGAAACTTGGTATAACTACCATAAAAACGCTTCCGGCAAGTGGCACGCTGAATTTGACTGCAGCCGATTCAGTGACTGTTGCTGATCTATCTGGCGTGGTTCTGGATGACAGTGATTTAACTATAGGCAGTCATGCTGCTTATGCTACTGCGATGAGTGATGGGCTCGCTGCCGGTACCGGTCCCTATGTGGCAAGCGGTATTCAGCCATTTCGTTTGAAATATTTCTTTAATGAATTTAATATTGGCGGCTGGTACAATTTTGAGATGTTTGAATATGTTTCTGCGCATGGCTTTAACAGTATTGTCACTTATAACAGCAGTGCTGCTGACTGGAGTCATCTGCCTGCGGGAACAGTTTTTGCCGGTTGGTTGGGTTTTGACTATAATGCCTGGATGAGCAGTAATGGTTATACCGCAGGTCGCTGGGATCAGTTGGCAAGTCGTTCGAGTTTGGAAGCATCGTTTTTAACCGAGAACAGATTCCCTTTTGAGGCAGACCATGAAATATATATGATTGATCTGGAATCGCCCGCTATTCCGTTTGATCCGGTTAAATTAAGGATCCAGAGTTGGTATCCGGCGTCCGGAACCCCGGCAGAGCAGGCGCAGTTCGAGGCGGATTATTACAACGGATTTGCTGATGCCGAATTGGCGACAATAGATACCGCGCACACACAGGGATGGACCGATGTCGGTATCTACGGCTGGCAACCATGGGCACGGAGCTGGTATTTAAGCAATGTCGACGAAACACTGATGCAGCAACGCTGGGACCTGTATGGGAAAGCTATTGCTAGTGAGGTTGATCTGCTTTATCCTTCTGTTTATGCTTTTTACTGGAGCAATCAGAATGCCGCATACATGTTGGCTAATATTGATAAGAATATAGAATATGCTAATCAATTACCGGCAGCTGACAGTAAAAAAACCAGACCTTATTTCTGGAATCTGTTGCACGGCGGCGGCGGCGGCTGGCGGTGGTACCGTGGACAGCCACTTAGAGGTGAGGATATTCGTGCCGCGTCACTGATGAATTTCTTTACCGGAGCTGACGGATTGGTGATGTGGAGTTGGACCGGAACTGATAATCATAATATCGCGCCAGCACCGGTTGCAGGTGGAACAGTTATTGCTGCTGATACTTTTCCCGCGTCTTTGGAGGGGGGTGGAGCTGCGACTGTTGCCCGGTATGACGCACTGTATGTACTTGAAGTGACGGCTACTGATCTCGTTCGCTTTCAAATTATAAACAAGGCAGTGAACTGTCCATGGGATCTGGATGCGGTCTGGCATTTTGATACGGCAACAAACACATACGTCCTTGACAGTGCCGATGATGGCGATTATCAATACCCTGTTTATACGATGGACCGCACAACCCTGCAATCATATTTACGGGAGCCGCTTGCGCCTGTAGCTGCTCAGATTGAGGGAGTGGCACTGGTTAAATTGCTGGAATATACCTTAGCGTATGGCAAACCCTGCATTGATGTTTCAGCTGTTGATCAGTGGTCACAGACGCTGCCGATCATCCGCAGGGTGAAATTTGGACCCTATCATGTTATAGCGACCTACGATCCGAACTGGAACAGTTCCGGTTATTCGCCGGCGACAATAACATTAAATGATTTTGCCGGTATTGCCGGTTTGACGGTTAATGTTATAGCTGATAGTCAAACGAGAATCTTTGTAGTGCAGGAATAGTAAAAGTATTGTTACGACTCTGGTTTTCAGTTTTGTTGCTAAAAAAAGAATAAAACAGTATTTTTTTGCTGTTTATTCTTTTTGTTACTTGCTTTTTGGCTGAATCTTGGTATAATTGTTATTACAACAATGAAACAACATGGAACAAATATGCAAAGTGTTATAAATATTCGAGAAGTAGCAACGATGGCCGGGGTTTCTCCGGCAACGGTCAGTCGGGTGATGAACGGTAAAAATCGTTTACGTACCGCCGCCGCCCAGCGTGTCAAAGAGATTATTGATCAGACTGGTTATGTAAGAAAAAAACAGCAGGCAGTTGCCGGAACGATATTATGTTTTTATGAACAGGGAGAAATATTGACTCAACACGCTGGAGCATTACTTCATCTGCTTGATGAACGCTGTCATCTGGCTAAGCTTCGGCTGGTTAATATCAGAAGTTCCAAGCATGCGCCAATTGAGACTTTGATTGCCGAAAACAAGGTGGTCGGAGTCATTTATCTTAGTGGGCATAAATATAAAAGTGACATTTTGTTGCCGGCTGTAGAACTGAACAGTTATGAAGCCTATCAAACCTATTCTTCAGTTGATTGTGATGACTTTTCCGGCGTGGTCGATTCATTGCGTTATCTCCGGGAACAGGGGCATTCACGCATTGCCTATTTCTGTGACCGTGAGATCAACCGGGCTGAAAATATTCTGCCAAGAGTTGCAGCTTTACCGGCCGCTTATCATGCTGCCGGAGTTGACTACGATGGCACTTTAATCTGTCAGGAAGACTTTGCCCAAAATCAACACCATGAAGTCATAGCTGCAGCTCTTGACCGTTGGCTTGCGTTGCCTGAACAACCAACTGCAATTGTCATGACCGGTGATGCGTATGCCGCATCATTTTACGGGCTTTTGGCTGAACGCGGGCTGAAAATTCCTGAAGACATCAGTATTATCGGTTTTGATGATGACGATCAGTCTAAAATGGTTTATCCGCAACTGACTACTGTTAGCAAACCACTGGAAAAAATGGCGGATATGGCGATGAATATTCTGGTTAATGCCATTAGCGGCAACGATAATGGGCTGATGAAAGTATTAATAAAACCACAGTTGATTATCCGTGATTCGGTAAGAAAAATAGACTGAAGTTAAACTGATTAATCAATTAACAGGAGGTAAAATACTGAAAATAGGCAATGGAGCAATATGGGAAAGGTGATCTGTTTCAGTTGTAGAGCAAGGTCATGTAAAAGTGCATTCGCACGAGTTTGTAACCTAAAACAGGAGAAGTGAACATGAATTATCAATCAACGTTAAAATCTAAAATAGGAGAAATGAACATGTGTTATAATCAATCAACGTCAAAATCTAAAATGGAGAATAGGCAAATGAAAAAACAACCTGCAATCAAAATTTATCGATCAATAATCAGGTATTTTACCCTCATCGAGCTCCTCGTGGTGATAGCAATTATCGCCATCCTCGCCAGTATGTTATTACCGGCGTTGAACAAGGCTCGTGACAAGGCAAAAGATATAGCCTGTCGTTCAAATTTGAAGCAACTTGGGCTCTCTTCCGCGATGTATAATGGGGATTATAATGACTGGATTATTCCAGGTAATAATTCTCGTTCAGGTGTTACTGGCAACTGGGCTTCTAACCTAGCAGATATTTATAAATTGAAAAAAATCTGGAATGTGACTGAAGGACTGTTTGTCTGTCCTAAAGAAGAGCGTCCATTTGGTTCTTATGCTGACAATAAGTTCACTTATACTCATTATGCTATCAATGCACGTGTTTCAGGACATCCAGGGTATAGTGATAGTTTTTCATACGGTATAAACCGTAATGAATGGCATAAAACTTCCGGCATGGGAAAACCGGCAATTGCCAAGTTGCTACTTGACAGCAATCGAACTAATACTTATATCCTAACAGATCCCAATGCCGGTAGTGTCGCGTATCGCCATGGTGAAGGTAATAATTATGGTACTGCAAATATGCTTTTGATGGATGGACATGTCGGTGCCGAAAGGCGCGTTGCGATGCATGCTGTCTATATAAGAATGCCTGAAGGTGTTAAAATTGGTACCGGCTGGCGTTTACCAGCACCCTGATTTTAGGTTGTTAATTTTGTAAAATAAAAGACTACCCGAATGGGTAGTTTTTTATCCAATATGACGGTTGATTTTGCACCGTCATTTTTTTTTCTAACAGGAAATTATATTTCCTAGCGGCATCTTGTGCTGTCCCAGCGCAACGTCCTAATCCCCGTGGGGATTATTGCCTATGCGCTCGGAGATCGAGGCTACTATTTTTAGTTCCGGCGCAGCCGGTTTTGTTCACAAACTTTATAATTAAAGGAAATTTATTATGTCAAAAGAGAAAAAATGTTATCTTGCCATCTTGCATGGTGTTTTGTTATTGTGCCTTACCGGCACAGTTTGCTATAGTGAATCTGTTGAGAGTCAAAGTGCTGCGGAAATCGCAAAGTTGAGTTCATTGGTCAAAAATTTCAAGGTAATTGATTTACCTGCCAAAGCGGGTAATGTAAAATTGCAAACTAGTGCTGCATTGACCGTTGAGCAACTGCGCGGTATTAAGCTTGATAGTAATCCACCAAAATTCACCGGCAGTGTGCCACGCTATAAAAAAAATATGACAGATGCTTTTCCTGCTGGCAAAGCACCATATATCGCTCAGGGGATTGCGCCATTTCGGTTTAAATACTTTAACAATGAATTCAGCTACGGTGGATGGCGTAATTTTAAAATGACCGATTATGCGGCTCGGCATGGATTTAATATCATTTTTCCCTATGTGAGAACCGACAAAGAGGTCGCGCATTTGCCGCGTGGTACAGAATTACTAAAGTGGGGTAATGTTAGCTGGCAGCACTGGGCTAAAAAACATTATTCAGGCACAAAAGATTACCTGAAACGTTTTGATCTGGCAACTGAACGTGATATGAAGCAGATGGCGAAAACGGCTCCGTTGCTACATCCGAAAAGAATATCACCTGCCTATAAAAGTAAAGATATTATGATGTTGGATATGGAACACCCGGTTGTGGCTCCAAAAAACTTAAGTAAACAGCCATGGTTTCCAAAGTCTAAGGCAAAGCAGCAAAAATTTATAAAGAAATATTATGACGGTTATGCCCAAACCTATATTGCACCGACAAAAGAGGCAAAAAAGCTGGGCTGGAAGCAGGTTGGAATCTACGGTTGGCAGCCGTTTGGACGCACCTGGGGCGGACTGGAAAAAGCCACCTATCAAGCTGGACATGATCAGGCCTGGGAACTGTTCGGCAAACAGATTTATCAACAAGTTGACCTGGTTTATAACTCTGTCTATTCATTTTACTGGAGCCCGCGGAATGTGGCATATACTTTGGCAAATATTGATCTGAATCGGCAGATTGTCAATGATCAATCAACGGTTAAACCGGTGCGGCCCTATTATTGGCCGTTACTGCATGGCGGCGGTGGCGGAGATCGGTGGTGGAAGAATCAACCGATGGCGAATGCTGATATGCGGGCCATGATTACTATGGCATTTTTCAGTGGCGTTGACGGTATTGTCTGTTGGTCATGGTCTGGCGTCGGCAGTCATCACGAAAAACCGATTTTAAACAGTAAAAGAAAATTCGCGAAGAATAGTTATTGTATGGTTAAAGATGATTTTACGGTAAAAGCCGCTGATAGTGGAGCTGAAATTATATTAAAACGTTATGATGTAATTAAATTGCTTGCCTTTAATCAGGCGACTGGTGAGGTTACGTTCAAAAAAGTGTGGGGGGCTAATTATAACCAGTCACGGAATCAGGTAAGCAACCGACAACAGAATGGACCGACCGGTGTCGCTAATGATAAAGTTCTGAATAGTCATTTGCGTCTGAAATCAGAGCCTGTTGCCGCTATGATCGAAGGCATGGCATTGATTAAACCGTTGGAATTTACTTTGCGTTATGGCAAGGTGATGATTGATGTACCGGCTAAACAACAGTTTAAGCAGGTATTACCGATTGTCAGACGCGTTAAACTGGGTAAGACAAGTGTAATTGTCACTTATGATCCTACGGTGGTTTACGGTGGCAAAGCCCGAAATATTGTTCTGAAAGATTTTGATGGCGTCAAAGGGCGCACTTTGACGCTGCCCGCTGACCGGCAGACCAGAATATTTGTGCTACGGGATAAGTAGTACCTGAACGAAAACCATATAATATCACGTTGGAGTACAGACTTTAGTCTGCTTTTTGAGATTACTTTTTGCAGGCTCAAGCCTGTACTCCACCAAAAAACAGCATTTACACGGTGTTTTCGTTCAGACACTAAATAAATGTAAATAGGAAAAAATATTATGAAAAAAACTTTCTCTCTGATAATACTCTCCATGCTCGGTGTTGTTGCATTTGCTGGTACACCAGTCAATACAACGGCAACTAAATTAAATGGAAAAATTACCCTTGACGGCAAGCTTAATGAAACTGCCTGGCAACAGGCACCGACCAGCCGACCATTGGTTGAAATGAAAGGTGGCGGAGTTGTTGATAAAAATTTACAGACAACCTTTAAGGTTCTTTACGACGAAACGGGAGTCTATTTCGGAATTCGAGCCAACGAGCCTGAAATAAAAAAACTTAAAAACAATACCCCGGTGATTCTGGATGCCGCAGTATGGACTAATGATGATGTCGAAGTCTTTATTGATCCCATCGGGGATCGGGTAGAATATTATCAATTCGCGGCATCTCCGGGTGGCGCAAGATGTGATCTATATTACATTGAAAGCGGCAATACCGGTAAAGCTGGCTATAATCCGGTGTGGCAGAGCAAAAGTTTTATCGGCAAGGATTATTATTCAACCGAAATTTTCATCCCGTTTGCGGCGTTGAATAACCGCAAACTTAAACCCGGCAAACAGGATTGGATTATCAGTGTTACTCGACAGCGTCTGGCCGGGAAAAAATCCCGCTATACTCTGTTCAATACCGGTGGCAAGCAGGGGTTTCATAATATCAGTGCTTGGGGCAAAGTAAAAGGAATCACGGTGCCGGGCGGTAAATATCAGCTTTATGCTGATAATCCGTCAGGCAGTGTTGGGAAAACCGCAACCGGATACAAAGCAAATCTGGCAATAAATGTATTGAATCGCGGCAAAAGCCGCAAGGTTACAGTTCAGGCTGACATTGATGGACAAAGCGTCAGGTCAACCGTTCAACTGTCCGGTAATAACGTTAAAACCATTGAACTGCCGCCACTTAAACTGGCAGTTCTGGGCAGTAAACAGGTTACATTTTCAATTATCGAACCAACCACGGGCATCCTGCTTTATACCAATATTGCGGTATTGAAACTTCAATATGAGCCGCTGGCATTGAATGTAACTCAACCAGTCTATCGGAACACCATCTACTTTACGCAGAAAATCAATAAGATAATTGCTACTGTAAAGTTGAATATGCCGCCATCAAAGCTTAATAATGCTAAACTTACAGCTCGTTTTATGACTGTCAAGGGCAGACAGTTATGGGGTGAAGATTATAAAATTGCCGCCGGTTCTGATAAAATAAATTTAACGATTCCGGCAACTAAACTGGCCATCGGAGATTATCGGTTAGAAGTCAAATTGTTCGATAAGCAGGATGCAGAGTTGGAAAAAACCGCGGTGGATATTTTTAAGCTGGGCAATGCGCTCGGGGTTGAAGTCAGAATCGACCGCAAAGGCAATACCGTAGTTAATGGTGTCCCGCTTTTCATTCGTGGCTGGTATGGTAGTTATATTTATCGGTTGTCACCCATCTCAATGGCGGGAATCAGAATGCCGCGTAGTATTAATTTTATGCTGGGTGGCGATAATGTTAACTCAACCAGACTGGGATTTTCCTACATGGTTGGTCTGTCACGTATTCCCGGGCTCGAAGCGGCTGCCAAGGCGCATAAAAAACTACCTGAATCAGTAAAGCAAGCAGTCTTGAAAAAAATTGCTGAAACTAAATATGACCGCAATGCTATCGGCTATTATTTGTCAGATGAACCGGAATGCCGCGGCTTGTCGCCGGAAACTTTACAGGAACTGTACCAGTTAGTTAAAAAGGCTGATCCTTACCGGCTGTGCATGATTGTCAGCCGGGCACCGGCTGAATATTGGCAGGCATGCGATGTTATCTGTCCGCATCCTTACAATAATCCAATTATCAATCAAAAGGGTAAGCGGGTCTTCTCCGCGGATTACGCTGATATTCACCGTAAAATGCAGAGTGGTTATAAAGCGATTGCCGGACAGGGGAAGGGGCTCTGGGTTATGCCGCAGATATTCTCTTACGGCTTTAACAATAAAGCTTCAGTTGAACCTGACTTCGAACAGGGGCGCTGGTCAATTTATTCAGGTGTCGCGAATCATGCCAACGGGGTTGTGCCGTTCATGTTCTGCAATTATTGGAATGACATTGAAAATCGCATTGGGGTAAGCTACATTTTTGAAACTCTGGCCTGGCTGGAACCGGCCTGGACTGAAGGCAGTGAACAGAAAACTTTGACTCGTTGTTCCAATGGCGGAGCCGTGGATGTTATTACCAAAAAATATAGCTCAAACGGTCAATCACATCTCTATATTGTCGCAGCCAACCGTTCCGATAAAAAGACTAAAGTTAATTTTACTATATTTGGCGCTAACCGTTATAAACGGTTATTCGTACTGCGCGAAAACCGCACCATACGCTTAAAACAGGGAAAATTCAGTGACACTTTTGCGGTTAACGGAGTTCATGTTTACACTACCTGTGACCAGATACCATATTTGAAAAGTCTGAAACAGATAAAAAGCGAAATTGCCGCGATAAAAAATTATCCGAAAAGCGGAAAAAATTTGTTGCGCAATGGTAAAATCAACTGGCAGCGTGGCGTCAGTGGCCGTGATAACCGGATTTATGGTGATTCACTGGCTGATGGGAACTTTGACAGTGTCGGCTGGCAGCCGTGGTACGGTAATCGCAAAGAACTTAATCTGGTTTTCCCGGATGGGATTAAGTTCACTGAATTGACCTTTTATTCAAATAATATAAAAGCTGCCCGGCTCGAGGTCTGGCGTTTCGGTAAATGGCGTGAACTGGCAAAATGGGATGATATTCATCAATTCAAGACCACCTGGCAGGGAAAAATGCAGGATACAGTTAAACTACGACTGATGATTGATAAAGTAAGAGTTGGACGAAAAATCAGAGGTGGCACGATTCCATGCATAACTGAAATCGAGATAAAATAGCAGAATTTTTTTATGGGAAATCATAATGTCATTTGGGACAGCCCAAGTAAAGATCACAATGGTTCAATGCCCATTGGGAACGGTGATGTCGGGCTAAACGTCTGGTGTGAAGAAAATGGTGATCTGCTTTTTTATATCAGTAAAACTGACCTTTGGAGTGAAAATGGCCGCTTATTGAAACTTGGGCGGGTACGAGTTAAGTTTACTCCTACTCCATGCGTAGCAAATGGGTTATTCAGCCAAGTGCTTAATTTGCTTGATGGGGAAATTATTATTGTAATGGGACAAGGCAACTCTGCGACCACACTTCGAGTATGGGTGGATGCTAATCTGCCAGTTATCAGAGTTGAAGCGAATAGCCCCGCTGAATTTGAATTAACTATAACTATTGAACCATGGCGCACCCGGCGCCGGAAACTCAGCCGTGAAGAGTTACCCAGTGTTTATGGTTTTATTAATGCTGATTTTCCTGTCTATGTCGAACCGGATATTGTGGTTGATAATAACCACAATAACATTGTCTGGTATCATAGAAATGAATATTCAGTATGGACAGACAATCTCAAGCTACAGGCACTGAATGAATTTGCCGAAGTTAATTCTGACCCCCTCTTAAATCGTACTTTCGGGGCGTGTATAAAAGGGGCAGGGGTGGAGAGTGTGAATTCGACTACTTTGAAATCTGCAACTCCACAAACCAATTATATTCTGTCAATATATCCACTATGTGCTCAAACTAAAACTGTTGAAGATTGGTTAGAACAGCTGGAAGAAATTGTAACAGGTGATTCCAATTATGATATTGAAGAGATGCGCTGCGAACATCGCAAGTGGTGGGCGACGTTTTGGAATAGAAGTTGGATTGAACTTTCAGGATTTCCGGAAGCTGAAAAAATTTCACAAGCTTATGCCTTGCAACGCTGGATAAACGCTTGTGGCGGACGTGGGGAGTTCCCCATCAAATTTAATGGCTCAATCTTTACTGTCGATGGGGTCGAAAACAGTGTCGCGCTTGATACCGATTATCGCCGTTGGGGTGGCTGTTATTGGTGGCAGAATACCAGACTGGCCTACTGGCCAATGCTCGCATCCGGCGATTTTGATTTAATGGAACCACTGTTTAAGCTGTATCGCAATGCTCTAAATCTGGCAAAAGAACGAACCAAACTTTATTATGGGCATGAAGGGGCATTTTTCCCTGAAACAATTAATTTTTGGGGTACGTATGCCAATGATAATTATGGCTGGAATCGTGACGGCATGAATGCCGGCGATATTAGCAATAACTTCATTCGTTACTACTGGCAGGGAGGGCTTGAGCTCTCTTTAATGATGCTGGACTTTTATCACCATGCGCCTGATGATAGTTTTGCCCGGGAAACACTTTTACCGCTGGCTTCGGAGATTTTGACCTTCTACGATCAGCATTGGGGACGGGATAAAAATAACAGGATTCTTTTTGATCCCGCCATGGCTCTGGAAACCTATAATAAGGCCGTCAACCCCATTGTGGAAATTATCGCGATAAGTGAAGTAGTCAAAGGTATATTGAGATTACCTGAAACATTGACAACTGCGCAACAGAAAAAAAATTGGAAGCGTTTATTGAATGAACTGCCAGAAATTCCCGCAGAAACTGTTGACGGGGAAAAAATATTAGCTCCGGCTGAATCATACAGCGGGTCACAGAATTTTGAAAACCCGGAACTATATGCTGTTTTTCCCTATCGGATATATGGTGTCGGCAAACCGGAATTGGGTATGGCATGTCGGACATTTGAACATCGTATTCACAAGAATAAAAATTGCTGGGCGCAGGATGGCACGCAGGCTGCATTCTTAGGTTTGACTGAATTTGCCGCAGATGACGTTATATCACGAGTAGCTGATAAACACGCCGCAAGCCGTTTCCCGGCTTTTTGGGGGCCTAATTCTGATTGGATTCCAGATCAGGATCATGGCGGCAATATGTTGATGACCTTGCAGGCGATGTTAATGCATGTAGAAGGTGATGAAATATTGCTCTTTCCGTCATGGCCGAAAGAGTGGGATGTGAAATTTAAACTACATGCACCGCATGATACCATAATCGAAGGATCTTTACGGGGTAACAAAGTAATATCGCTGAATATTGAGCCGGCTGGTCGGGAAAAAGATATAAGAAAAATGGAGATTGAATAACTAGTGCCTATTCGAAAATGATCTACGAATAGCGAATTCGACTTGTCGTATTAAATTATAGTAAAATTCGACCATGGTTAATGTTTTTCGACATCTCATTCGGGATGAACTGGTAAATTATATTATCTCCAAACCTACCGGTACTTATAGAGCAAGAAAGCATTGATTACGGAGTAAGTTATTCTTGTTTTTTGCTCAAGTGGTGCTTTAATATGTAAAAGATAAATTTTAAAAGGTGTTAAATATGACTCAACCCAATATTATTTTGATTATCGCCGACCAATGGCGTGGGGATTGCCTCAGTGTTACTGGTCATGCCGGTGTGGATACCCCTAATCTGGATGTGCTGGCACGTCAGGGGATGGTTTTTAATCACGCCTATTCGTCGTGCCCATCATGTATTGCTGCTCGCGCATCGCTGTTTACCGGACTTGCCCCAAATTCACACGGACGTATTGGTTATAAGGATCAGATTGAATGGAATTATGCAAATATGCTGCCGCAACTGTTTAGTGACGCAGGGTATCAGACTCACTGTTCAGGCAAAACCCATTTTTATCCACAACGTAAACATTGTGGATTTCATTCGCATGACTCTTATGAAGGCAGTCAGAATTTTGATGGAACCTATGTTAATGATTATCGCGAATGGTTACGGGATCAAACGGGTGGGCAGTTCAATGAGTGGGATCATGGGATGAATGATAATTCCTGGATGGCACGGCCCAGTCAATTGCCTGAACATCTGCATAACAACTGGTGGACGATGAACACCGCGCTTGATTTTATTAAACGTCGTGACCGGACCCGACCATATTTTCTCAATATCTCTTTTCATCGCCCGCATCCGCCGATAGATCCGCCCCAAGCATTTTATGATATCTATAAAGATCGGAAAATTCCAGCCATTCCGGTTGGTGAATGGGCCGCTGAGTATGCAGTTCCGGTAACCGGTCAGGCTACGCCTTACGGCCTGCTGCCTGAAGATGTTTTACTCCATTCACGCCGGGCATATTATGCTCAATTAGCCCATATTGATAATCAAATCGGGCGCCTGTTGACCTCTTTTCGTAATTTGAATGAGCCGATGCCGCATATTATTTTTACCTCCGACCATGGAGAAATGCTGGGCGATCATAATATGTTCTGTAAAAGTCTACCATACGAAGGTTCAGCTAGAATTCCGTTAGTGGTATTTAATGCTCAGGCAGAAAAGCAAGATAATCCGATAAATGAACAGCCGACCGCGATTGAAGACATCTATCCACTGATTTTAAAATTGGGTGGAATTGATATTCCGCAAGGCATTGACGGTATCAATCCACTGTCACGTCCGACTGGTAGTGATGAAGATAGTTATATTCATGCCGAACATAACTGGTGTGGCGATAAAAGCTGGCAGATGTTGACCGATGGTTGTGAAAAGTATATCTGGTGGACCCAGTCAGGCGAAGAACAGTTTTTCGACCTGGTTGTTGATCCTGAGGAGATGAATGATTTAGGGCAGGATAAGAGTTGTGCCAAGCGTCTGCGAGTGTGGCGTGAACGGTTGATTAATTATTTGGCAAAACGATCGGAAGATGAACTTTCAGACGGTAATAACTTGTTACCCGGCAAGGTTTTATCATCAGTAAAACAATGGTTGGAGGTAGATGGGGCGAGCTGATTGTATCATGTTTGTAGTTCCGCCTTCAGGCGGTGTTTTTGTTTCGGTTGTTCGCTTTGCTCACCTGTCGCGACGCTCGAGGTAGCGAATATACTAATCTCCTTTGGAGATTAGGGACGCATCTGAAGATGCTGGGAAGCACCCACTGAAGTGGGAATTACAAACGAGCGTGTTTAAAGTTTGCAATAGTGTCAACTTATGGAAAAGATGATATATCAGCAACCAACTCTGAATGGGGTTGGACAAAAGGTGATATAGATTATCACAAAATTTCGTACATTAACAAAATAAGGATATGGGAAAATGAAGATTAAACGATTACTGACTAAAATGATGATGGCTGGACTGTTAATTAACTCTGTTTATGCGGCTCAGGTCGATAAGCCGGATAAGGTGACATTGTGGTCAGATAATTTTGATAAACTGGAATTGAATCAGGATCGTAACAGCGGTTGGGGGATTCCCGGTGATCCGCATGCAGTTTCGGTAACCGGAAAAAATGGTGTCATGATACTGACTGAGACCGGCAAACGCAGTTATGCGCATGTTCAACGTTATGTGCCGTATGATCTACGTCAAAACGGTTTCCCATTCCTACAGGTAAAATTGAGTGCTGGTGCTGGGAAAATAAATATTGGTAATGCTTCAACTGGCGGTCAAACATTTGTTCAGGGCGTGCGGGGGCCTGGGTTATTCTCTGTAGACCTGCGTCATACCAGCGGTTTGTCGCATAAAAAGGCCGGTCGGTTCTGTGTTTCAATGATGGTGTTCGGACCGAATGGACGGAAACCGGGATCTGAAGTCAGTATTGACTGGATGAAGATGGTTTCAAGTGCAGATGATACGATTGACGTTACGTTGGATGACCGTCAGAAGGCGGGCGAAGCTGGACATGGTTTTGTTTCGGTCGGCGATCGACTGCGGTTTAATCTGAACACTTCAGAAGCCTGCAATGGCGTTACGTTCAGGATTATGGATAGCAGAACGGGCAAGCCGTTAATGATTGATGGGCGCACTGAATTTATTGCCAGTACTGATGCCGATAATCAGGGGCGGGGCTGGAGTGTTGACGTGCCGATTACAGAAAAATCTCAAAAGAACTTTAAGACCTGGTATGAACGTCAAGGTAAAATTAATTCTGGTGCTGCCAAAACATTTATTGATGCTACGCTTAAAGGCGGTAAATATTCACGCCTGATCGGTATGATGCCGTATGGTTTTGATCTGTCTAAACAGGCTATTACGCCTGCAGCTGTGCAAAAACTGCTGGCGGGTAAAGTATTGCTTGCAACAAATTTTGATAGCCCGAAAGCTGACGGTTGGAAACCGATTGCTGGTGAAAACTGGGTGCGCAAAAACGGTCGTTTCGGTGATCTGTCTGATGCTCTGGGTCCGAACGGGCTTGGTGTCTGGGCGGTAAACGGTCAAGCTTGGTGGGACGACTATAAATTCAGTGCCGATATGGCGCAGGAACTTGATGGTGTCGGATCGGTGTTTCTGGCGGTTCGTTTTCAGGATCCCAGCAACTATTATGCGTTGGAATGGCTGGCCAAAGGCAAAACCGATGATATCAGATTGATTCGCTGCAAAGCGGGTAATCGCTATGTAATCGCCACCTCTGAAGGTCACAAGCTGGATAAATTTCCATTTAACCTGGCGATTGCGGTTTCCGGCGACTATTTGACCGGTTTTGTCAATGGTAAACCGGTTGTAACTGGGTTTGCCGGTGATTTTGCCAAAGGCGGTATTGCACTGGGTGAAATAAACCGGAAAGTATTGATTGATGATGCAAAAGTTGAACGGATTGTCTCAAAAAGCAAATCATCAAGTTTTTTGCGTAATTGTAAATTCAGTTATGGTTTGAAACCTAAATATTTCCTCCGGGATACCGGTAAGATGTCAATTCCATTTGTCATCAGCAACAGCAGCGATAAACCGTTTAACCAGATCAATGTTTCGATCGCCTTGGTTGAATATTCTGACGACCATAAACCTTCATTGACTTCAGCACAGACATTTTTTGAGGCGGTCAGTAAAAAAATTGCGAACCTGGCGTCGGGACAGTCTGAAACCGTTAATTTTGAACTTGATACCCGTTTGCTCAAACCGGGCGAATATCAGTTTAAAACCCAGGTTAGTCTGCCACGTGAAGGGCTGGTGCGGGATGAAGTGATAACAATCGGTATCGCCCGTAACTGGAACCCGGAACGTTTCAACTATTTCACCTGGAATATTCCGCAGAAAGAGTCCGATTTGCAGGATTATACCGAGCATGGTTTTACCATGGGCATCGGTGGTGGCAGAGCAACCCCTTTGGACTGGAAATATAAGGGCAAACCCATTCCGCCGGAAGCTATTGTTAAACGTACTGGTGGTAAAAACAGCACTGGCGGTTTTCATCAACTTGACCTATGTCTTAAGTATGGTTTTATCGGCGGCACAAATTTGCTAAGCTCATTTGGTAAAATATTCCCTGATGAGGTTTATGGGCTTAACCGGCGGGGCAAAAAAGATCTGAAAACCAGATTACCAGTGCCCTATAATAAAAGGTTCCATGATTTTAGCGTTAATCTGGCAGAGACCTATGCCTTGAAATACAAAGATTATCAGGCTTATAGACTGATGAATATTAATACTGAAACTGAAAATCATAATCATCCTGATTTTTCAGTGCAGGGCGAAGCTTTTACGAAAAAAGATTTTGGTGCGGCGGTGCCTGAAAATGCCCAGAACTCTTATGCGATGCCATACCCCCAGATCCCGGGGCTGGTTAAAGATGGTATCATTGATGATAATCAGCTTATGTTACGTTTTTACCGGTGGTTTTGGATGCGGGGTGAAGGTTATAATACCATGGCGCTTGATATGAAAAAGGCGGTGAAAAAGGTTGCGCCGCAGATGGTTGTTTTTCATGACCCGGCTGAACGCATGCCGTTTATGCGTGACCGGCACGACGGCATAAATCCATGGGACTGGACCTATACGGCTCCCAACAGTCTGACCTTGACCTATAAAATTGAGGTGTTGCGTGCTATGGCTGAACCGGGTAACGATAAAATTGTCAATTATGTCCAGATACTCTGGAAAAAGTGGATGGCTGGAGATATTGATCTCTGTCCATCAACAACTATAATTCGGCTTGGTCTATTAAATTCCGCCAGTCGTCCGGTCTATGCGGTTGGGCATTGGAATACCAACTGGATGCGCAAAAAACAGCATCTTGACCGTTGGGAAGGGGTTAAAGAACTCAATGATAACTTCCTGAAACCGTTGGGTCCGGTATTGAATAATCTAAAAAAAGACACCCCGCGTAAAATTGCGATGCTGGTCTCCAGTACCGATCAGCTCTTTGCCTCAAAATTCCGTGGAACCTGGAAAATGGGCACCGCATTTTCTGCCTGGTATGAAGCCTTTGCTCGCGCTAATCTACCACTGGATATTATTTTTGAAGAAACTGTCGCTGAAGGCGGTCTCAAAAAATATGGCGCATTGTTTATTCCATTCGGTGAAGTAATCAGCCGCAGTGCTTATGATAAAATCAGGGCATTCGCCAAAAATGGCGGTAAGGTAGTCGCGGATTCCAACTTGGGTTACAAAATACCGGGTGTTACTGTCCTGAAAAATAACCTGGATCATACTGCCTGGCCTACTTGGGGCTGGTATCAGGTAAGACACGGCAATGGCGTCAAAGCACCTGAAAGAATTAAACTGATGTGGCAGACGGTTAATGAAATTGAACAGGTCTTTGCTGCCTTCAGATCACAGCTCCCGCAAACTGATAGTAAATGGTTGCTGATTAATCAACGTGAATGGCAGGGGATACCTTATATTTATGCGATTAATGATCATCGTTCCGCCGGTATCGTCGGTAAAAAATGGGGTGTCATGCTCGAAAACGGTGAACCGCTTACCGCTACAATAACCTTGCCCAAGACTACGGGGCAGATAACCGTTTATGACCTCGCTGCACACCAAAAAGTTGCAACTAAGTTGAAAGCGGGTTTAATCACCTGGAGCAGTGACTACGCGCCGGCATCGGCCAAACTTTTTGCCCTGTTGTCACAGGTTATTGCGGATACAAAGGTTACGGTGTCAAAACCTGTGAAACGCGGTAAAGCGTTCACGGTTACGGTCAATATCACTGATAAAGTGGGCAGGTCGGTCAAAGGATTGATTCCGATTCAGTTAACCATTAAAGACGGGCAGGGGGCGGTCTCAAGTTACAGTGACAGCTTTGCTGTCAAAAATGGTAATTTTAAACTGTCCGGCATCATTGCCCTGAACGACACTGGTGGCACCTGGAGCGTAACCGTCAAAAATCTAGCTGATGGAGCCATAACTGCTAGTTATTTCAAAGTTCCACTACGCCAGTAGCCCTCGGGAGCACAGGTCGTAAGACCGGCTTTTTGCTACATAGCAGAATATTTTTAGACAGGCTTACAGGATGAAACAGGATATTAAATTCATCCTGATAATCTGGTTAATCCTGTCCAAATGTTTTATTGCTTTTCACCGGCATATTTTTTGAAATTAAAATACTGCTTACTTTATCCGGCGCTTTTGACCAGATAATACACTTAATTGGCATGTCTGCATTATTGTGCTTATAGGTTATCCCTATTGAAGTATAATGCTTGTTAAGCTTTTTTGATTGGTTCTTTTTATAAAAAGTAGTACAAGCTAAGGGGCAAGCGCAATTTGATAAAAAACACACTTCAGCGTGCAGTACTGCTCGGGTCATGATTGTTTATGGTATTTAGTCCATTGTCCTGGAGGGATGCCGGTTTTTTTTTTGAATAACCGGGAAAAATAGTATTGGTCATAAAAAGCAAGTTTATTTGCAACTTCTTTTACCGAATATAGTTTACTCTCCAGTAATTCTTTGGCTTTATTTAGTTTCAATTCCAGAAAGTATTGTAATGGCGGCAGACCAGTTGCATTTTTAAAAATTCTCCTGAATGAATGTGGGCACATGCCATGTTTTTTTGTAAAATTGCTGAGATCACAGTGTTCTGTGATATTTGCTTGCATAAAAACAATAGCTTTTTCAATAACTGGATTGACTGAATTATGTTTAGAATAATTCAACGCAGAGAGAATTGAAATCAATAGCGGAAGCTGTTTGCGTTGGGTATCAAGATTCTGTTCAAGTTCACTCTCGTGGTGGATTTTCATGAACTGCGAGGCGATGGATAGCTGATCGCTGATGTCTATTACTGATGTTTTTAGTGGCAGAATAGTATTTTTTTTGAGTTCGTGAGCATAAGTGCCGTCAAACTTAATCCAGTATTGTTCGCAACCCGTTTTCGGGTTTACATGATATCGATGAACGCCACCCGGCACTGTTATGATTATATGATTTGCGGGTAGTATGATACTTTTTTGTGAATTAGGATCAGGAAAAAAAATCATAGAACCCGATACAATGCACGATATATTGAAACAGTCAAAACAACGGCTGGGGGGATTTTTACGAATACCTTCATAACGTTCAGGATCCTCTTGTTTATTGCCAAAAAGACTATATCCTGCATTTAATATATAAAGCCCCCAAGCTTTGTCTTGTTTGCCGACTTGAAGATAATTATTACTGAATTTGTCCTTTTTGTACATTTTTCTGTTCATTTTATCCATTTTCAATATTCATTTTATATAGTATTATATGTTTAACGTTTAATATAGTGAGGTGATTGAAAAAATCCAATGCTAGTATTATTTTTAACATTAAAGACATAATGTGGTTAAAACAAAGGAAGAGCAAATGAGGCATGCACCACTAACCTGTAAAGAGAGGAAAGCGCAATCTGCAAATACTGTTAATCAATCAATAATGAGGCATTTTACACTTATAGAATTGCTCGTAGTAATAGCGATAATAAGTATTCTGGCAAGTATGTTATTGCCAGCATTGAATAGTGCCCGAGAAAAAGCAAGACAGATATCATGTGCTAATATTGAAAAACAGTATGGTCTCTTATTTACTTTTTACGCAGATGATAACGAAGAGTATTATCCACCAAAATATTGGGACTCCAGCCTGTATCTGGTTCCTTATCTGAAAATGAAACAGACTTCTCAATATGATCCTGTGGGGAAATACCTTCCCTGTCCCGGCGCAAAGCCAAGCGAGAAATACTATACCAATAACTGGTTTTATGCTTTTTCGAGAACATTATGGGGTAAAAAACGTAATATTATAAAAAAACCGTCAGGGGCGGGGATTTTTCTGGATTCTGAAGCTCGAGAAATTTATGGCGGTGATATTAGATTTTTTAATGGAGTAAAGCTAAACAAGGTTATTTATGAGCGACATAGTAATGGAGCAAATGTGCTGTTTGCTGATGGCCATGTAAAATATATAAAACGTACGGAAATTCTATCAAATCATTTTGACGTATTTAAGGATATATTCTATTAATCCCCCAAATTTATAATTGCAATAGTTCTATATACAACTTTGAGTATCCGGGAAATTAAGCTTTTATTTGCCAGATACTAACTTTAATAACTAAAACAAACAAACTAATTTTTATCTATAACAGACATAAATTTTATTAAAAAGCAATGGAGACAAATGTAATGAATATAATGCGTAACTTTGTTTTGACAGGCATATTATTGCTTGTTTTCATGAGCTCTAGACTTTTTGCCGCAGAAAAAAATCTGATTAAGAATTCCAGTTTTGAAAAAGAGGGTGAAGCAATTCCAAATTGGAAAGTTGCGCAAAAAAGCGGTTCAGAGATTCTACTTTCCGATAATGCGCATTCCGGTAGAAAATCGGTAAAGATAACCAATAATAGGTTTTTGACGAATAGAAAAGCCCTGAACGTTGGAATTTATACTAAAGAATTTCATGCTCCGCCATATCGTTCAAAAGTAAAAGTTTCCGGCTGGTTGAAAGCCGATAATGTAAAAAAAGGACCAAAGGGGTATCATAAATTACGATTGGTACTATATGCTTTGGATGAGAATAAAGGTATGTTAGCACATAAAGATATTGCCAAAGTTGATGGTTCTTTTGACTGGACTGAGTTTTCCGGTTCGATGATTATACCCAAAGGCACCGATTTACTAAAAGTCGGCTGCATGCTGACGAATGCCACTGGAACAGTCTGGGTGGATGATATCAAAGTGATTGTAACGAATCTTCCTCCTTCTGCCAAAGACATGCTGAGTGGTGATTTTAATATTGCAACTCCAGTAATTATGCCTAAACCATGGAAAATAAAAAGAACAGATAAAATTTTTATTTTTAATAAAATATACTTTAATTCCCAGAATCTTGATAAAAGGATAAAAGATGCAACTGATGAGTATTTTACCGCTTCACGCCAAGTGGCACAAAGCAATTACTTGGAATTGATCTTTTCAAAAACGTTTTCTACTGAAATACGAAAAATAGCTGAAAATAATTTTGTGGGAATATCACTGAAAGATATTGGCGATCAGGGATATTTTGTTCTAACTGAAACAAAACCAAAAAATATTAAGGTATATCTGGTCGCGAATACCGACAGGGGGCTATTTTATGCTTTGCAAACTTTGAAACAAGCCGTGAAAAAAATAAATGGAGGTTTCACTCTCAGCATAATTCAAGTAGTCGACAAGCCGCTGCTGGCTTTGCGAGGTGCGGTTATCGGTCTTTGGTTACGGCAACACAAAGAAATGGAGATCATCAGACGCAGTGGAGCATCCAAAGTGAATTTCGCTTTTGTTGGCGGTACTACATTAAATAATAAACTGGGCGGAAATCCAAAGTTCGGCACCAATTGGCGAAAACCTTTTACCAGTAATGAACTTAGAACATTAAAAGGCGTTATAGATGAATGCCATAAAAATTTTATAGATCCGGCGATTACATTTTCACCGAGAGGGACCCCCGCAAATTGTTATTCTTCTGATCAGGATATCAATATTATTGTTGATAAGACTTTTGCAATTTATCAACTTGGCGGCCGTACCTTCGGGATAAATTTCGATGATATGTCAAATTCCGGCAGTGAAGGGTTGGGAAATGAACGTGATCGCGTAAAATTCAAAAACAATGTCGGTGATGCCCACCGTTACTTTGCCAGACAGATTTATGAACGGCTTAAACGGAAAATTGGGAAAAATGATTTTAAATTCCTGTTTTTGCCAATGGCTTATGGGCGCTTTAAAAGCATGAGTCAAAAAGATAAAGCATATTTAAAAAACATCAGTTCACTGCCTAGAGAAATAGAGTTTATTTCCTGTGTCAATGGAGATGATGTGCTGAAGGGTGGATATAGTGAGTATATACAGCGCAAACCGATAATTTGGGATAATTTCTTCAGTGGCTGGGGAAGACTTGGCGGTGCTCCGGTTTTTGCTTCATCTTTTGAGGGTGATACGCTATTAAACAGTAAAAGTATCAATGGCTATATATTTCCGCCGCTGATGAAACAGCATGAAGACGGGGCACTGATAAGCTGGATGACTATTACTGACTATATGTGGGCACCAGAACGATATAATTATCAGGAGTCATTCAAGCGTGCAGTATTAAAAGCGGTAGGGGGGCAAAAGAATATTCCAGAACTTGCGGATTACATTAGTAAATCTGGAAAGTTATCAGAGCTTGCTATGCCGTTAAAAGATAAAAAAATGCGATTGAAATATATAATGAACAACATAAAGTTCTTAAAAAAATCTAAAGTAAAATTGAAGAAAATTCTTTCTACAAATCTTTATAAGAGCGAAATGCGCACAATTGATAAAAATTTGAAAAATCTTGAATTAATTAAGCGTGATTTAAGTAAAAAGCCTTTTCCGGTACCGGTAAATCGTTTGAACTCCAAACTTAAAATTGACGGTAGACTTGACGAAAAGGCTTGGATGAATTGTCAGCCATTAGGGGATTTTACCAACATCAAAACGCTCAAACCCGCAAAATACCAGACTGTAGCGAAGATGCTCTATGATGACAAATATTTGTACATTGGCATAATAAGCAGTGAAGGACAGAACGCTAGCGGAATTGTCGCGAAGCACAGTAAAAGAGATTCGCAAGTTTTCAAGGATGATTCAATAGAGCTGTTTTTTGATCCTGAACAGAATATGGAAAATTATTATCATATAGCAGTGAATACTCTCGGTACAGTTTATGACGCAATCGTCAAGAATAATCAACAGAAAAAGAGCTGGAACGGGACATACAATGTCAAAACCAAAGTTGGCAGAAATTCCTGGACGCTTGAGATGGCAATTCCTATAAATGAGCTTGGAATCAAAAGCATTAAAGCCGGGCAGCGCTGGAATTTCAATATATGCAGGGAGAAACATTCTATGCCGAAAGAGTTCAGCAGTTATGCACTTTTGCTCTTAAAGGGGTTCCATAATCCAACAAGATTCTGGACTATGGAATTTATAAATAATAATAAATAAAATGACAAAGTTAACTGCAAAAATCATTGTAGAAACCTTTGCAATTGGTTCGACAGTAAACACTTTATCTGGAGAAGAATGAGACATATGCAATTTATAGTAGTGGGCGATACCCATTTTTGTACCCATGAAATTCGTGAACACGACAAAAATGAATCTCTAATGTCTGATCGGCCTGATTCTGTCAGGTACGCAGATATGATTGACAGTACTGTTCGTCCCCTCTTTGCTCAGATAAGGCGGCTTAAACCGGAATTTGTTATTTCCACTGGCGATTTTGTGGAAGGCGGGATGCCGGATGATCATGAAAAAACTTGTACGGAGATGCAGCAGGGGTGGGATTTGATGAAATCGTTGAATTGCCCGTGTCTGATTGCCAAAGGAACTCATGAGGGCTGTAAAGGCACTGTCAGTGCAGCCGCTTACAGTGAAATTGTCTTGCCTGAAATGCATCGAATCGCAGGGGTTGAATCGGGATCTGAATATTATTGTTATGAACAGGCCGGTGTGCTTTTGTTGTTTATTGATTATCATAGCTATAAGCTCGGCAATGAACAGGATCTTTGGCTTGAATCACAATTGAAAGCGAAATCAATAACCGCGGAATATATCTTTATTATTGCTCATCCTCCGCTTTTAAACTGGGGCAGGCATTTTTTTTATGATCCGGAATTTAGTCAACGGATAAAAGAATTATGCCAGAAATATCCGGTTGATGTTTATCTATGTGGTCATACCCATAATCAGGCTGTGAGCTGGCATGAAGTTGAAGAGAATTGCGGTTACATTCAAGTAATGGCTTCTTCCGTAGGTTATCCACAAATGGAGTTGATTGCACTGGAAGATTGTCACGCCTTGGCTGAATTTACTCAACAAGATCATTTTATTTGGGGAATTAACGAGGACAGTGCACCGGGATTTTATCAGTTTGAAATTGATAGTCACGGTATCGCAATAAAATGGTTCTCGTGTCGTGGTGATTCCGCCAGTCTATTGGTGGCTGAAAGGCGTTTAAAACCGGTTAATATAAATCCGCCGCCTTATCATGTTTTTACCCACAGTTTATCTTCCGGTGATATTCGTCAAATTAAGTCTGCTTCAATAAATATTTATGGACAGTATCGTAATATCGCCGATACTGAATTAATTTTTAATGGAGTTTCGCTGGGGCAATTACCAGCCAATAATTCCTATGCCGCACGCTGTTATCTACCGCTGAACAATGAAGCTTTGAACACCATCGGGGGTGAAAATAGCTTGACGATAAAACCACCAGCCGATGAGGATTTTGTTATCGGCAGTATCGCGCTTGAAATAATATTAAATGATAACAGGCTTATCCGGTCGCCTGTTTCGCGGGAAATATTTGTGTGTGGAGAATCATGGAAACGTTTTGCCATCCCCGCAAACTGTGTTTCTCTTACCCATGGAGACACTATTAATGTCAAAATTAATTTATCGTTGAGTTAGATTTTAAAAAAAATCATATAAGGAGGTGATTCTCAGGTAATGGATTTTATTTAGATTTTTTTCTTTAAAATGGCATACAAGAACAAGTCATCAATCTAAAATGTAAAATTAAAGAGGTTATAAAATGAAAACATATTTATTTATTGTATTAGCTTATCTAGTAAATATAACATCGGCAGTAAGTGCAACATTTTATGTAAATAATCAAGCTATTGGCAACGATTCTAATCTTGGAACTAGTTTAGATTCACCATGGGAAACAATATCAAAAGTTAACTCATACTCTTTTCCGCCTGGAAGTAAAATATTATTAAAATCAGGACAAGTTTGGCATGAACAGTTAAATATAACCGTATCAGGGACAGCAAGTCAAAAGATCACATATGGGAAATATGGAACTGGAGACTCACCTCTGATTTGTGCAGCCGACTTGGTTAGCGATGGAGATTGGCAACTTATATATGATGCAGACGGGAAAAAAATATACGAATACAGTTCAAGCATCAGACGACCGTACGGGATATTAGAAAACGGTGAGTTAAGATCGACAATATACAGTTCCAGTCCTGAAACTAATTTGGAAAACCTGCAAACCGGCTGGGGTACATATTGGAAATTATACTATCGAAAAGATACCGGCGTTCCTAGCAACATTGAAGTCGGCAAGCGAATAGCTATTTATATTGGAGCAGATAATATCATTATAGATGGTATAGATTGCAGAGGGCCGGTAGGCACACATGTGGATACTGAAGCTTACATAAAAGAACCTTCAGTAGTTTATATTGGAAAAGATTATGATAATATTTTGCTGAAAAATATGGAGATCTTTTTTGGCAGTCAAAAAGGAATTTCTGATGGGTATCTGAGTGGTCTTACTGTTTATGGTGCCGTAAATTTAGATTACCGTTATTTAACATTGCGTGATAATAATGACACAGGACTCTATTTCAGAGCTTCTGGAAGTGGATTTATCTGGCGGTGCAAAGCGTATAACAACGGAATTTTAGTTGGTAATGAAAATACTGACTCCGGTGGAATCGGGGTACAAGGTTGCGGTCCCCTTTCTATATACGAGTGTGAAGTATGGAATAACGGGAGAGACACTTTATCTGATGATTTTGCAATAAGTATCTGGAATCCCAAAGGAAAAGTACAAATATTAAGAAACTATATCCATCATACACCTGGCGGGGGAATCGGGATTTGGGGAAAAGATACAGTTTATAACAGCGGACATGTTATTGGGGCAAATATAATTGACAGTTTTGGCTATACGTCCTCTGTCTCTGCTAATCCGGGTAAACACAGTGGAATCAGTATTCAATATCAAGATAATATAAAAATATATAATAATGATATTTCAAGAGGCGGAGATAATCAATACAGTCAAGGTCTTTTTATCAGATATAACACAGAAAATTTAATGCTAAGAAATAATATATTTTATGAAAATATCAATGCAGATTTGTATATCTATCCATCGTCAACTTTTACAGGATTTATTGCCAATTTCAATATTTATTACAAACAAGACTATAGTGATAATTGGAAAATCGACGGAACCAGATATTCAAGCTTAAATGCATATAGCAGTAATACAGGTTATGACACTATCTCATATACAGACAATCCAGGCTTTGTTTCTACATTACTAACAACTAAATATGGCTTTGTAATAACACCATCATCCTTTGCGGCAGGAAAAGGCATTGGAGTAGGAGATGTTTACCATGATTTTTCAGGATCACCTTATTTGACTCCACGAGCTATTGGAGCATATGAGGCTAGGTGAAATGTGCTAAGCTGTGACATGGCAGCAAACAAATAGGTGTTTGTTGTCTTTATTTTCTTTATTTTTCTAATTTAATTGATTTTTTCTTGCCAGGCTTTAGTTTATATCTCATTTTATTTTTTTTATAAAACATTGGGTAGAGTCAAACGCGGCATGAAAAAATATGAAAACTAAATTACCGAATATTGTTATTTTTAATCCCGATCAATGGCGGGGGGATGTGCTGGGACATCTGGGGAATCCAGCGGCGGTAACGCCTAACTTTGACCGGATTGTTGCTGAAGATGCTGTTTCATTTGACGCGGCATTTTGTCAGAATCCGGTCTGTACTCCAAGCCGGTGCTCGTTTATGACAGGACTTTATCCACATGTTCGCGGGCATCGTTCAATGAATCACATGCTCCATTTTGAACATGGTGAAACGAACCTGCTTAAGGTGCTCAAAGACATTGGTTATTTTATCTGGTGGGGCGGCAAGAATGACCTAGTGCCGGGAGCTGAAGACTTATCATCTTATTGTGATATTAAATTCAAACCTACCGCGGCGGATTATAAACGTTGGCAATCGAGGGCACGACCAAGTACGCATAGTGCTACTGAATGGCGCGGTGAGCCGGACGGAGATAACTACTATTCATTTTTTGCCGGGCTGCTGGATAAAGGTGATGATCCATATTATTGCGATGGTGATTGGGCTAATGTGCTGGGGGCATTGGATTTTATTGATAATTATGATTCAGAACAGCCATTCTGTATTTTTCTGCCGTTGCAATATCCCCATCCACCTTATGCAGTTGAAGAGCCTTTTTTCAGTATGATTGATCGCGAAAAATTGCCGGAAGCTATTCCGGCACCTGAAGATAAAACTAATGAGCCGGAACTGCTGCAAGGCATTCGCAAACACCAGCACATGCAGGGCTGGAGCGAAGCACGTTGGCGTGAATTGCGGGCGGTTTATTATGGTATGTGTGCCCGCAGTGACCATCAATTCGGCATGTTGACTGAACGGCTTAAACAGC
This sequence comes from Victivallaceae bacterium, assembly GCA_021647315.1. Lineage (GTDB taxonomy): Bacteria > Verrucomicrobiota > Lentisphaeria > Victivallales > Victivallaceae > JAKIUY01. The sequence goes on from JAKIUY010000010.1 coordinate 27,533, forward strand.
ATGATTTATATGATGACAGTGCAATCTTTTTTTTCTCTGATCACGGTGATTTTACCGGCGATTACGGGCTGGTTGAAAAATCTCAAAATAGTTTTGCTGATTGCCTGAGCCGGGTGCCGTTTATTATAAAACCGCCAGTCGGAGTAAATGTTAAACCAGGCGTAAACAGTGCATTGGTTGAACTAGTTGATTTCAGTGCCACGGTTTATGATCTGTTGGATATTGATCCGGGGTATGATCATTTTGGTTGCAGTCTATTACCAGTGATTGCGGGGGATGCAACCGAACACCGTGATGCGGTATTCTGTGAAGGGGGGCGGCGTTATGGTGAATCGCAGGTAACTGAATCACTGTTTCTGAAAAATCAGCCAGATGGGCTTTATGTGCCGCGCATAGGACTTGAGGTCCGTGATGATCGGCCTTATAACGGCAAGGCGACAATGTGTCGGACCCACGACTTTAAATATGTGATGCGATTGTACGAGAATGACGAATTGTATGATCTGAAAAAAGATCCGCATGAAACGGTCAATGAGATTGACAATCTGGTCTATTCAGCCGTACTGACCCAGCTTAAAGCAAAGTTATTGACCTGGTACATGGAAACCTGTGACACTGTCCCGCGCCAACAGGATGTTAGATAGTGCCTGAACGAAAACGCCAATTATTTTATTTCGGCTCAAACCGCACACTAACGGCTTCAAATCATAAAGCCACATACCGCAAGGGTATGCAACTTATGATTTAAAACCATTATTGCACAGTTTGATCTCGAACTTAACTTAATTGTGAGTTTCCGTTCAGGCACTAGGTAAAATAAATAAAATCAGCTCGTTTCTTTTGCAATAATTATGACGCCTTCGGTATATGAAATGCCATAGCCACCTGTATGCCCAACGCAGGGAAATTCCAGCCAGTCATATTTTCCCGAGGTTATTTCTGTTATAGAAATAACTTCATAACCATTTGTATTCAATTTGGCTATGGCTTGTTGAATATCTTTGCTGAGCTGTTCCCCGTCTATTTCACAATCAGAAACTCCAGTTTGAGTCGTATGCCAGCCTTTTTTGGTCAGCTCTTTTTTGCCGAAGATACCATCTTTATATTTACCGGTTCCGACTGTTATTTTTTTGCCGGTCATAATCGGTTTAAACTTACTTTTAACAAAAATAGTTGTATTTTTCATTTTGTTGCTTCCGTGTAATTTTTATAAAGATCAAAGAGGAATGTCAGGCGTTCCATTTCTGTCTTGAAGGCCATTTTGCGGTAACATTTGTCAACTAATTTATCAAGTTCGTTATGAGCGTTAAATAGTTCTGATGGCATGGTTAAAGGATTATAAAGGTCGGCAAGTGAGTTGTCTGGATACAGAGCTCTTGCATCAAGCACTGCTTGCGCTTTAGTTTCAATCAATTGTTTTTGCTGTTCCGGTGGCTTTTCAGGCCAGGGATAATTGTTGTAAACCAGTTTATTTGAATATCGATAATCACTTTTTAGGCGGCCGCAGATATATTTTACCCATATCATGTGCATTTTAGAGGTCAGAATTCCAAAATGAAATAGAGTTGCATTGGGAATAGCGGTGCAAGTATCATGGACGATATTTTCAGGCGAGAAAAATCCGAATGGAATATATTTTCTATTTTCAGATGAAACACGTGGAATTACCATATAATTACTTGATGGTTGCCTTATTTCTGAAAATAGTGTCGGACGCTCTGCCCATTTTACCGTTGATTGTTTTGAACTTGCAAGTCGAAATTGTTTTACTGCAGAAATTTTATTTTTCAAAATAGGTAAATTGTTAATTTTATGAGGCGCTGCGCCTTGCAGCCAGAAACACCAACGTTTTTTATTGTTTAAAAACTCTTTGGCGCTTATTAATGGAAAAATAAAACATTGTCCAGCTGGCTCCAATTCAAGATAACTATTTTTTTCTTGGTCAGTAAGCAACAGATTCCCATTGTCTGTTGGTTGTGAACCTTTAACCATCGCAGGGACATTACAGATAGGATTCGTTATATTTTTGATGATTGTATTATCTGCATATTCAATCAAATAAGGATTAATATGACTTACACAAATTTCATGCGGTTCACCTTTGATATTTTCATATTCAAAGATAGATTTTTCTGCTATGTCGAATGCACCAAAGCCGATAATTACCACATGCACTTGGGCTTTGCCACGCGCTTCATTACTCCATGAAAATGTTCTATGGGCAAAATGAATTTTTATTTGATATTTATTCAGCAATTCATGCCATAAAACGGCGACCTGTTCACCTTGAGAAATAGAGTTTGTGGAAACAAAAGCAACTTTAATCTCTGTGCCCTGAATATATTTAGCCGCTTTAATGTACCAGCAGGTAACGTAATCTAAGGTTTTGAAATTTTTTATATCCGAACAAATCAACTCCATATCGCTATTTTGTTCGGAGCTCCTTAAATGTTTGCCGATAAAAGGTGGATTGCCCAGAATATAATTAAATTTTGTCCGGTGCTTTTGCTGCTGTTCATTGATTACTGTTTCATCAACAATATTTAGCTTTTTCGCTGAAATATTAATTGTCTCATAATGGGTTACAGGTTCTGCAATCATAGAAACATTTACGGTATCTGCTGAAACATCAAAATAGCTGCCATGCAGTAGATAGTTCCAATCAAGCTGAAGTGCGTTCCCATAATGGATATTTGCTGATTTGTTCAGTGGAAGTCTCACGTAATACATACCGAACTCTTCAGAAAGTCTGATATTCATCTGGTGGTCAACCAGCCACATTGCCACCTCGGCTATTTTTGCCGGAAACTCCTCAAGCTCGATGCCATACATTTGATCGACGTTGATTTTGCAATAATAACCAATATCCAGCACTGCGTCTTTATGCAGTATTTTGATTATTTCAATTTCAAGCAAACGAAGTTCGCGATAGGTGATAACGAGGAAATTTCCGCAACCACAGGCTGGATCAAGGAATTTAAGCTGAGCCAGTTTTTCGTGAAATGTTTCAAGTCGCTGTTTTCTGCCACGTTTGAGTTTGATCAGTTGTTGCAGTTCCTGTTGTAATTCATCAAGAAACAGCGGTTTTATTAGTTTAAGAATATTCTGTTCCGATGTATAATGAGCTCCAAAGGTCCGGCGTTCCCGAGGATCCATCACTGATTGAAAAAGTGAGCCGAAAACCGCTGGAGAGATTTTACTCCACTCAAAATAACAGGCTTCAAGCAGGGCATTGCGCATGGTTGAATTAAATGCTGAAACGGGCAGTATTGCTTTAAATAACTTGCCATTAATATAGGTAAAAGCATTCAACGATTCATCAAGATTTTTATTCCGCTTATCAATTGGCGTATCAAGCACTTGAAACAGATGTGCCAGGTGCATGCCTAGATCAGAACCATCTTCAGCCGTTTTTTGTTCAATGTAATCGCAAAAAATATTCTTTTCAAAAATTCCAGTATCATCGGCAAAAAGACAGAAAAGGATTCTAACCAATAATATTTCAAGTTCGTGTCCTTTATAACCTGAATCATAAAGATAATCATGCAGTTTGCCCATCAATTCTGCCGCTTCAATATTTACCGGGTCTTCAGGTTTATAGCTTTTCCTGTTATAACCGGCAATGAAACCAAATAGATGAACATGTTCGTGAAGTACTTCTATGGTGAATTCGTATTGTTTGTCATCATCAAGATCGTAAAGCCTAAAGCGTTCAAAATCAGAGACCAAAATATATTTCGGCAGTTCGTAAGCTTTCAGTCCTGAAAAATAATCAAGTGCTTGTGAATATGCTTTGTCTAGATCTTTACCCCGCGATTTGTGTTCTACCAGCAATGTCCCTTTCCAGAACAGATCAATGAACCCATAGTGATTGTCGAGTTTTTTTACCGGCTCTTCAAAAGTGGCAATGCGGCGGCGTTCAATACCAAAGATATTAAAGAAAGCGTCCCAAAATGATTTCGCTTCTGCATGCTCACGCGATTCATGGTTCCACTCATTAGAGAAGTCAATTGACCTGCGTTTTATTTCATTCCAACTTAATGCCATTTCTCCATCTCTTGTTAGATGCTACTCGCAAATTTTTTCGGTTCAGCTAAAACAACTAGAAAAATTTACCATTTTAGGTCAAATTATGCGTTGCTTTTTGCGTTCGGAGAACGCAAGCTACTTAAGTGTCTCTGGTTATTGTTTTTTGTAAGATAAAGCTTAGAAGGTAATAATTCAAAACATAACAGCAAGGAAACTACAATTTATATTATTAGCGGTAATGCGTCAGTCTCGTATGGCACATTATGCTCGGACTACATTTCAACTATAACTTACTCATGTGCAGTTGAGTTCTAGTTTATTAGAGCAGGAGCAATCGGCATACTAATACTTGACTGACGCATTACTATTTGCGTCGCTAAATATTACTTTGTTCCTTGATAAAATTTAGCGACCATGCTAAATTATTATGCTAAAGAGGCAATTGCAAAAGTCTCCACGGCAGATTTTTGATTTTGAACCCGCACCTAAATCAAGTATAAGTTAAAATAAACTATACTCTGTTGTTTATTTAGGTGCTGGATCAAAATCTACTCGCCCAAAATGCTAAAAATCATGCTCGCATTGGACTTTTGCAATCACCTCTAAAACAGATCTGTTAAGCAATATTAGCAAAGGTAAATTATGAAAGTAACCAAAGGACAACTTGAAGGTAAAATCAGCGAAGCTATTATCAAGTTTGAGAAAGAGTACATGGGGCGTGGCCCGCTGGAAACCAAAACATTTATTATCGGTGATATGATATTAGTGCGGCTTAAAGGAGTTTTAACTAAGGCTGAATCCCAGCTGGTGAATTCAGGTAATGATGCCAGCGGACGTGAACTGGTAAAAAGACTCAGAATTGAGCTGTTGGAAAAGGGCAGGCCGCTACTTGAACATGTTGTTAAGTCTATAACGTTATCAGAGGTGATCAGTCTGCATTCTGACATCAGTGTAAAAACCGGTGAAAGAGTTATTATATTTACCATGGATAGACAAATATATCCATAAAATTTAATTCATGAGTTGAAAAAAAAATGATAATGATTACATTACGCAGGAAAGAAAGATAGTCTTTTCGCATTTTATTTATGGAAAGAGTGTAGTTCTTAATTAAAATTAAGATTTTTAAGTAAAACCGATACCTTATAATTTAGGGTTGCGGTTTTTAAGTGAAGGTCGAAGCAAATTGCTGTTTGTCAGCAAAAACGCTTCGACCTTTTTTCGTTTAAAAATTTTAATCAGGCTGGATTTAATTCCCCATCCCTTGGGGCGAGTCCGTGTTTATATTTATCTAATAGGAATTTGTATTTTCGCTAGTAGTTTGCGACGTCCCGGCGCAAGCCCCTCGATCTCCCAAAAGGGAGCTCATTGCCGATGCGCCTGGAAGTCGCAGGCTACTGTTCCGACAAAGTCGGCTTTGTTCACAGGTAATAAATATGAATGCAAAAATAAAAAGGAAAATACAACAAATTGTATTCATTGTTATTGTAATAGTTTTAATTTTATTAGAACTATTTGAGTATTTTTTAGTATGAAAAATAAGAGAGATGGTCTTTGCATATTTTATGGTGGGAAGATTGTAAGTCTTAGTAAAAATAGAGATTTTTAAGTAAAACTGACACCTTTAATTAGGGTTGCAGTTTTTAAGTAAAGGTCGAAGCAGATTGCTGTTTGTCAGCAGGGGCGCTTCGACCTTTTTCATTTTAAACAATAATAAAAGGATTTAATATTATGGAACAGAGTAAACAGACACCGCAGGTTGCAATTGTTATGGGGAGTAAAAGTGATTTGCCTAATATTACATCATTGTTCAAAACACTGAAACAGTTTGATGTTGAATTCAGTGCTCGAGTATGTTCAGCACATAGAACGCCGGATGATGCCGTTACTTTTGCAAAAAAAGCTAAAGGTAACGGGGTGAAGATTATCATCTGTGTTGCCGGCATGGCAGCACATCTCGGCGGAGTAATTGCGGCCAATACGACGTTGCCGATCATTGGTTTGCCCATGTCATGTCAACCTTTTAATGGTATTGACGCCCTGTTTTCAACAGTTCAAATGCCACCGGGGATTCCTGTTGCTTCAGTTACGGTTGGCCCCGCAGGTGCCAAAAATGCCGCACTCTACGCTATTGCAATTCTGGCATTGTCGGATGAAAAACTTGCTCTGAAACTGCATGAATATAGAACCGAGCAGACGCTTCAGGTTTATAATATGAATAAAGAACTTCAGCAAGAGTTGAAGTCTATTTTTTAGAGAAGGAGATGCAATGAATTCTTATAAATTATCTCACCTAAAACAGCTTGAAGCTGAAAGCATTCAGATTATGCGCGAGGTTGTAGCTGAATTTAAAAATCCGGTGATGCTCTATTCGGTCGGCAAGGATTCTTCGGTAATGTTACGACTTGCCCAGAAGGCGTTTTGTACAGGGGAATTACCCTTCCCTTTATTGCATATTGACACCGGTTATAAATTTAGTGAAATGTATGAATTTCGTGATCGCTATACGAAAGAACTTGGTGTTGAGCTTATTGTTCATAAAAACCGGCAGGCAATTAGTGATCATATTAATCCATTTGATTATTCTATTCAAAATTGTTGTGGGCAATTGAAGACAAAAGCTCTGCTTGCGGGAATCGCCGCGGGGGGATTTGATGCTGCTTTTGGTGGAGCCAGGCGCGATGAAGAAAAATCCCGTGCTAAGGAAAGGATTTATTCATTTCGCGATATCTGGGGTCAGTGGGATCCTAAAAATCAACGACCTGAACTGTGGAGTTTATATAATTCAAGAATAGATGACGGTGAAAATATCCGGGTTTTCCCTATTTCTAATTGGACTGAACTTGATGTTTGGCAGTATATCCATCTTGAGCAGATTCCAATTGTACCGCTTTATTTTGCCAAAGAACGAGAAATGGTTGTACGTGATGGACAGTTGATTCCTGTCTGTTCAACATTCCCACAACGTGACGGTGAGACGATAAAAAAAGTGATGTGCCGCTATCGAAGCCTTGGTTGTATGCCATGCACCGGTGCGGTCTATTCAACCGCTAAAAATCTGCCTGAAATTATTGCTGAAATGATGACGGTAAGAGTTTCAGAGCGCGAAACCCGAATTATTGATCATGATATTAAGGGCTCAATGGAGAGTAAAAAACGGGAGGGTTATTTCTAATGAGTATTGATATTGAAAAATTTATTGCTGAAAATGCCAAAAAGGATCTGCTTAGGTTTACCACTGCCGGTAGTGTGGATGATGGAAAATCAACGCTGATCGGGCGTTTGCTTCATGATGCCAAGGCTATCTATGAAGATCAAATTGTCGCATTGAAAAATGATACCCAGATGGAGCAGATGGAGATAGATTTTGCTTTGCTTACCGATGGTTTGATGGCTGAACGCGAACAGGGCATAACTATTGATGTTGCCTACCGCTATTTTTCTACCCCAAAACGTAAGTTTATCATTGCGGATACTCCTGGGCATGAACAATATACGCGTAATATGGCGACTGGTGCTTCAACGGCTAATTTAGCTATAATCTTGATTGATGCTAGGGCTGGGGTTAAACCTCAATCAAAACGCCATTCATATATTGCTTCTTTACTTGGAATTTCACATTTTATTGTGGCGGTTAATAAAATGGATTTAGTTGATTATGATGAACAGGTTTTTGACGCGATAAAAGCAGAGTATAGGCAGTTTGCAAAAAAAATGGGGCGTATATATATCGACTTTGTGCCGATCAGTGCGTTGAAAGGAGATAATGTCGTTCAGTCTGGGGGCAATATGGACTGGTATCGTGGTTCAACTGTGATGGAGTTTTTGGAGTCCAGTTATATTAGTAGTGGGGCTAATTTAACCGATTTCAGATTTCCTGTTCAATATATCATTGATTCAACTTCAGATCATATTGGATACTGTGGACAAATAGTTTCAGGTGTGGTTAAAAAAGGCGATATGATTACTGTTTTACCAGCGAAAACAAGCGCTAAAATAAGGTCAATTGAGACTTTTGATGGGGAATTAGACTATGCTTTTGCACCGCAATCAGTAATGTTGACTTTGGACAGTGATATTGCTGTTAAACGTGGCGATATGTTGGTTCACCAGACTAATATTCCAGTTTCCAGTAAAAAGTTTTCAGCAACGGTTGTTTGGATGGATCAAGCACCGATAAAAGCTAATCAGTCATACCTGATAAAGCATACAACTAATATAATACCGGTGCAAGTGGATAATATTCAGTATAAAATGAACGTCAATGATCTGCAAGAAGTGAGTGCCAATGAATTAAAGCTTAACGAAATTGGTAAAATAGATTTTAATGTACCCGTGCCGCTCTATTTTGATAATTATTCAAACAACTCAGGTATTGGTTGTTTTATTTTGATTGATCCAGAAAACAATAATACTGTAGGTGCTGGAATGATAAATTCTTAACGTCTATCTTAAGGAGATACAATGAAACTTTTTATTACATCTGATATTAATGGCAGTAAGGCTTTTGTTAAAGCTATCCTAGCATTAATCAAGCAAGAACGCGTTAATGCATTAGTCATTGCCGGTAATATTGCCCCTAGAGGGTTATATCAGTTTTTCAAGATTGGTCAACGTTGTGAAATTCACACTGACTATCCTTTAAAAGAGCGGAAAATGATTCTTGCTGGCGATGAGCAAAAGGTAAAAAACAGTTTGGATCTATTGGGGTTTATGGAAGTTTTTAAGCGAGATCATAACTTAATTTCTACTAAAATAAAGAAACAGCAGAAACTGCATGAAATTTGTGAGTTATTAAAAAAATCTGGTATTCCTATCTATATGTTGAGTGGGCATTATGATTATATTCATGATGGAATGTGGCATGATATTCTCAGTGAATATGGTATTTGTAATCTTAATTTAAACTCATATAAATTAAGTGAATTTAACTTGATTGGGTTTCATTATAATCTGCCCGCAAACAATCGATCTCATAACGGGCTGCCTGAAATTGAGCTGCAGCGGCAATTAAGCAATATTGAACAGCAGATTGATGCCAGGACTATTCTGGTTACTAATTGTCCCCCAAAGGGCATTCTGGACAAAGGAGCTAATGGTGATACTTGTGGTTCATCGGCTATTTTAAATTTAATCAAAACGAAGCAGCCTGTACTGCATTGCTTCGGCAAGGCAACGGCAGGATTTGGTAATATTAAAATTAATAATACCATCTGCTGTAATGTTTCATCTAAATGGAGTGATTTGTGGTTGCGAGGTTGTATCCTTGAGACTGAACGTGAAATTAAAATAAAAGAATTTGAACAGAAGTTAACTTTTTCTGAAGTGCTGCTTTAAAAAATTAACCGATAATGCAAAAAACAGACGAGTGCATTATTACAGAAACAAGAGGATAATCCCTCGTAAAACAGGATAATAATAATGAAAAACATACCGGAACTGGCACTGTTGATGGCTAGTTGTCCGCGCTTTTCTATTGCCGACAATGTCAAACAGCTACAAGACTTAGCATGCGGCTCCTCAGATAATAACTTTTTTGAAGTAAACTATGAATTGCCAGATGGTAAAATAGTTAAAGAGGTCAATGTTGCCCGAGTCAAAAATGGCATTGCGGTTAATTATACTGAAGCCTATATGCGGCGGCGTGATCCCGATTGTATGGTGATTGGCGATACCAAAAAATCAGATAAAACCAGATATAACGAACGGTTCGGTAAAGAATTCAGTGGGCTGCGCGAAGCAACTTTTTCGTGGTTGGCAAAGCAAGACTTGGCAATGTTTGCCTTTAGAACTGGACATAAATCAATTGGTGAAGATGCGATTGCAGTTGTGCCACTTAATGCCGCTTTTTTTGCCCTGGGATTAGCAATGTTGCAGGGGATTCTACCACAGGATGCGTTAACCGAGGATTTTAATCCTCAAAGTATCATCTATGTCGCTCCGATTTTCAGGCATACCCATTTTGATGGCAAACAGGTTGTTGTGCATAATAGAACCGATGAGCTTTATGAAATTTTCGCTTACAATCTCTACCCAGGGCCCAGTGCCAAAAAAGGTGCTTACGGTGTGCTTATTGACAAAGGTGAATCTGAAGGCTGGCTGACGGCACATTGTTCTGCTGTTCAGGTAAAAACACCCTATGATAATGTGGTATCTTTTATGCATGAAGGCGCCAGTGGTGGTGGTAAAAGTGAAATGCTGGAACAACCACATCGTTTAGCTGACGGTAGATTGATGTTTGGTGAAAATGTTCTCACTGGCGAGCAACGGTATATGGAATTGCCCAGAACTTGTAGCTTGCATCCAGTATGTGATGATATGGCAATGTGTCATCCTTCAATTAACCACAAAGATAGTGGCATTTTGCGAATTATTGATGCTGAAGATGGTTGGTTTTTGCGCGTTAACCATATTACTCAATATGGCACAGACCCTAATCTTGAAAAAATCACCACACATCCTGAAACGCCATTGCTATTTTTGAATGTCGATACGGTGCCAGGTGCAACCGCATTAATCTGGGAACATATTGAAGACGCTCCTGGCGTTGCCTGCCCAAATCCTCGGGTTATCGTCCCAAGAACAAATTACCCTAATGTGGTGACTGGTGCTGTTGGAATTGACTACCGGAGTTTTGGTATTCGTACTCCCCCATGCACTCGCGAGGACCCGACTTATGGTATATTGGGGCTGATGCATCTTTTACCGTCAGCATTGGCTTGGCTCTGGCGGCTTGTCGCTCCACGTGGCTTTAGTAATCCAAGTATCATTGATACTGGTGAAATGAGTAGTGAAGGCGTAGGTAGCTATTGGCCGTTTGCGACTGGGGCAAAAGTCACGCAGGCGAATTTGTTACTGAAGCAGTTTCAGCAATATCATCAAACAAGGAATATCTTGATCCCTAATCAGCATATTGGTGCCTGGGAGACCAGTTTTATGCCTCAATGGTTAACGCGAGACTACCTGGCAAGACGGGGGACGGCGAAATTTCAAGCCGATCAGGTTGTGCCAGCACGTTCACCATTACTGGGTTACGCAATGCGTTCAATGCGTATTGAAGGCGTTAGAATTGCGCATTGGTTCCTGGAAGTTGAAACCCAACCAGAAATCGGTGAAGATGGTTATGATCAGGGCGCAGCTATTCTAAAACAGTTCTTTGCTGATAATTTGGCTCTTTTTATGAAACCTGATCTAGATAGCATTGGACAGCAGATTATTGAATGTTGTCTTGATGATGGAACTGTCGACGATTACGAGAAGTTTTTTCCTAATTATGAAACTATTATTGAAAAACCTCTAGGGTAATATGAATAGCAATTGCAAAAATAATTTAGCTCCGGCAATTTTCCTTGATCGAGATGGAACACTTATCGAAGATCGAGGATACCTGAAAAATAGCGATGAAGTGATCTTTTATCCTGACACCGTTCAGGCTCTGATTGAATTGCAAAAGAAATTTAAACTGTTTATTGTCACTAATCAACAGGGCATCGCTGAAGGTATTTTAATGCGGACGGAGGTGGATCGTGTCAATGATTATGTCGTTGAATATCTCCGGCAAGCTGGCGTGGAAATTGTTGATACTTATGTTTGCCCACATCGGCGCCCTGATAACTGTGCATGTATAAAACCTAAACCTTTGTTCTTGCAACAGGCTGCTGCGGAATATAATATTGATCTTTATAATTCGTTTGCTATCGGTGACCATCCGCATGATGTTGAGTTTGCGTGGAATGGCGGACTGTGTGGCATTTATGTGATGACTGGGCATGGTAGGCGTCATCTGGATAAATTACATCGTGATGCACTTATTGCCACTGATGTTGCAGATGCTGCTTGGCTGATTATTAATAGTCAGACTACGATTAATGATTATGCTGTTGAACGTGCCGCAACGATCATCCGTGAAGGTGGAATTGTGGCATTCCCTACTGAAACTGTCTATGGGCTTGGTGCGGATGCCTTTAATGTTTCTGCGGTTGAAAAGATTTTCGTGGCTAAGCAACGACCATATTTTGACCCATTGATTGTGCATATTGCAAGAATGTCACAGCTCGATGAATTGATTGTTGCCTTTCCACCTGCGGCTAAAATATTAGCGGAAGTATTCTGGCCTGGGCCCTTAACGCTAATTTTGCCAAAAAGCGATAAAGTCCCAGATATTATTACCGCAGGGCTGAATACCGTAGCAGTTAGAATTCCTGCTCATGGAACCGCTTTGCGATTGCTTAATGCGGTTGCAACTCCGGTAGCTGCGCCAAGTGCCAATAAATTTGGGCAGATAAGCCCAACGACTGTCGAGCATGTTCTGGCACAATTACGTCATGATATTGACCTTACGCTGAATTCAGATATCCCATGTGAAGTTGGAGTTGAGTCAACTATCATCTCTTTTGCCACCGGTTCACCGGTGCTGTTACGTTCAGGGGGTATTTCGCTGGAGCAGATTGAGCCGCTGATTGGTAAAGTAACGGTAAAATCTGCGATTGATTCTGATATTGACAAGTCAGTGGTCGAAGCACCGGGAATGTTAACCAAACATTACGCTCCCCAAACACCATTAATCTATGGTAGTCATCATCTGCCAGGGGACAAGAAACTTCGCATTGGCAGACTTGCTTTTTCACAGGTTGATGATAGCGATAACTATGCGGTTGTAAAAGTTTTATCGCCTTCAGGTAATCTTGAGGAGGCAGCACAAAATCTTTATGCTGCCATGTGCGAATTGGATGACTTAGGAGTGGAGCTTATTATTGTTGATGATATTCCTGTTGAAGGAATTGGTGTCGCAATTAATGATCGACTTAAACGTGCCTCGAGCACCGTCTAGTTAGATAAAATAGGTGTTTTTTATGGAAAAACGTTATAAAGTATTATTAGCATCAATGATTATTCAAGTATGCCTTGGTAGCGTTTATGCTTGGAGTGAATTTGTTTTAGTCTTAAAGCAGGAATATGCTATTTCAACGACTCAGACTCAATTGATTTTCGGCGTGACCATTGCAGTTTTTGCTATTATAATGATTTTTGCTGGTCGACTGCAAGATAAAATTGGCCCTCGACCTGTCGCCTGTATCGGTGGTTTATTGTTTGGCTTAGGCTATTTAATCGCCGCCTTTTCCGGTGGTGATTTTTGGCTTTTATTACTGGGGATAGGTTTCATTAGTGGCAGTGGTATTGGTTTTGGTTATGTCTGTCCACTTGCCACTTGTGTGAAATGGTTCCCCACGCACCAAGGACTGATCACTGGAATTTCAGTTGCAGGGTTTGGCGCTGGAGCCATCTTAATGGCTGAAGTGGTTGAATTTTGCTTTTATCAAGAATTGCAAGTGCTTGATATTTTTTTCTGGATTGCGGTTATCTATGGAATAGTATTAATCATAAGTAGCATGTTTTTGAGTGTGCCTCGTTCATCTCAAATAACTATAGATGTCCAGCCATTGAAACTTGCCTGGTTATTGAGAGAAAAAAAGTTTTTGAGCTTGGTTATTGGTATGTTTGCTGGTACGTTTGCCGGTTTATTAGTTATTGGCAATCTGAAATTATTCGGCTTGGCTGCCGGATTAACTTCAAATATTGCGACTTTGGGGATTGTATTTTTTGCCATTGGCAATGCACTAGGACGTATTTTATGGGGGAAATATTATGATAAAATGGGGAGTGCTAGCATTTTTCACTCGTTACTTTTTATGGCTGTTTCGGTCGCTGGATTACTTTTTATCGATGGCAGTAGTCTGCTCTTTATTATTGTCTCAACTTTTATTGGTCTTGGTTTTGGTGCCTGTTTTGTTCTTTATGCCACGGCGGTCGCCCAGGTTTATGGCGCAAATTTATTGGGGTCGATTTATCCATGGATTTTTCTTGCTTATGGTGTTTCCGGTATTGTCGGACCGCTAACTGGCGGACTACTATTTGACCTTACTGGTTCATACTCGCCTGCCATTTTTATCGCAATATGTTTGACTTTATTTGGAGTCTTTTTATCAAAATATTATTTTAAAAATTGATGATATTTAGATTATTGCTGAATTTTATTTTTTTGTCATTCCCTCTCTTGACAAATTATATTCACCATGTTAGGTTAGTTATGCCGGAGCACATGGATGCTTCGGTTGATTGCAATTCGTAACTTGTTTTGATTGATCGTGCGACGCAATAAAACAGCTGCCTGCTCGCGACAGTAGGCGGTCAAGGCGTTGCCTGGTAATCGAAACCGCTAATCTCGGAAGCAGTAAAGGTCGCAAGCGAATGGTGAATTGATTAATTATAGATTTTAGATTGTTGATTTATTGGCAATATTAATTAATTTTAGATTCTAGATTATCATTTCTAGTTTCTAACTTCTTCTTTCGCTCTGTCGATTTATGCTGATTCCAGCAACCCATTATGGAGAATAATGATATGAGCGAAACCCACAACGCTTTTGCGATGGCGCAGAAGCAATTCGACGAAGTCGCGGCAATTCTTAATCTGGAACCTTCTGTAAGTGAATTTCTGCGTTGGCCTCAACGTGAACTTTCAGTCAGATTGCCGGTAAGAATGGATGATGGTAAAGTAAAAACTTTTCACGGTTTCCGGGTACGTCATAGTACCGCGCGTGGACCGGCCAAAGGTGGACTGCGCTGGCATCCAGATGAGACGATTGACACTGTTCGCGCCCTGGCAACTTGGATGACCTGGAAAACTGCTGTCGTGGATATTCCGCTCGGCGGCGGTAAAGGTGGGATTATCTGTAATCCTAAAGAACTATCTGAAGGTGAAAAGGAACGTTTAGCCCGAGCCTACATTCGTGCAATTGCCTCAAGTATTGGCGTGACTAAAGATGTTCCTGCACCGGATGTCTATACTACTCCACAAATTATGGCCTGGATGATGGATGAATATGAAACTATCTGCGGTGAAAGTCATCCCGGGGTGATTACCGGTAAGCCACTCGCACTCGGGGGAAGTCAAGGGCGTGGTGATGCTACAGCACGCGGGGGTATTTTTACCGTTCGTGAAGCGGCGAAAAAACTTAATATGAACTTAGATAATGCAACCATGGCGGTTCAGGGGTTTGGTAATGCCGGACAGTTTGGTGCAACCTTGGGCGAAGAGTTATTAGGGCTTAAACTGATTGCTGCCAGTGATTCCCGTGGGGGCGTATTTTGCAAAGCTGGTATCGATGCTCAGGCATTGGTACAGCACAAATTGAAAACTGGTGCCGTTGCCGGTTTCCCGGGCACGGAACCGATTAGTAATGATGAGCTCCTGGAACTGGATACAACTATTCTGTTTCCGGCGGCGTTGGAAAATTCAATCCGCGTTGATAACGCACCGAATATCAAGGCAAAAATTATTTGTGAATTGGCCAATGGGCCGACTACAATTGAAGCCGATAATATTTTGCATGAAAATGGTGTGTTTGTTATTCCTGACTTTCTTGCGAATGCGGGTGGGGTAACGGTAAGCTATTTTGAACAGGTTCAGAATACCTGCAATTTCTATTGGCCGCTTGAAGAGGTTCATCAACGGCTCGATGAAAAAATGACTAAGGCATTCGAGGCGGTTTATGATATGTATCTGAAATACCGGGTCAAGCCGCGGGCTGCGGCATATATCGTTAGTATCGCCAGAGTTGCGGAGGCCTGTCGCCTACGTGGCTGGGTATAATTTGCAGATGGTTAGTTTAGGGTAATTTGAACGATTAAATTGCCTGCAAATTGTGCAGTGCTTCGCACTGGGAACTACGAACGGGAGATGTTTGTAAAATGTTTGTAGTTCTGCCTTTAGGCGGTGTCAAAGAGAGGATTTATCCGAACAACTAATCTCCTTTGGAGATTAGCGATGCAGCTAAAGTTGCTGAAAGGCGCCCACTGAAGTGGAAACTATAAACGGAGAATTTTTAAATGAATATCAATGAACATCTGCTTTATCAGAGTATTATTAAATACCATAATGCTTATGGTTGTATCCTTAATGCATTCAGGCGGGCGCTGGATGACTATGATGGCACTGTTCCTGATGTTGCCGGACATAAATGCGGCAGTAAATTTGCGGCGGAATTGATTGCGGCAGTTTTTGAACTGTTAGCACCGGAAGATGTTGAGGAGTATATCAACTTGGGACGTAAAGAGAAGTTAGCCCGTTCACTGATGCATTTTCTTAATAGTGAAAAATATAATGCTACTAAAATAAGAAGTATGCTGGAAGAGTTCTCCAGAATTCCAGCGGGTCGGATTCATCTTTCAACAACTATGACGTTGGATATCCGTGTTAATCTGATCTCCCATTTTATCAGTAATCATTTGGAATATATCGGTATTGCTAAGAATTATATCAATATGCGTGATGTTACGGCGATTATTTCGCGCAGTGTTTCAGTGCCAGGCACCACTGGCACTATAGGTGGGAAGGCCGCCGGAATGTTGTTAGCCAATCGGATATTACGTCCTTCGCTTGATCTTGTGGCGGCTGAAGAGTTTAAAGATTATATCACTGAAACCGATTCCTGGTATGTACGGTCATCGATTATCAATGAATTTATTGCCGATAATCAGCTCGAAGAGTGTCATAGCCTGAAATATCTGGAAGGTGATGAATTTGAACGGGAATATGATGCTTTATTTGACCGTTTTATGCAGGGGCGGTTTTCTTCAAGAACCTTGAATCAGTTCAAACAGATTCTTAATGATGCTGAAGGCTGTCCGCTTATTCTGCGTTCGTCAAGTTTTCTCGAAGATAGTATCAACTGTTCATTTACCGGCAAATACGATTCATTTTTTATCTCCAATCGTGGGACTGAAAAAGAGCGGATTACAGAATTTACCAAAGCAATAAAAAAGGTTTATATGAGTCTTTACGGGGCGAGTGTGATTCAGTATCGTAAAGACCGTTCATTGCTGGATTATAATGAAAAAATGTCGGTGTTGGTGCAGAAAGTGGTTGGACAGGAATATGGTAAATATTTTTTCCCGGCAATCGGGATTGTCGGCTTTTCGCATAATCCATATTGTTGGAATCGGAAAATAAAACCTGAAGATGGTATGTTGCGCATGGTCATGGGACTGGGCACCCGGGCGGTTGATCGGGTAGGGGATGATTATCCACGGATTATTTCGCTCTCCGCGCCGCAGTTGCGCCCAGAAGGCAGTGATCGCGAGAAGATACGCTATTCGCAGAAATATGTTGATGTGTTGAACTTGGAAAGTCATGAGGTTGAAACCATTCATTTCGTTGATCTAGCCAACTATATGTTGGAACAGCATTGTAACTTCCCATTTCGGGAATTTATTTCGGTGAATCAAAATGGCGTTCTGGCACCACCGATGTTAATTCCTGACCGTTTTGAATATGACAGCTGTGCTTTAACTTTTGAAGGTTTACTCAATAGACCGGGATTTACCTCGTTAATGAAACGTATTTTTAGCAAGGTTGGCACGGTCTATGATATTCCGGTTGATATGGAATTTGCCTATGATAACGGTCAACTTTATGTCCTGCAGTGTCGTTCATTATGCAGTGGTGGCGACGGGGCGGGGGATTCAATTGATATTCCTGATATTGCTGATGCCGATTGTCTGTTCAAAACTACCGGCTGTGTCCGTTCTGCCAGTCTGAATAATATTGAATACGCTATATATGTGGACAGTGAACATTACCATGCCCTGCCGGCACTTGAAAAACGCTTTGACGTTGCTAGACTGGTTGGTATGATTAATCGCAAGTTGGCAGACCGACGCTTTATCATTATGGGCCCAGGGCGCTGGGGAACTAATAATCCTGAACTTGGTTTAAGTGTAAAATATGCGGACATCAATAATTCACTGGTACTGGCGGAAATAGGCTTAGGCACTAATGGCGAGACGCCGGAATTAAGTTACGGCACCCATTTTTTTCAGGATCTGGTCGAAGCGGATATTATTCCATTACCCCTCTTTCCTGAACAGGCGGATAATTATCTTAATTTATCTCTGCTGGGTAGTGCGGCAAATTGTCTACCGCAAGAAATTGTTATTCCGGCAGAATTTGAAAAGGTAATAAAATTAATTGATTTTGCACAAGTCAGTGGTGGGCGTTTATTGCAATTACGGCTTGACAGTCACAGCAAGCGCGGTATCGCATTTTTAGCCCAGCGCGTAACGGCACCGATAGCTTGCTCAATTTTAAAGTAAAAAACTGCCCGTACTCCAACAAAAAATTATATTTGTAATCGATATATCTCATGATATATTTCTACAGCTTTCATTAAGGTTATCTTTATTTTCTTACCAAGGAATTGGTTTATGCGTATTGCACTGAAATTTTCTTTGACCGTTGCGACTATTTTGCTGATTATTATTTCAATTATGACTTTTTTTCAAATGCGTGCGACAAATAGTTTGATTGAATATCATTTTGGTATAACACTTCGAGAAATAGCCCGACTTGGTTCGTATAGTTTATCCGGTGATAAACATCAGGAGATCAATTTACAACTGCATGATTCCGCTGGCATAAAAGATATATCTACCAATCCGATTTTTATTGAGCTTAGGAATAAATTAAAAAAAATAATCAAAGATACTGCGATACCTAATCATTGTATTTATACTTTGGTTCCTAATAAGGATAGACCCCTTGATACTGAATTTGCGCTTAATCTTTATAATAAAAAAGATAATATTTTTGGCCATAAATACACAATTATTGATGATAATAGTCAAGCGTTTCTGCGTTGTGTCAACGAAAAAAAAACTGTTTCGACTGGGTTGTACGAAGATGAACATGGTCAATGGATTTCAGCTTATGCCCCGATTTTAAATAGCCAAGATGATGTGGTTGCTGTACTTGAGATAGATTTTGATATTAAGACATTCATCGGTGATGCACGTAAAGCGACCTACCGCAACTTGATTGTGCTCGGTATTGCCTCGGTTGCTTCACTGTTGATTGCGTTGTTGGTCGGCCATCTGCTTACCCGAAGAATCAAACACCTTCAGCGCGAAGTAAAAAAAGTACGGTCAGGTAATTTGCATATCACACTTCACCCAAAAGGCGGCAATGATGAAATATCTGACCTTGAAGGGGCAGTTGACCACATGCTTGTTCGCCTGCGGGAACGCTTGCATATGATTAAATTTATCCCGAGCTTTGCTTTGAAAAAAATCGAAGAAGCCAACGAAGGTGAAATAAATATGGATGGCGAAAGAAAAAAAGTTGTCATCTTTTTTGTTGATATTCGGGGGTTTACTAAATATTCTGAAGATAAAGATCCGAAGAAAATTGTTGCTTTGCTTAATGAAGCATTCGGTATGGAAACTGAAATTATTCAGCGTCATGGCGGATCTGTTGATAAGTATATCGGTGATGAAGTGATGGCGGTATTCGAAAATGAAGATGGTGTTGATCAAGCTCTCATGGCGGCAGATGAAATTCACCGTTGTATTGATGAGTATGCTGACCGGTTACCGATAGGAGTTGGTATTGGAATTCATATCGGCGAGGTTATAATGGGGGCCGTCGGGCACAATGAACGGCTTGATTTTACGGTGATCGGTTCATCAGTAAATCTGGCATCCCGGCTCTGTTCCAAAGCTGCAACTGGAGAGACGATTGTCTCCGTTGAGTTTTATCAAGCGTTAAGCAACGCGCCTGAACTGGTTCCGGATAGAACCGCTATCAAAGGCTATACAACAGAATTGGATATATACAGGATAAAGTAAAGTATTGACAAGACACTAGTAGTTTGCGACATCCTGGCGGCACTCGTAGAGGACGAAGCAAGCACCCTAATCCCCCGTGGATTATTTGCCCATGCGCCAGGATGTCGCAGGCGTCCCGCCTGCATTATTATTACAGCAATATCATACCATTAAGGAACTCTTCAGTAAAAGGCCTGGAATTATTCTTAAGGAAAACTTTCAATTCTGCCAGGTCTTCATGGTGATCAATATCAAATGATGATGGCATTTTATAATATTTAACCTGTGCAGAATCAAGTAAAACAGTTGTCTGGTCCAACACCTTGCCGCTGCCCCAGTCAATGTTTGTAAACATCCCAGGGTTGAACATGGATTGTCCGACGAGAACGTAACCACCGTCCCGAGCCGGGCCGATGACGACCGGAAAATCCGTTAATTTTGCTAATGCTTGCGTAATGCTTGCGGTTGAGGTGGTGATACAGTCACTGCCGATAATAATAACTTTATTTGCCTGCTTTGCTACTAAAAAGGTCTGAAAAATATTAGCCATTCGTTCCCCGAGATTGTTGCCTTGCTGGACAATGTAGTTGAGACCAGTTTTGTGAACGGTGGAAAAATCATCCGGTGTCGATTGAGGCGGGTAGGCAATAAAAATTTCGGTATCCATTACTGCCATGCATTGAGTTATAATATCTTTGAGCATTGCGGCTGACAGTTCGGCCGCTGCGGTTGAACCAATGGTTTTCGCCAGACGGCTTTTGGTCATTCCCGCAAGTGGCGGCTTAGCAAATAGACAGATAATGGTTTTCATAGTTTTCACTTTATTCACCCACGCAGAAGATGCCTATAATTTTGCGCTGTACGGGGATACGATGAGCCCTATGGGAGTAATGAGCCCGATGTGGTGCCTTTGCCACCGAATAACTTCCCCGTTTGTGACAGCGCAGGAGCATCTGTCCTACTTGCCAGTCCCCGTTTCTAGTGTTGTGACAGCGCAGGAGCATCTGTCCTGCTTGCCAGTTTTCAATTTTTAGACCAAGCCCCTATTTTTCTTTTCCCTTTTTCCTCGTCTCTTTTCTCGCTTTTCGCTTCCCTCTTCTCGCCTCCTGTCTCACTCTTCGTTGCTTTCTTCTAACTTTTTTATCCTCTCTGGCTTGATCAGGAAATATTTTGCCCGAGGTCAGATTATCCATCGGGCAGACCGAGACACAGATGTCACAGCCGATACAACTGCTGTTCTTATTATTAATCTCCTCTTCTTTCAGCGCAAACTGCATAACATCAATTCCCATCTGACAGTAGCGTGAGCATTCGCCGCAGGCAATACAGCGATCTGCCGGCTTGATCCGGAATTTACTGTATATTGCGGATAACAGGCGCATGTAGTGTGCCAGTGGACAAAAATAGCGGCACCAGATACGGTTACCGAAAAAGAAATAGAATGAAACTCCGATAACTGAAGCCAGAATAAAATCAATAATCAGCAGATAAGCGGTGACGTAAACAGGTTTAGTGCCGGTGGCTCCGTCGAACAAAATATATGCCGCCGCCGATAAAAATGCCCAGATAAGGACGACCCATAGTAGATAATTTTCAATTTTTCTTGATTTGTTGCCATGTGGGGCGTAATGCCGGAAACGGTCGCCCACTGTTTCAGCTAAACAACCGCAGCCGCAGATCCATGAGCAGAGGCGTTTGCCATGCCAATAGATAAAGATCGGGAGGATGACCAGCATTGCTGTTGCACAGGCAATGATCCAGAATAGTGAAGGTTGATAAAAGAATGTTTCGTAAACCAACGGGAATGGCATCATGACACCGTAGAAGCGCCAAGCATTGGGGGTTATTAAAGTCAGAATAAATTCAGGAAAAACAAACAGCAGGAACAGCTGTGATATGAACATCGTGATATATCTGGCCGTCTGGTATTTTTTATGGCGTCCGGCTTTGCGCCATCTCAATATTGCCGGAATGCCGAAACCCACTACTGCAAGTGAGTAGATCAGCCCTTTAATATGCCCCGGTTGTATCGCTGCCGGTAAACGTTCAACGGCACTACCCAGTAATGACCAGGGGAACTCTTGAATAGTTATACCACTTTTCCATTTAGAGAATGAATAGAAGAGCCATATTGCCGCAATACTGCCAATAAACGCGGTTATTCGTTGCCAGCTCCATCTGTTTTCAATTTGAATATCAAGTGTATTTAACAGTTTATCCGGCGGCGCGGAGCCGATCAGAATGAATATTTCATCGGCCGCGAAGGTTTCTGAACCATCAGGTGTTTTTATTTCAATTCCATTCTGGATTATTTTTTCCGGTGTTGAATTTAATCTTGTTTTGACTTTTTCTGAAGAGATAAGCTTTTCCAGCCGGGCTCTGTTCTCATGCGATGCTCTGAAGAAACTGTCTTTACGGTAGACGATGGTAACTTTTGCGTCGTTATCTGACAGGGTGATCGCGGCTTCAACCGCACTGTTGCCCCCGCCAATTATAGTAATATTATTCCCCGCGTAACCATGGGGTGTCAGCAGTTTATGATGGACATGGGATAGATCTTCGCCCATAATATTCAGCGTCTGCGGATTGCCCTGGCGCCCGGTCGCTATAATAACCGCTTTTGCGGTATATTGTTTGCCGGTAGCGGTAGTGACTGATAACGCCCCATTCGGGCTATCTTGCAGTCCGGCGATTTCACAGTTTTCTTCGATATTCAGCTTAGCTTGTACAACAACTTTGTTGATTTGCTCCAGATATTCCTCCTTGGTGCAGTCATCAAAATTTAGTTCGTCGGGTATCGGCAGGTTTTGCGGACGGGCAAAGATAATTTTTTCATCTGGGAAATCACGAATGGTCTGGGCAACTTTTCCCTTCTCCAATATCAAACAGTTAAGTTTTGCCTTTTTAAATTCCAAAGCCGCCGCGATACCCGCGCCACCGGCTCCGCAGATTATTACGTCAAAATCCGTATCTGCCTGGATATTACGTTGGGTTAAATAATTCTCAGCAGCCTGGGCGGTTTTTACCGCATCAATGATGGATGTTTTGAGCAATGGCTCTCCTGCTAGATCACCGCAGAGGAAAACTCCGGGTCGCGAACTCTGGTGAGCTGTTGTAACCGGTCGATGTTCCTGTCCCCAGCCGGTAAGCGTCGGCAGAAAAGCTCTGGACTGAATGCTCATTTTATATTATCCTTATTTTTATAATCTACTAAAGGATACAATAGGTATAATAGTGGGTTTTTCAAGGGAAATCTGTTCATATCATGAAATCCTAATGCTTTTGGCTGTTCAATATCGTCAGGATACCATGCAGTACCGAACAGCCAATCCCAAAGACTGAACACAATAGCGAAATTCTGACCATATTTTTTATGGCATATTTTGTCATGATGCCAGATATGCATCCGGGATGAGTTGATGATATAGACCAATGGGCCCCAGCTGATACGGATGTTTGAATGATTCAGGTTGCCGATCAGGGTGGTTATAATCGCCATTGGTAGAATTACCCGCTGATCAACACCTAGAATAATTAACGGCAACCAGGTCAAACTGCGGTAAACAATAATTTCAAGGTAATGAAATCTGAAATTGCCGATCCAGTCCATGGTCATGATGCTATGATGAAGTTTGTGAATATTCCAGAGAAAATTTACCCGATGCAGTAGATTGTGAACCAGCCACTCCAGTAGATCTTTAGCAATAAAAAATATGACAAATTGTACCGGCAACGACAAATCTGAGATAATTTTAATGGCATGCGGATCGGGCAGGGTGAGCCAGCCTGAAAAGTTAACAACACTTTTAATACTCCAGTAGGAGAGGTAAGCTAGCAATAGGGAGAACCCATGGCCATTGATAAAGAGAAAAACCATATCCTGCCACAGTTGCGGACGCAGTATGTGCTGAGACTTACGCCAGGCAAAAACAGTCTCCAACAGCCAGCAAAACAGCCCTGTAGCCAACAGCCAGAACCAATATCTATTTAATATTCCATTCATCACCAGACACCTGTATAATTTACTGGTAACAGATTCCAGGCGGAACCATAAACGTGTACTTTTCTAGTTTTTTTATTATCAGACGTAACAAATTTCCGGTTGGCCTGTGCCCACGCCAGAACACCACCACGCAGGTTTGCCACATTTTCCCAGCCTTGCGCATTCAGCCTCAACGCATAAACTGAACTTCT
The DNA here is from genome assembly GCA_021647315.1 of Victivallaceae bacterium. Classification (GTDB taxonomy): domain Bacteria; phylum Verrucomicrobiota; class Lentisphaeria; order Victivallales; family Victivallaceae; genus JAKIUY01. The sequence goes on from JAKIUY010000010.1 coordinate 51,418, forward strand.
TTCGCCGATGGTACAGTATAGAAGAATAGGTCTATGCTTATATAGTGCAAGATTAGATTCGAGTTGCTTTACCGTAATAGCCCCTGGAATCATTGATACTTTACGTTCTTTTGCGGGACGAATATCGACCAGCACCCATTTTTTTCTGTTTTTGAGATAGGTGGCAACGGTAACATGTTTTACCGTAGAATATTTTTTATCATATTGCTTCGCCATTGTTTCAACTTGCCGGGCAATAGATTTATTACCGGCAGCAACCTGCAAGACAGATACAAGCAAAACCGCAAACAACAATCTGGCAATCAAAGCATTCATGACCATAAATCTCCTACGTTATCCCAAAGATAAAACCTGAAATAAAGACATCCTTCGGATGCCGTTAACAGTAGGACGGTTGCTCCCGCACCGTCTTTCATCACACACGAAGTGTGTTTATGCTCCTGCGGAGCCAGGAGCATCTGACCTACTTGCACGTAATGCAAATTATGTCGAATTTTTTGTATATATTATTTTTTTGTGGGTGTTTTTTATAGAAATATTTTACAAACGGAGCGGAGAAAAGCCTTTAATTTCCGCGATGCTGAAAATTTAAAAGGCTTTTCGAGTACCGTCTAACTGTACAAACTGACGATAGTTTTACTGTTTCGGGATAACTTCTATTTTTACAGATTTAAAAATTGCCTGGCTGTTTTTCTTGATAGCTTGCAATGTGATTTTGCAGAAAGTTGCCTTGACTGTAACAACCCCATCTTTTTCGCGATTTTTTATGTCAACCACCTTGCTCAGCTCAGTGAAATTTTCAGTTAATTCTGCCTGTTTAAAGTCGCCTCTGCACCATTTCCCACCACCATAAGAATAGAAACCCACGCCAATGGTTCCTTTTCCTTTGACTACTACAGTTATTTTCACCTTATCACCAGCCTTGACAGGAACCTCTTTTCTGGAATAGACATCAGTGCGTTTAGTTGCTTCGCCATTGGTTATCATCAACAGATTACCATCATCACTTTTCACCAGCTCAACTGTACCAAACGGCTTAGCCCATGAACCTTTATTCTGTTGCCAATTCAGTGGTAAGTCGTCCTTGACCTGTTTAAAATCACCATTGATGTTAATATCGCCAGTAAATGCGACAATACCACAAACCATAACTGCAAGAAAAATTAAATGTTTCATCTCAAATCTCCATTTTGTACCCGTAATGGGCAGTTTAAACTACCTTCTGAACATAATAACCGGATTTGCCGGAACTTTTCAGACAAGATGAACTGGATGGACAATTCGTTTAAACTCTGCGAGTTTAACTTCATTCTCTACGAGTCTCTTTTTTTGTTACTTGATCCTGTAAATCTTGTTTATCCTGTCAAAGATATAATTCCAATCTACACCACTTTAACCATTTTTCCAAATTGATTAATGATTTTGAAGATATATATAGTTGTTAACACGGTAAATGCTAGAACTGCCCCTGCCACCTTATATATAGTTGTTAAACATTGATAGGTGCCCCAGTAAATGTCAAATGCTAGACCCTGCCAGCTTGATTTTATGGCAAAAAATGGCAGTTTGTGAAATGAAAATTTTAAAACAGTAAATAGCGTGGTGTTTTTAGAGAAAAATCTGGGAACTATTTTCATTCGGAATTGCTGCTATTAGCTAGTCGTTCACTCCGAACAAATACTCGCACATTCTTTTGTGTAGGGTCTACCTACAGAAAATATTCAAATCAAATCGCTCTTGCTTGCCACATTAGATTTAAGCCTATATCTATGCATGAAAACAAAAATATAAGTCATTTATTACCCACAAATTTACCGTGAACGTCCCCAGAACACATTCCAGAACAATCATTCAGATTTTACTTCATTAAATGCCATTACGATTAATAAATCCATTTTTAAAAGCAGATAATTAATAAATCCATTTTTAAAAGCAGATAATTAATAAATATATTAATCTGTAATATCAGTATAGTCAACATCAACCACATCATTTTGAAGAGCCATCGACAAAAACTCTTTTAAAACTCTTTCAAGTTCATCTTTTGGGGACAATAAATTTTCCAAAGTTTGCTCCTGTTGTTTTAGTATATCTTCAAAAGTTGATATTTGTGGTGCAAATATTTCGAACACTTTTGAATTATTTTGAAGTATATCCCAAACAACCTTAAAGTGATATTTTGTCATATCGGAAATATCCTTTTTTACTTGTTGTAACTTTTTTTCAGCTTTTTGTTTTTTTATCATATCGATAGCATCTGATACAAGCTGTAAACCAGCACCGATCGGGCCAACCCATCGGCTGATACTAGAGGCTAGTTTTGTAGCACCCCATGGTTTGAATTTAAATACATGCCCTGTTATTTTAGCAATAGCATCTCTTGCTACAAAAACTCCATTTTTTATTGTCATGACAGGTATCTTACTTACTGAGCCGATAGAATTTGATTCTAGTCAGAACGGGTATTATTTGAAGAATAGCTATTGGGAGTTTAGCTGTCCATTGATTTGTGATGAGTTGATGACATCATCACTGCTGGGAGCACGAATTGCTGAGGATATCACTCCACAACCGTTGAAAGGGATGATTCGTGATTCAGTAGATCAACAGCTAACCACAAATAATTCCGAGTTTCTTGATACCGCATTTATGCAATCGCTGATTATTGCTTCCGGGATTAAGGCTGAAGTTGATTCTGAAGTCTTTAAGGAGGTTTTTGATGGTTGGCGGCTGCGCGAGGCGATTCGTTTTACCTATCGCAAACCTGACGGCACGGAATATGAAGAAATTCAAAATAGCAGTTCAGGACAGTGGAGATTTACTGGTAGCACTTGCCCCGGCAATTGAACATGATGTTATCAGATGGGTATTGGGTGAAGCCGGAAAAATCCGGGTTATTGAACCAGCAACTTTACGCAAAAAAATTGTTGAGGCCGGACAGCGTATTGCAAAAGCAAATGTTTAGCCACGAATTGATACAGATGAACACCAATAAGAATGGTTAATCATAATCGGGTAGCACCCAAGGGCAGATTCCGCTTCAAACTCCATTCCTGTGTCGCTACGGAAGCGGGTGTGCAAATGACAAGCCTTTGGGACGATTGATTTATCCCTGAATTTATTATTTCCCTGGTTGGGGTATTTTTTTGCCATATGTGGAAGCATAGGCACGTTCAGGGGTTCCGTTATTAAGATAATCTACTTGACATAATAAAAACGGGGTTCCATATTTATCTGAGTTCCGGTTATTCAATACAAGGTTTTCGGTGATGATTTTATTTGCACCGGGGGGCATTTCAGAAATTATGGCAGCCTTTTTATGTTTATACATCAGAGGTATAATGTATTTAACTTTTATATTGGTAAGTTTGCCGGGACTGCTGTTCTTCATACTCAGAACTAAATATCCGTTGTCTTTAATATAGAGCCATGGTTGCAGTGCCGTTTTTTTTCTGATGTTCGGGGTTGGATTATTTTGAGGATTGGTCTCATAGCTGATAAGTTTTGGCACCTCTGCAAATGATGGTGGAATAATATCGAAAAACGTTTTGCCTGACTCGCTTTTAAATTTAACTTGCTTGCCATTTACTAAGACTTCAATTGCGTTACCGCTATAGCATAAAGTAAGTGGCTGGTTTGAACCGACATCTGAGGCATAAGGCAGAATTATTTTATACTCAACTTGATTGGCTTTTTTGCTTATATTGCTGATTTTAACAAGTTTAAACATTTTTCTGTAGGCTGCATAATCAGTCTGGGTGCAGTACCACCAGTCTTGACGCTTTGAATATTTTTTTAGAATACCTTCCATGTTTTTCCATGCGTCTGGAGTTTTCATCCAGACATGAACCCCGATGCTGATATTAGGATTGTCCTTTTTCCAGTATTGATTGTTTAATAACTTATTCAGTTCCTTTTCAAATTTGGCCATTGACGGGTTTCTGTCACCCGGTGAAATCTGCCTATATCCAGAGACTGAGTCTTTGCCCTTGGTGTATTTCATGATAAAACCTAGATAAGCATTGTGATGATATCCAATACGCTGCAGCATTTCCGCAATATCATAACCAACGGTTTTATTTGCTTTGTCTGAATAGTTACCGTATGAGAAGCAATAACTGTTGACTGGCTTGTCAGTACGGGATTCAAGATACGGTTTAATCTCTGCAACTTCCCAGAAAATCTGGTTATTATTAAAATTTGTCAAACGCGGATGAGTCATAGAATGCGAACCGATATCGGTGCCTTTTTCGCAAGCTTTTCTGAAGTCGTAATTCCTGCCATTCATATAAAAAGTACCACTGATACCATATTTGAACATCAAGTCCTGCATTTTGAAATTATTCTTATTGCAGTCATCCCAACGCATGGAAAAAGCGATATTTTTATTGTCGTAAACAGGACATGCCATGAGAGATGCATGCTTAGTTTCCGACTTTGTTTTTATGATTACTTCCGTTGTGTAATAACTATTGTCAATATCAGAAGCTGCCGCACTTAATACTAATAAAAACAGCGCGATAGTGGTAAAACGTAAATATGTGATCATTTTGTAGTTAACCTTTTCAGTATTAATTGTTCAAGATTTCTAAGTTATTTTCGTTAGCCATCAGCCATTGTTCTAATTTATTTTTGTTATTCTGTTTCCATGGATAAAAAGCGGGGCTGGAGTAACGAATGCAATGCCAACTGCAATGCCAGCCTATGCCTTTCTTGCCCCAGAATAATTTACTCAATTGAAATATTGTCTTAAATATTGTTTTATAATTCAGACAATTATCCTGCCAAAGCAAATTTAAATAGTTTCGTGAAAACATCAGCAAAAAATTCAGGCTAACTAGGTGAAAAAACAATACTCGCATTAACCACGTTCCACCTGCCGCTTGATACAGATCATAGCAGACGGATTTGTGTTCTGTCTCTTCAGCCCCGTGCCAACCCCAAATTAATGCCATTTTTTCTTGAGCGTCGTCAAATATAGGCGGGTTGCTCAAAATATAATCTCCAACAATTGCTGTAAAATGCTCATACGCACAGACAATCGCTAAACTTTTAATCGGGGCAAGATGGTCAGTTTGCTTTTCCACCCAATTAATATAATGATGCACCATGTTTTTATAGCCTTGCTGTTCAAGAATGGAATTGTACATTTCATGTTGCTTGGTATGCATTGCTTCTTGTCTGATAAAGACTTTTATTGCTGTATTAAGCTTGTCGTTATCTGCAATGTTTATCTGTGAATAAATATCTTTTGCTATTCTTATAAAATACCTTTCTCCCTGGGGAAACAAAAAAGACAAGGCATTGAATATATGAGTTTTTACTGGATTGCCACCATTCCAATGACGTTCAAAGCCAGTTTCCCAATCTATTATCGGTTTGCGTGCTGTTATTGACATCTGTTTTTCTCCTTTCTCGAACGCCGTTCAAAATTAAACAGCTTATATGTTTTAGTAATATTGTGCATAGAGCTTTGCTGATATACTTTTTATATTAAAGCCCAGTCTTCTGGCGAGCATGTACCAGGCGACAAAATATATTACCTGTAATGAATAGGTGAAAAGTGTTCGGTTATCCCAGCGTCTGGTTGATAGGGTTAATGATTCGCCCAGTGACAGTCGTGGCACGCCTGCCAGCCGGAGTGATATTTCAATGTCCTCCATTAACGGAATCGCTGGAATGCCGTCCCTGGCTGCCATGATATCGCGTCTGACCCAAATACCCTGATCGCCGAAGGCGATGCCCATAACTTTGAATCTAAAACGATTCATGAACCTTACTTTATGCATTCTTAATGATTTTTTGTCATAATTATGGCCAAGTATACCCCAGCCAGCGGTTGGATTTTGGATTACTTTATTAACAAGGTTTAACAGGGCGTCTTCATGCATAATACTGTCTGCGTGAAGCATAATAACCATGTCTCCGGTGGTGTTGGCAACACCCGTCGCTAGCTGATTGCCACGCCCCTTTTCAGCGGCATTAATTATTTGGTACCAAGCAGAATTACTCTTGTTATTGACTGGATCATTTTTCCAATTCGATGTTCGATGTTCAAGCATTTCTTGCAGAAAATCTTCTGCAATATTTATCGTATCGTCGGTGCTGCCGGCATCGACTAGGGTTATTGTAAATTGAATTTTAGTTGCGGAGGCACCTTGAATAGCTTGTTCAACTGATGCAAGATGCTCGGTGATGCGTTCCGCTTCGTTGTAGACGGGAATAATTATATCAACGGTTGACGGGGTAGGGGAGGTTTTGAGCCAGGGTAGTCTAATATTATTCCAGTCATAGAACAGCAGTAGAACGACCGGCACGTAAGTGGCTAGCCAGATCCAGAGAAACTCACGCCATTCGCCGGTGACTAATTGATGGTTCAGTACCCAGAAGCCGGTTCCGCAGGTGATAAACAGCAAAAATACCGCTCGATTGGGGACGGCGGTGATAAACAGTGCCAGTGGCATCAGATACCAGATATGAACACATGGCAGACAGCATATACACCATAGGAAAGCATAGGATATTCCGGTCAGCCTGTTTTGCTGCGTCATTAACCAGATGAGCCCCATGCCGATGGCAAAAGTACCTACCATTGTTAATTGATATGCCGTGCCGGTCAGAAAATAGCGGAGTAGTTTAGGAATGACATCATTATATGACATTTCACCGGAAAACTTCATTAAGCCTGAACTCATATCCGGAGACCAGAATGGTATAATCGTCAGGAATGGAATAAAGAAACAAGGCAGCCATTTCAGATTGCGTCGGGTGATCATGAATGGCAGAATAATTATTGAAAGGAATTTGGTCATGACCGCAGCTCCAAGCATCAAGAAAGCCAAACCGGAAAATATACCGATATCGTTGCAATATGTTATAAGGCACTCATTTGCTGTCGGGAAACGGAATTTATTGTTGTCTGATGCTTTAGCGTGTTTTTTTGAGCTGATTATAAAAAATAGTAGTGCAATAACAATAAACAGAATATGCAGAACATCAAAATGGCCTTCACCGGCACCATAGAGCAAAATCAGTGGATTCCAGGCATAAAGCGCTAAACGGTTTGCCGGCAATTGCCACTGTTTAATTAACAGGGCAAGCACTATCAAGACTAATGAATCGCAGATAATGAAAAATATTTTATAGCCAGTCAGGGAATAGCTTATGGCTGAAATCGCTCTGAAGGTCAGCATTGCCACCGGGGGATAGGCTGTAGAAACATCCTTGTGATTGATGCCTGCAAAAATTGGGTCGTTACTGAACTCATCACTTAATTCTGCCGGTGCAGTAATATAGGGATTGACGCCTTGAGCTTGAATCATCCCTTCCCAGGCGTAACGATTGACGTCGTCCGAGAGTGGTGATGATAAAAACAGCGTCCGGAGAACGATGCCGGTAATCACTATAAATAACAGTGATTTTGCTAAGTTATTATTGGTCTTCAATTTAAACACGAATATGTAGAGCGCAATAAAACCTATTGCGTATAGCGCAAACGAGTGAAACGGGTAAAATGATACAGGATCCCCCAGCGCGATAATGGCGGTGGTGCCAAAAATCAGTGCCACACATATTAATGTTTTTGATTTATCCATCGTTTTGAATTTGCTCCGGCTCTACTTTTGGACGGATCAAGAGATGTTTCAGCGAGGCAAGCCCGAAGGTTAGCAGACCGACTGAATAGGCTCCGATAAAAAAACCGAAAAGATATTTACCGGAGTTAATATAGAATATAAAGGTATAGAGACAATAAAGTCCAAGTAATACCTCAATATAAGCTGGCAGCATATCTGCTTTCAATGCGTAACGCCCCGCTTTACTTTCAGTGCCGGCACTGCCGCTTTTCGGCGTCCGGATAAATGCTGATTTTTTACCTCTGATAGCTTCAATTACCGCTAGGGCATTGTTCATACATAATCCCGTACCGACCGCCAGCATTGCCGGAAAATGTGACAGTGAAAACCAGCCGCGCCGCAATACAATTCCACTGCCGGTATACATTACGCATGGTGCCATGGCACTGATTATAATAATCGTCCAGAGACTGGCAACTAACCAGGTTGCTTCAAGTGTTGGAGCCAGAATCAGTACCGGCAGAGTACATGAACAGAGTATCAGCATCAGCGGGGCGACAAAATAGTGGGTCAGATGGAGAAATGCTTCAAGCTTATGGAACATTGACAGGCGTGGTGATTTGAATATTCTCGGCATCAGTTTGATCGCTGTCTCCATTGAACCTTTAGCCCAGCGTTTTTGCTGACTTTTTAATGAAGTCACATTATTGGGGATTTCTGCCGGGCATTCCAGATCAAAATCATAGATAATCCGAAACCCTTCCAGTTGCGCCCGATATGATAAATCCAGATCTTCAGTCAGGGTATCACCCTGCCAGCCACCGGCGGCATAGATTGTTTTGGTCCTCCAGACACCAGCGGTGCCATTGAAATTCATACACAGTCCATTATAGCTGCGTGCCCCCTGTTCAGCAGCGAAATGACCGTTGATGCCGACGCTTTGAGCACGGGTCAGCCAGTTTTCATGACAGTTGATATGTTCCCAACGTCCTTGAACACAGGCAACATCCGGTTCAGGATCAATCAAGGCAATAGTCCGTTTAAGAAAATTTCCAGGAATGACAAAATCTGAATCGAAGATGGCAATGAATTCACCTTTGGCATGTTTCATTGCATGGGCTAGACCGCCAGCCTTGAAATCTTTGCGTCCTTCGCGTCGTGAGGCACTGATGGCGATGTCATTTTTGTCTAAGCGTTGAATAACCTTATCAATAATTTCTGAAGTTTCATCGGTACTGTCATCAACCACCTGAATTTCAAACCGTTCAGCTGGATAATCAACTCGTATCGCACTTTCAATGAGACGTTCTATCACTTCTGCTTCGTTATAGACCGGTAGTTGAATGGTGACGAACGGATAATCTGTTGCTTTGCGGTCATGGTTATAAGCTTGAACTGCTTGATTGATTTCATTACGGCATTTTTTCTGTTTACGCAGAAATAGTAGTAACATTAGATAACAATGCGCCCCATAGACCATTAGCAGCAAACTGGCACTGATATAGACGAAGAGAAAAAAGTATTTAAGATATTCATGCATGATTAAAGTTCTCCACAGGCGACGCCGCAGGAGAAACAGTCGAAACAGCGGTGATGTTTAAGAACCGCATCAGTCGCCATAGCCTGTTTCAAATCTGAACCGAAGTCAAAAAAATCATCGTCATCCACCAGTGTACAGGCAAAAATAGTCATTTGGTCATGCTGTTTGAGCAACATCCTTGAATAACTGCACATAAAACATGCTTGTTGCTCTAAACTTCCATAATAGGTTTTGATACAATTGGCACTGATCTCCGGGGTGTCACGGTCGGTGCCAGCATTATCCAAGTCCGGAAATTGGGCTACAGTCAAATCTTCCGGCAGTCCATGTTGCTTAAAAAGTTCAGCATACTGTTGTTGGACTTCTGCCATATCTTCATCGGCAAAATGAATTCTTGCTGTCGCAGTTTTTATACCGCAGTCACTCAACTTTTTCAACGATTCCATGGTTTTGGCAAAACTGCCAGCACCGCGGTTTGCGTCGTGGCTTGTTGCGTCTGGAAAATCCAGACTCAGTCGAATAACCAATTCATACGGTTGTTGTTTAAGTTCTCGTATCTGAGCTATTTTACTCAATAGTGGTTCGGTACCATTGCTGAGAATCATACATGGCTTACGTTCTAGAACATATCCAAGTATTTTGATAAAATCTTTATTGATAAATGGTTCGCCACCGGTAAAAGAGATGCGTTCGACGCCTATTGCTACCGCTTGGTCAATATATGGTTGAACATCATCAAAAGTGACTTGATCCAAGCGTTTACTGGTGGGTGAACAGTTCTCGAAGCAGAATGGGCAGGAGAGATTGCACAACGACCCCGTGTTAATCCACAGCTCCTTCAAACTTTGCAGTGCAATGCGACCTCGCGGTTCACCAGTTGCGGTCTGACTATCAGCAATATTATTTATCATGTTTATGCTCTGGGTAATAGGCTTCAAGTGCCTTGATGGCAACTTTTAATTGTTTTACATATTTCAGATCAACATTTTGTTTAACCTTCATCGCCAGTAAAATTACTTTATGATGTTTTATCAGGCGTTCAGGATAATCCTTCTGGGATGGTTTGACACGTTGCGTAAGGAAGTAGTCTGCAATAATCATAATTATATTCTGAGCATGCTTTTCTTTATTCAGAATCCATCTTACCCGTTGGTTTTGTGATTGTGCATCTGTTTTATTGGCGAGGCTATTAATCTGTTTAGTAGCCTTGCTGACAGTTGCAGCATTTTCAAGCATTGCTTCCACCCGGGCATTATCATCATAAATACCGCAAGGTACCTGACAATGAGCATAAATAATTGAACTACCTGCCATAACTAACATTACAACGCTTGCGATTAACATTTTTTTCATTTGTTGTTTCATTTTTCCTATTCCTTTTTTTGTTTTAGCCACGAATAAATATTTTTACTTTTAAAAACTGTCATATTTTGTAAACAAAATCTAACAATTTAGGTTGTCAAATAAACCTGATGGTTAGCTTTTATGCGAAGCATAAAATATGACCATCTTTTAAAATTAGTGTTCATTCGTGTCTAACTCTTTTTTTCAGCAGCAACCTGCTTCTGTCATGATGATTTTTTCCTGTTCACAACTGGGGAATAGTCCGAAATGTTCTATTGGTTCAGTTACGGTGAAATATTTTCCAAAACGGCTGCAGGATAATATATTTGCAGTATTACGACATACCAGCATGGGTTTATTTTTTATAAACGAATGACCTGAGTCAAGATCAAACTGGTGCGGTGAAAATGGAATTCCACCGTCGTAGGTGGCAATTTGTCCATAATCCTCACAACGGTCTTCAAGTTCTGATAGCTTAAATGCGCGAATGGTGATGGATGAAAAGCTTACATTACCCGCTTTTGCCTCTATTTCAGCGTTCTGAATGGTGATAGGTTTGACGGAGACAACGCAGTAGGTCGGGATGCCGATGTCATGCAGCAGCCGTCTGAAATCCTCAATATAGAGTGTACCACCAAGGCATTCGCCGTACATTATTGGATCATTACTTATTGCCGGTGATACGCGGCGATCGCTGAAGACATCGGAAAAATAGAGTTCACCACCCGGTTTCAGTACCCGGAATATCTCTTTAAAAACCTTCTTTTTATCCGTTGCCAGATTTATCACGCAGTTTGAGGTGATAATATCGATCGAATCACTTTCGATGCCGGCACTTTGTAGATCCTCTATATCACCTTTGATGAAGGTGACATTAGAGGCAGCATAACCAAACTTATCTGCCTGTTCTTCAACATATTTATTAGCCACCGCTAACTGTTCATCGGTCATATCGACACCGACGGCTCTGCCATGTTCACCCACGAGCTTTGAAAAGGTATAGACATCACGTCCAGTGCCACAGCCGAGGTCAAGCGTGGTGCAGCCTTCCACCGCCTCCGGGATTGGTGAACCGCAACCATAATATTTTGCCAGCACCTCATCGGCAATATCTTTGAGGATTTCTCTGATGTGGAGTGGAACTGCCGCTGCGTCACAACAACAGGCGTTAGTTAACAGATCATCACTATGTTGTAATGTCTTACCATAATACTCTTTTACATCATTTTTTTGTACACTCATAATTATTTCCTTTTATTTTTTTTAGCCACGAATGAACGCGAATATTCACGAATGATATTCGAACAAGCCCGATGGTTAGGTTTTATGCGAAACATGAAAGCTAACGTTTTTTTCATTTATTAGTGCCAATTAGTGGCTGACTATTTTATTGAGTGACCAGTCACAAGCAAGAAGTTTAATTACATAATCACTTTTAAGATTATCATAACTGTAGTTAATATTCCAGTTACAAGAGTCGTTTAAATGGATTTTTCTTTACATTAATTTCCTTATGTTGATAATTTGCTGATTACACTTTCGGGAGTAATGGGATTAACGGCGATTCCAGTGCCAACGTCAAAGCCACCACTATTCCAAAATCTGGATAAACATGTGGTAATATGGAACTCCAGCCAATGGGGTAGGTGAACTGTGAAAAAAATAGTTGAAGTCAGGATTGTCGAGTTTATCCGCATAGAGTTGCCATTTAAAATATTTAATCTTATTTCAGACACATGTCACCGCCACATTTGTTTTTGTCTGCGCTCATAATTGGTTCAATAATTTTAACAAAAAGCAGTGAAGCGATCGTTCCGCCAAAAATTGGGCTGATAACATAAATAACGATAAATCCATATTGTGAATCAGGGAACGCAGCATCGCGCCACCCTGCAAGCCAGGCAAATAATCTCGGTGCAAGGTCTCTGGCTGGGTTGATTCCCGCTTGGGTCAAAGGGGCGAGCAAACAGATTAATACGGTGACGGTAAGCCCGATAAAAAGTGGTGCTAAACGGTCATCAGGGCGTCCGACATTACAGCCTTCGGTCAAGGCAAATATCATAGCGATTAAGATAAAGGTTCCAATTCCTTCCGCAAGAAAGGCATTAATATATGAGACTTTTGCCATCACCATGCCGGGGTTGGGATAATATTCACCGAACATCATCGCCGTTTTAATTGATGCCGGGGTGCCGCGAACAATACCATGCACGCTTTCGTAATTTGCAATTGATGAATAAAAGAGGACATACAGGGTTGCGGCGGCGATGAATGCACCGATAAACTGGGCAATTATATAGGTTGGCAACTGTTTTGGCGACATACGCTTACCTAAAACCATTGCGATACTTACCGCAGGATTGAGGTGAGCACACGAGAGATGCCGAGTGGCATAAATGGCTAAGGTGACGCCGATACCCCAGATGATAGCCACATCAAACAGACCTTTATGCGCGTCAAATAGAATAGCAGTTGCAACTGAACCGCAACCAAATAAAACTAGAATGAATGTTCCAATCAGTTCGCCGATGAATGCTCGTTGGTATTGCATTTATAATTCTCCAGTTAAGTTAACTATTAATCTCTCTGTTTTTAGCGCCACCACGCCAACAGTTTTGTGAAAAGTTTTTTGGCAAATGGTGTCAGTCTTGTTCGGTTATAAGCATCGCCCGCCTGTTTGATGCCCTCGGCTTCAGTCGGATAGGGGTGGATGACTGACGCAATCGTACCAAGTCCAACCTTACCAACCATTGCCAACGTCAGTTCACTGATCATTTCACCGGCATGTCTGGCGACAATTGTTGCTCCGATGATTTTATCTGTTCCCTGGCGGAGATGAATTTTAACAAATCCTTCTTCATGGCCTTCGGTAATAGAACGGTCAACTTCTGAAAGTGGTCGAGTGAAGGTGGTTAATTTTATGCCAGCTTCTTTAGCCTCTTTCTCATACAGACCGACATGGGCAATTTCAGGTTCGGTATAGGTACACCATGGCATTGTTAGTGAACTGAGTTTTTTTCTGCCGAAAAACAGTGCGTTCTGGATTATAATACGGGCTGCTGCGTCAGCTGCATGAGTGAATTTCCATTTCATGCAGATGTCGCCGGCGGCATAAATATGCGGATTAGTCGTTTGCAATCGGTCGTTGACTTCCACTCCCTTGCGATTGTCATAATTAACATTGACGGCTTCAAGGTTAAGACCGTCGACATTGGGGGCTCGGCCGGCTCCCATCAGTATTTCATCAACTTCAATAGTAGATGATTTATTTTCACAAATATAACGGATGATCTTTTTTTTGCCGTTTAATCTAACGTTACTTGTCGTGCAGTTAAGTTTTACATCTATGCCGTCACGTTTAAACTGTTTATGGATAATTGACGCGGCATCCGGATCTTCACGATTGAGTAACTGTTCATGGCTATGCAATAAAATAACCTGAGTACCCAGCCGCTGGAAAGCCTGAGCCAGTTCGCAACCAATCGGTCCACCGCCAATTATAGCAAGCCGATGGGGTTGTTCTGTAAGAGAAAAAACCGTTTCATTAGTCAGACAACCAACGGTTTCAATACCATCGATTTTGGGCATGATTGCTCGTGCTCCAGTGGCAATAACTGCCCGTTTGAAACGCAGGATGGTTTCGCCCACGGCGATTTTATTACCACCAATAAAATAACCATCTCCGAGAAAAACATCAACCCCAAGATCAGAAAAACGCTTAGCTGAATCATGTTGGCTTATTTGAGCACGGATAGCACGAACTCGTTCCATGACAGCAGCAAAGTCAACCCGACTGGATCCGGTTATTTTGATACCGTAAGCTGCGGCATTTTTAATGTCAGCAGCCAGTCTTGCGGCACTGATAAAGGCTTTTGACGGCACACAGCCGGTATTCAGACAGTCTCCACCCAGGAGGTGTTTTTCAATCAAAGCAACTTTAGCACCTAATCCGGCCGCGCCAGCCGCGGTAACTAATCCGGCAGTACCTCCACCGATAACGACAAGATTGTAGCGAGCCGCAGGTTCAGGGTTAACCCAATCCGGTGGATGAACATTTGCCACAAGTGTCTTATTGAATCCATCCATAGGCTCAATTGTGATATGTTTATTTTCCATGATTTATTTTTTTCCAAATCAACATGTGTTGCTAGAGCTTTTTTGCCAGGCGGGTAATAACGATGGTTACTGCCAGTGTTGCCAGCAGACCGATGCCATACAAAATCCATTCAGCAGCAGAGCGGGTACGCGCCCCATTTTCCAGATTTGCTAGATCACCAGTCAATGAACCGACATAAACATACATTATTGTTCCCGGCAGCATGCCCAGCCATGAAGCAAAAAAGTAATGATTAAGACTAACTTTGGTTATCCCGAATGCATAATTGAGCAAATTAAAATGGAAAATTGGCGACAATCTGGTTAATAGAACAATCTTCCAGCCCTCTTTTGCCACTGCTTCGTCTACCGCTTTGAATTTTGTTTACCTCTTATTTAAAGCCCAGTCATAATTAAGAAAACTAACTGTATAACCACCTTTAAATAAAAATTGTTGCTCTTTAGTCTTAAGATAGTGACTGCAGAAATTCATTATCGCCTGTTGAGTTTTATTCAAACCGGTAAAGCCTTGTTTCGGGCTGTATTTACTGACAAAATCATTGCCATACCATTTGAATATGGATGAAAGGTAGACAACTTTTGCCCGACGGTCAATGCGGAATTTCAGTGGATTATTAAGGAATTGTTTTGTCTGGTCATCAAGCTGCACGTTAAGTTTGGCACCCGTATAGGCTTCGTTACGCAGCGGTGGACAACCATTGGCCGCACAGACCAATGCAACGTGAATCCGTGGTTCATTATATTGTTTTCTGATAATTTGGTGTTCCAGATGATTCAAAGTAATCTTTTTGCCGAACAGTTTAACCACCGGTTGATCCCACGGATCTTTAAACCAGCTGCCGATTTTCTTAATACTTGTTACCGGATAATGATCAATAATCAGTTGTAAAGTTGCCGCATTGTATAAATTAATCAGGAAAGCAAGTTGTTGAGCTTTAGTCCAGCTTTTGAATTGTTTTTCTTTTACGCGGCTTAAGCTGAATAGATAGCGTTCAAGTGATTTGGGGCTGTTTTTCAGCTCTTTGTAGTTGACCATTCCAATTTTGACAACCTTTTTTAATACATCGCTGTAGAGTGAATGATTATGGTTAAATTTATCTTTAATGGTCGCTGATTGAGCTAGACCGCTAAATCCAACTGCCATTAATAATAGAATAACCCAGCGTTTAATTCCACAGAGTGGGTTTGATTCCACGATGTTTGCATTGCACGTCGATTTGTTTTGCTTCATATCTCGTATGCTTGCATCTAGGTAATTGATTATTGTATGATACCATTTGTTAGCTGTTTTCATCTGCTTATGCTCCCTGTTTGAAGACTATGATAATGTCTGCTTTCTATAAGGTAGTCGGTTGTAAAGTATAAACCTTACACCTTACTCAGACGAGACGCCTAAGCTACCTTTGTTATCAGTAGCTTGCGCTCTCCGAGCGCAAAGAGCAATATAATATTGCCGGTTGTGTTTTTTACTCAAGCGGGACGATCAAGCTACATCTTTTACGTTGCGCAGGCAAAACCTTTTAATCGTTCGGTCAGCTTATGACCTAACTCACTGGCTTGCTCAATTATCTCCGGTTGTTTTGACAGATCCGGGATTATTTCCGGGGTAATCTTAGTATCTGGTCCAAAGAACATGTGAACTGCACCGACTTTACAAGTTTCTCCGTAACCGCAGGTAAAACAGCTGGCGGCTCCTTGAGCCGAAACTTCACCGATACACTCAATCTGATTGTATTGGAGGAAAGTCTTGATATTATTCACCACCGGATCACCGTTACTGCCGCCAACGCCGACTGCTATACCCAATTTTCCCGCGATGGCTTTACCTTCATTATGGCGGAACTGATAAAGACGTTCCAGAAAACAGTGAGCCAGACCGTTCAGCATTGAATAATAATTTGTCGCGCCGATAACATAGGCATCGGCATCAACAATTTTCTGCCGCAATCCCTGCATATCATCATTAAGTTTGCAGATATTATCTTTGACACAACCCAGACAGGCAATGCATGGACTGATCTGCATGCCCGCCAGTGAAATGAATTCTGTTTCCACCTTAACCGAATCAAGCACAGCTTTCACCAATAAATCAGTGGTGTGATTTTTACGAGGACTGCCTGATATTCCGAGTACTTTCATTTTAACTCTCCTGTTTAAACATTAGGTACTGTCAACCCTTACCTATGGTTACAGACCTATTTTCTTACTTAAAATCAATAAAAAACAGAGAAAAACCGTCTTCCCCCTTTTTTATTGCGCTTTTTGATATAAAATCAAGAGAGGTTCCCA
>JAKIUY010000128.1 GCA_021647315.1 Victivallaceae bacterium
TTACCTCGGCTTCACATAGTTTGTTACCGCTACTATGCACGAGGTTCAGTTCTAGGCTGCTGGTTAGGCTTTACCTAGGTTGGATTATCCAACTTATTTGCACCAGCTTCGCTTGGCGCTCTCATGACTTCCCTTTTTAAAGTCTATGTTCTCCCCGGTACTACGCCCAGAAAATGGCATCATTCAGATGCAATTAATAGTATGACGGCTGCTACTCCATCTTTTACCACGCACAAAGCGTGGTTACGCTCCTACGGAGCGAATGTCAGTGCAGGAGCATCTGACTTACTTTGGGACACAAATATAATTATTTCGAAAGTTTTATACATATTATGCACCAAGCCTCACCTCAACAGATACATATTGGCGATTGAAATGCCACTGAGCATGGCACCGGTTATGCCGAGAAAGCCCTGATCGGTACCGCAGATAAATAAATTGTCATAGTCGGTTCTGCCGCTGCGTACTTTGTCCGGGCAACCATAGATCGCACCATTGATGTGTCCGGTATAACGCAAAATGGTCCGTGGCGTGAATGCATCGATGAATAGAGCGTCATCCGTAAGCGATTCAAGCCCGGTAACCTGTTCCACTTGATTAAAAATAGCTGAAGTTGCGGCTTTCTTATGTCGTTGATAACTACCCCGGTCCATTGAGAGCCATTTAGAACTATTTGCCAAGACTGTAGCTCTAACCATACGTTCAGGGCGTTGATCATTAGGATTAAACTGAAAATTATGGGGAAAGCAGATAACTCCGCTATTGGTATCGACCGTTTCAGCAGGAGATTTATAGTTGAATTTATTAGCGTCACAGAAAAAAATAATAGTCTCCTGGTGGGAGCTCAAGTCAAATTTTCGCGACGGCACCACCATCGTTTCCAGATAACCAAGTTCACCACAAGATAGCTGATTAAGGCATTGTGGCTGTGGCGCACACATCGTCATCGTCTCAACCAAACCGGCCGAAGAGAGTATCTGTTTTGCCCTGATGCTCTCTCCGTTATCTGTTTTAAGAGTAGTAATCTGGTCATTAGCTGTAACTAATTTTTCAATTCCGCAATTCAAGCGTAATTCACCACCGGAGCCGACAAAGCGTTCCTCAAGAACATTGAGCACGGTTTTAATGCCCTCGCCTGCCGGTCTGAAAAAGCCCTCTTTAAAAATACTCTTATACATGATAACAAACTGTGACCAATCCATATCTTCCGGCATAGCACTGCCGTAAAACATCAATGGACAAAACAGCATATCAAGCAGCAATGGATTATCAATATATTCAGAGACAGTTTTTTTCGCGGAACAGAATGTGTTATTCAGATTAACCTCATCGAATGCCATAATCATTTTATCCAGCTCACGGAAACGATCTATCTGGAGGGGAAAGTTATCAGCAATAGAAGCTTCGAATTCAGTAAAATCATTACTGAAACGCAAAGTTCTGCCGGGGAATTTTATCAAGGAAAAATTCTGTTCACGCGGCATGAAACTATCATAAGGAATCCGTAACTGCCGCAGCAATTTAAGTAACGGCAATGATTTTGCCCCATCACGCCTGGCAAAATTGGTCATGCCATGCAGACCGGTCTCTAAATCAATCCCGCATCTGGAATAGTATGAATTGAGTCCTCCGGGACGATCGTGGCGTTCGCATATCGCGACTTTTTTGCCGAAATGAGCCAATCTTATTCCGGCAGCCAGTCCGGAAAGGCCGGCCCCGATAATTATACAATCATAATCGTAGTTCATTAAATATCTTTCAGTAGTATATTTTGCGGCGCGTTACGCGACGCAGTAACCATTTCATTTACATTTTTCTGAATATCAGCAATTGCCTCAATCTTCAATGACGGCAGGTCATCAAGTCCCAAACCATCAAGTCGTTCCAGGACAAACTGAAAGGTCAATTTATCAATCGGAAGCGCGGGCTTATAGCCGATTATCTGTTCCCGATCATTCATCGTTGGCGACAGAATATTTACCCGCGTTAAATGATCCGCAATATCTCTGACCAATCGAATCGGAATTCCGCTTTTCAAGGTTATTTCCTCAACAGCCAACGGAGGCTGTTCAGCAATAAAACCTTTAACCACCAGTTGAACAACATACAAGCTCAATACTTTACGCAATGAATAATTTATTCTTAAAGCGTGAGGTTCAAAATGATAAGTTTCAGTACATTGATAAGCGAACGACAATTCAGCGCCGAATAGCACAATCAACCAGCTAAGTTGAAGCCAAAGCAAAAAGAGTGGCAAAGCGGCAAAGCTACCGTAAATAGCATTATTTTTAGATAAAGCGACCTGCATAAAAATAAAACCTACCTGCAAAAACTGATATGCACTACCGGCAATAATTCCGGCAAATAGTGCTGAACGAAATTTAACCCTAACATTAGGGATAAAAATATAGATAAAGGTAAACAATATCCAGGACAGCACAAACGGAATCAGTTTAATTATGACTATTTTAATACTGGTAAAAATAATTTCAGCTTGAGCGGGGACATAGGCCATGCCGCTACCCGTTATACTGTCAAGCTGGCTGGCAATATAAACAGTGGCGCTACCGGCAACAATTAACAATATCGGTCCTAAAATAATCAATAACAAATAATCGCTTATTTTACGGAAAATAGTCCGGTGCCGTTTCTCACCCCAGATATAGTTAAATGATTTTTCAATATTGCCAAACAGTTTAATTACCGTCCAGAGCAGAAAAATAATACCAACTCCGGCAATCAAACCGCCTTGAGTGTTTTTCAACATTTTATCAGAAAATTCAAATACCCGTTCAAGTGCATCCTGATTTTCAGAAAAACGCTCCAATAATTGATTTTTAAGTGGTGCTTCGAAGCCAAAACCTTTGGCAATCGCAAACGCTACCGCTGCGACCGGAACGACCGATAATACAGAATAAAATGTCAATGCAGAAGCCCGCAGCGAACAATGATCACTGATAAATCCACGAATTGCCGTCGTAATCATTCTAGTGTAGCGAATCAGAAATTTCCGCCCAGAAGATAGATCTTCCAACTCCATACGCCAAATATCAAGTAAAAAGAATTTCAGTATTTTTTCAATTTTTCCAGCCATAATCAAACCTCATTAGTTACCCTTATAAATATCCGGCTTAGCCGGAACTAAAAATAGTCGCAAGCTACTAGAAAACATAATCGGTTCCGCTGAAATATTCAACATCGAACCGGCAGAAAATACCTGCCCGAATGCAGTGACAGATGAAGCGTAGCATAATAATTTCCATTATATGAAAAAATGGCAAAATGCTCTACGCACCTGTTGTTTTTTTGCAATTACTTTTTTTTATAAAATGGGGTGAATCACCCCATTCATTAAACCCGATCTTTTCGCCGATACTGTCAATACGGCGTTGCAGACAGCCACGGCACATCGTCGAATTTTCATCCAGACATGGTTTACCATTATAAAGCTGATATGATGCCCGGTATTTGGTTTCAGTAATATTCGGCATAATGATATTAGCTCCAGCCTTCAAGCCCATTTCACGCCCGGTAGGGTTCAAAGCCTGCAGTGCTGTCGTCGCCGCAATATTAACATCGCGCAATACGATTCTGGCAACCGCCACCATCTTCAAGCCTAAATCAAGTTGTCGGTCATTATCAAAATCCGGCATAACGTCAGCCAGTGGGGTTTCATGATGAACGATATATGGTCCCATGCCAATCATATCAATATCGTTATCCTTAAAGAACAAAATATCGCCAGCCAAATCATCTATTGTTTGATACGGCAAGCCAATCATTACGCCAGTACCAACCTGATAACCGAGTTTACGGAGCAGTTTCAAACATTCACAACGTTCCTCAAAACTATGATCAGGTGGATGCAGTTTCCCGTATAGTTCCGGATTGGTAGTTTCAATCCGTAACAGGTAACGATGACCGCCAGCCTTAAACCAACGTTTATAAGTATTTTCACTCTGTTCGCCAAGCGATAGCGTAATCCCTAATTCTCCACTAGTCTCAGCTTTGACTCTTTCCAACACCTCTTCAATGAGGTCAATGTACCATGGATCTGAACGTTCGCCTGATTGCAGAACAATCGACCCATATTCGCTCTGATGAGCCCAAAGTGCCGATTCAACTATCTGGTCAGCAGTAAGCATAAAGCGTTCGGCATTCTCGTTACTCTTGCGAATACCGCAATAATAACAATCTTTTTCACAGATATTGCTGAATTCAACAATCCCGCGAAAAAATACTTTAGTACCAACGGTCTGCTCTTTTATCGAGTATGCTTTCTGGTAAAGGCTTTGAATGTCCGCCTCAGTTTCCAGCGACAACATAAATTTAATATCATCTCGAGAAAGTGGGTCATTATTATCAATTTTATTAAAGATGTGGGTTAACATGATAAGATACTTGAAACTTGATACTTGAAACTAACGGATCTATTTTACGCGTGTTGTTTTGATAAATGCGTTAAGCTTCGAACCAAGTTCATCAATTATTCCTTTGTATTTATTTTGATTTTCTTTATTTATAATCTTTCTTCTGATAAGTTTACGCAACCATGATTTAGTCTCTTCGAAAGAGCCTCTTGAAAATAAATAAATTTTTCTTCTATCCGGAGAACTATATCGCCCATACCCTTCCGCGATATTTGCAGCTATACTATCGGCAGAACGTATGATCTGATACCCTACAGTATTTTGTGTTTTTTTATTCCAGCTGTCAAAATCGTACCATATTATATCAGATAATTCTTCAGAAAGCCTATATACATCCAATTCATAAACTTCTCTCATTATTATTAATCTCCTCTATAAAAATACGATATTACAAACACCAGTTTCCAGTTTCTAAAAACAAAAATCCCTTTCATTGGAGTTGCGAATTTTTTCTATTTTGTCACTGACCTGACGACGCATATCAAGATCCACCATTTTCTCCAGTTCGTCATCTATAAGTTTCCAACCAGCTTCACAGGTTTTATCCGAAGAGTAATCAACTAGATATTCAGCCAGAGTAAGCAATGCGTTAGGCGTACAGAAATTCTGAATAAATCCCGGAATAGCATATTCCATAAAATGTTCACCTGTTCTGCCCAGGCGATAACATGAAGTACAGAAACTCGGGATATATCCGGTGGTCAGCAGTTCATGTATCACTTCATCCAATGACCGTACATCACCGATGGCAAACTGTTCTTTATTCAATTCCTGGGAATCATCTTTTTTAGTATAACCGGCAAGCTCAATCCGGGTACCAGCATCAATCTGCGAAACACCGAATTCCATTAATTCACGCCGTATTTCAGGACTTTCACGCGCAGTAAGAATTAACCCGGTGTAGGGCACGGCTAAACGCAGGATCGCCACCAGACGTTTGAAATCATAATCACTGACAACATATTGCGGGTCAATTTCCATGCCATGCGCTGGCTGAATCCGCGGAAAACTTATTGTATGCGGTCCAACACCATACTTCTGTTGCAGATGAATAGAATGGGTTACCAATCCAAGCACCTCGAAGCGCCAATCATAGAGCCCGAACAATGCTCCGATGCCCATATCATCACAACCGGACTCAAAAGCACGGGAAAGGCCATCCAGACGCCAGAGGTAGTCACCTTTATGGGTATTTTCCGGGTGGTATTTACGATAGGTTGCGTGATGATAAGTTTCCTGAAAAATCTGATAGGTGCCAATACCTGAAGCTTTAACGGTTTTAAACCCTTCATGATCAAGCGGCGCCGCATTGATATTAACTCTTCTGATATCCCCCTTGCCTTTTTTCACCGCATAAACATTACGCACTGATTCAGCAATAAATTCCGGGGTGTAATCAGGATGTTCACCGAAGACCAGGATCAGGCGTTTATGCCCGCTATTCTCCAAAGCCTCGACTTGGGCGATTGTTTCATCCGGAGTAAGAGTTTTGCGTACCGTAGTGCGTAAACTGCGTCTAAAAGCACAATATTTGCAGTCATTGATACAGAAATTACCAATATACAGTGGAGCAAAAAGTACAATTCGATTACCGTAAACTTCACGTTTAAGCTCTCTGGCGGTGGCAAAAATATCTTCAACCAATTCAGAGGATTCAGTCGCGATCAAGGTTGCAGTTTCCGCAACGGTCAGGGGTTCTTTGCGCAAGCTTTTATCAAGAATGCGCTTCACCTTTTCAGCATCCTCAGTGGTTGATTTTATTATATCAGTTATTGCGTCATCATTGATAAAATCAATACAATCTCTGGACCATTTATCATGTTTAATCATTTTTATCTCACTATGACTGGCTTAAATTAATCTATTTGTTTATATCCCACTCGGGAAAATTATTATTATACTTAAGGTGATTGCAAAAGTCCAACGGGTGCCTTGCCGTGGAGATTTTTACAATTGCCACAATATAAAATTATAGCTTAAACAGAAAAATTCAACTGGCATCGTGAAATGGGCTAGTTAGACGATGTTTGAAAAGGTTTCAGTATTCCGAAAACCTTTTCGAGCAGCGTCTAGTTAAGAGTATTATCATCCAGAACTTTACCACCCCGAATTCTAGGTTCACGCTTGAGCTTGCTTGAACTTTGTCCAGACTTGCCGCGAAGCTTCTGGCGACGTTTGAGCTCATTAAGCTGCTTCCTGCTAAATCGCGGCATGTCTTGTTTTAGTTTGATAAATTTATCGTAGGCACTTAAAAACTGTTGTTTCTTACTTAACACCTTAGCAGAGTTGCTCCTGCCGTCTATTCTGGCATGTTCAACATAACGCTTAAGTTCGGCCATCACAGTAAAATTATACTTGAGTCGAATAAACCATGATTTGGGTATTTCGGTAGTAACCTCCAAGTCATTTTTTGTCAACCACTTCCCAGTCTGACTGGCAAAACTGTTATAGACACTTGAAGTAACCGGCTTCCCATCCGCTTTACCGTCAGTTTCGATAAGTTCTTTCCACTTATCAAGTACTGTAGCAACATCACTGCGTTTCAACACCTTGTTTCCTGCTGAACCGGTAAGCACAGCAAAAACAAGAGCGACTAAAATAACGGATTTAAATAAAAGCAAATTCATCTTACATTTACTACTTTCACATTTGTCATATTTATTCTCATAATCAATTGGTTTATCATACATGCTCACATCCTCATCTTATCGGATCAAAATTATTAATACTTTCATCTGGAATGTTCATTGATGAACACTTAATCATACATACCGAATAAAATTACCACTCAAACAAAAAAAAACAAGTACTATCAAATAAATAGTGTCTGAACAAAAACTCCCGATTCAGTTAATTTTGAGCCGGAATGAAATAATCGACGTTTTAGCTCAGGCACTAAATAAAAACCTAATCGCGAAGAAAAACACTGCTTCTGCTGAACAAACATTTTCTCGTTTATAAAAACTTCTTTTATTTACTGCTTACCAAATGCTACTTTTTACTTTTTTTAGGTTTACTTAAAAATTTTATAACAAAAGGTTGTTCTGACATTTTTTCAATGTGCATGATAAAGATAAAAAGGAATAAGCTCATTCCCAGCATCTCCAGAAATTCCTCTAATGATTTAGCAAAATGTCTAACGGTATATTTGCTGAATCCGCAATTATCCATAATCCACTGATGAATATTAAGCGGAGAATTTTTATCCACCCCTTCAAAAAAGTCAAATGTAACTGCAAGTGCAAAGCAGGTAAATGCAATCAGGATTATTAAAAAGTATTGCCCAAACCCAAAAACTTTCCAGAGAAAGAAAAGCATAAAACACCCCATGGCAATAAAGAACGGCAACACAAAAAGCAACCAGGCATAGCTGGGAAAAATATCAAACAGCCTCACGATTATTCCGTCAGAATTGCTAACATCCTTCATCATCAGTTCAAATGTCGAGCCAAGTCTTTCATGAATAGCCGCTCCATCGTCTGCCGACATAAAACTGAAAAAAGCCGCTAGAATAAACCAGCCTATTCTATAAAAGCGTTCATGTTCAAGTCGGATACTTAACCAGAAAATAAACCATAACACTAATGCGGTTATCAGAGTCTGAGCAGACATAAACCATCCCGCAAGACCATTCTCATAGGCAATATTACATAATCTGCGGAAAGGACCATAGTCTATCCATTTATCATAGTTGATTGTCGCATCAACAATAACAAACAAAACCTCAAGTAAGACCAAAGACATTAAAGTGATCCATGCTGCCCGTGCTGGAGATATTTCTAAATTTTTGATGTTTTTTTTCTGGTGAGCAGGCATAATATATTCCTTCATTTTATAATCTTATTACGCCCCCGATGACGCCGATGACGACTTATGAAAATCATTGGTCCTTCTCATAACCAAATAACTCACAAAAACCAGTCCGATTTTTACCCCCATCATAAAAAAGGCACACGCTTTCCCCGGCAAGGGATAATCCCCATATTGAGACAAAATTGAACAGCATAAATAAAGTAGCTCGTTGAATAACCCGCCAAAGCATTTTTCATCATGACAATAAAAAGCAACATATACAATTCATGAACATGACCGGCGACGCCAAAACGTCAAACTTCGAATAAGCAGGAAATACAATTTTCTAGAGTATCTAAATAAAATTACTTATCGGAGCTCTTGCTGTCGGTATCTACATCACCAGACGGTTCATCACTGCCACTTGGCTCTGTGGAGCTGGAGTCTGAACTGTTGCTGTCGGAGCTTTTAGAGTCTGAACTGTTGCTGTCAGAGCTTTTAGAGTCTGAACTGTTGCTGTCAGAGCTTTTAGAGTCTGAACTGTTAGAGTCTGAACTGTTGCTGTCTGAGCTTTTAGAGTCTGAACTGTTGCTGTCACCGGAACCGGTGTCTGAAACATCACTGTTACCTGATGTATCAGTAAAGCTGGTTCCAGCAGGATTACTGCCTTCATAAGGATTGCTACCAAGGTTGCGTACATCAACAACCCGACACTTACCGGTTGTTGAAACCCGGTTAATCAGCAGTTTGATCTTATACTCAGCAGTTATCTGATCAGCGTAAACATATTCCACGATGCCGTTTTTTCCTGTTTTACCAGCCATATCCAGGCTACCGAGTAAAGCATCAAATTCATAGACAGAATTATCACTGAAGCGTTTTTTGATTTTCACTATTTCACCACCGGGTGCACCGACATCTTTAATTGCCTGTGCCAACACCAGCAGGGTAAAATATTCAGCTTTACGACCAGAAGATGTGAGGTTGATAAATTTACCAATAACCTCCTCCTGCGCCGCATCATTAGTCTGATAACCTAACGTTCCATCACTGAATACCAATCTGTTTTCGGCAACAGCGTTAACCACCGAAGCTCTGGTAATCAATTGATCATTATAGGCTTGAATGGCGGCTACCGCAACATTTACATTCCCGATTTCAGTGCCGGAATTTGTACCAGCCATATCAGTGTCAGCACAATTCACTTTAATTCGATCCAACAGAGCATTGAAGACCCGGCGATTGAATGCCTTTAAATCAACTTTTTTGGGACTTGCCACTGCATCACTCATCTTAATCTGATCCAGAATATTCGCATCTCCAACCGCGTATTTACCGACAGCCCCACCGATTTTATAGCTGCGTGCATGGTTAGAGTCAAATTTTTTCAGATTAATCGTCTGCCAAGCCGCTGCCCGATGGATAAAACCAAGTTCCCATGGCGATTGAATCGCACCGTTACGAATCTTGTTAGTAGAAATATCAACCGGATTATAAACATTTTTCTCATAGTCAACGTCACCTGGCAAAACCTGATAGGTGCCAAACGGGCTCAATGCCGCCCGAGCGATGTCAATAAAGTCACCAGTACAGTTAGGTGCGGCAACAGAACCGCCAGCCAAATAATAGTTATCGTCAAAACTGAACGTCATAGCTGTATTGCTTCCGCTACTACTACCATTATTACAACCATGGTGCATAGAACCGGAACTGTTAGAGTCTGAACTGTTAGAGTCTGAACTGTTAGAGTCGGAACTGTTAGAGTCGGAACTGTTAGAGTCGGAACTGTTAGAGTCGGAACTGTTAGAGTCTGAACTGTTAGAGTCGGAACTGTTAGAGTCGGAACTGTTAGAGTCGGAACTGTTAGAGTCGGAACTTTTGGAGTCACTGGAGCCGGAGTCCTCATTATCACTGCCATAGCCATTATGATTACGGTTACGATTACAATGGCGATAGCGATTTCTTTTACCACGATCGTACATAGTCCAAGCTTCTCCAGTCTCATCAATTACTACCGAATCGGCTATCCAATCGGCAAGATTGAGGTTCTGGCGCGCATCTCTGACCGAAGCACTACCAAACAAGTAATACTCTCCAGTCACACCGGTTACTTTAACATTACCGCCATTACGAGCCCTGTAACAATACCGATGCTGATATTGATATTGATTCTGATTGCCACTGCCGTCCGCAACAGAACCACCCTTAATTTCATCATCAACATTCGGGTCGCTGTCTTCACCCTCTTTTGAGTTACCGGGATTACTTGAATCAACCCCATCAACATTATTGCCGTGGCCGTTATTACTATGTCCACTGCCGCCGCTAACAGTAACAATATCCATATCACTCATTTCGTAGAGAATATCTGTAGAAAAAACCAGTCCGCCTTTATCATAAAGACCATTTTCGGCGACGGTATTAAATGCGACGACATCAACATTACTGCCGTTGTACTGCAAAGTAGCCCGGGCAATATTGATTTCAACATCAACCACTTTCACCTCAACACCGGCATGTGCAGTCAGGTTAAAATTAATAACTTTATCATCATCTTCAAGGATATCAGCCGAGCCGTCCGCCCATGACATCTTATAACCGGCACTGGAAATACTAAAACTGCCGTTTCCATCTCCACTGTTATAAACCACGGTTGAATTATCACCAGTCCATGGCACAATATTATTTGACATGTCAATCGATTTTTTGAATCTACCCACAGCATCAAATTCACGCCAGGCACTTTCGCCCTCCTCCCTGACCATAACTGTAAACTTATAGCGACCGAAAATCACTAAATCTGTCGCTTTATCAAATTTTTCCTTATAAAGATTAATCAACTCACCGGCAACAGATGCTGAAGCGTATACATCAATTGATGTAGCGTTACAATTACTGTGTTTACCGCTTTTATTGCATTTACCGTTGGAGTCACTAGAGCCAGAGTCTGAACTGTTGCTGTCACTGCTGTTGCTGTCACTGCTGTCGCTGCTGTTGCTGTCACTGCTGTTGCTGTCACTGCTGTTGCTGTCACTGCTGTTGCTGTCACTGCTCTTGCTGTCACTGCTCTTGCTGTCACTGCTGTTGCTGTCACTGCTATTGCTGTCGCTGTCACTGTCACTGCTGTTGCTGTCGCTGTTACTATGTTCATCGTTATTTTTTCTATTACGGTAACGGTGACGATTCTGCATGTGTCTGCCACAAGATTCATTACAACCATTTTTTTCGACTTTAATCTTTAAATAAGCACCTATTTCGTTGATATAAGGTGTTTTTTCATTGCCAGTATACATAGGCGGCCGTTTAGATCTCCAGCTCCAGTAATCGCGTTTGGCATCTGACGGATAATCTGTAGACGGCACATTATCAATATCACTATAGTCAATTAAATTTGCCGCAATCTGGCTGCGCCGTGCTGCAACAGAAGCAAACGTTGCTCTTAAACTTTCGTCATCAACAAAATTGCCGCTGTCCCAGGTTTTACCGAAATACTTAAGCCATGGCAACCCACCGGCATTAGGAGTAGCTGAACCGGCAACCGCTGCTTCCTGCAACAAATCGCTGACAACCATGTTATCCCACTTGGCCTGGGCTTTATTTAAATTGAAACGGTTAAATATTTCGCTATTCTCGTCGATCACTTTATTACCATCAACATCCAGAGCAAAAACTTCCGGATCTTCAGGTGGATCAATAATCAGACAATTGTCCAGGATAGCTTTCTGGGCAGCAGTAATTGTTCCGAGGCGATTATAAAATGTGGTAAAATCAAGCCAAGATCCAACCAGTGCAAGCACGCCACCTGCATCAAGATACCCCATTCTACGTCCCAAATCTTCATCAATAACATCAGCATCAAGTGAACGCAAGTTTATTTCACTCATTGATACACCAATGCGTTTTTCGAGAAAAAGACCTTCATCTTTACCGGCTTCGACACAGGCTGCGGGATCAAGCATCGCACCATCCTGAATTGCCACATAGGCTACCCGTCCAAGAATACGGTCATCATCTTTATCACGTGATTTAATCAATTCCCAAGTAACCGGTGAACTGGGATTATAGGTAAAAACCCCATCCGTTGAAAGACGTGAGAGAAAATCTTTACGCCCGTCATAAGTATAACTGTAACTGTTCACATTATCATAAGCCTCCATCATCGCCAACACTCTAGTGACGGCTGACTGGGCAAGACCACGGGCAACGATTTCATTTGCCGCATTCAGCGATGCCCGTTGATCAAAAATTGAACTTGCTACAAAACTCAACGCCATGACCAATAACAGTCCGACAATAACCAGAGAGAAAATTAACGCAATTCCTTTTTCATTCTTTTTTCCATTTTTTTTCAGTTTCATCATTATTTCCCTTTCTAATATGTTTAAATTACACGTTTAAAAACATCAAACTAACACTATCAATTTTTATTGACAACTTTTATTGACGGGGTTTATTAGACCCAACAATATATCATCAAAATAAACATGACTTATTTACAGTATAATACATTTTATAAAAAAAAACAAGCGGGGAAGTAAAAAAAAATCATATTTTTTTATTCATGTTAATTGAAAAGTTAAACGCACACTCAAAAAAATATTCCGTGCGTTTAGTATATCTTAAAGTATAGTGTGCGTTTAGTTTGACATGAGAAGTAAAGTTTTAAATATAAGTTTTATAATGGTTAT
>JAKIUY010000215.1 GCA_021647315.1 Victivallaceae bacterium
GAGGGGCGTTGATGTTCGTTACTCACGATTTAAATAATTAGGTACTTCACAACCGAAAGGGTGAAGCCAACAACAAAAGAAATTAAATCTAAAAGAAAGGAAATATATTATGCCTACTCGACAAAAATATTCAATTTTGACTTTTGTGTTTTCATCTATCTACGC
The DNA here is from genome assembly GCA_021647315.1 of Victivallaceae bacterium. GTDB lineage: Bacteria > Verrucomicrobiota > Lentisphaeria > Victivallales > Victivallaceae > JAKIUY01. The sequence goes on from JAKIUY010000215.1 coordinate 166, forward strand.
AGGGATGATGTGTGTTAGGAATTAATAATTAATAATTCGTAATTGATAATTTATCAGCTAACTGTCATCAGTTGGCCATAGGTCTCACGTCCTGACAGGACGGTTTGTGAGGCCGTTTTATAATTGAGACTAATAATTTTGATGTTATGGTCAAGTGTCGCTTGGTAGATCGTTTCCATATCATTATATTCCGGCTGGCTCAGGTTAAAACCATAGTACCCGGAAATATCAGTCAAACATGGGGCGAAATGATCGACTTTACCGCATGAATGGATCACACCGCCATATTGGCCGAGCAGCAGCACGTCATAGGGTTTTACAAATTTTTCATACATTTCTGGTGATAAATTCATGCATGAATCGAGGCTTAAGCGCAACTTGCCGGGATGAACCCAGCCATAATGGACATTGAGCCCTTCGCTTTGCGGTACAAGTTCAAACCAACGGTCAATATAGGCCGAATAGGTGTCGGTAATCAACTGCATAAAATCTTTAACCAATTGTGGCTGATCATAAATATCGAGAAAAATATCACTGCCCCAGACCACTTCACAGATATCAAATGCGCCCTGCAAATCAGGATGGTAGATACGACAATATTTTTTTAGTTTAGGATAATCTTTTAACTGTTCAATAAAAAATGCTGTACAATCCATCACCTGCTTGCCTTGTCCGCCATCAAGATCAGGAATACCGGCAGCTATTAATTGTTTGATGCCATCACTGCCACCTTCAATGGGATGAGCACCGGGAAGCGTGTCGTGGTGGTGTGCCATATAGTAGACTTCCGCCCCGAACAGTGAAGGCAGAATATTACTACCGTAATTGGGTCTGATTGCTAGATGCAGCCCGCTGCCATCACTGAGCATTGCATTGACATTGGCTAACTCTTTTAACATCATAGTTTCGAATGAACTGTCTTCTAGGGCATCATTAATATTTATTACCGGCCATTCCAGGCTGGGTGAGGTGGTTGCTTGGCGTTGTGGAGAAAATATTTTTTCGCTGATTTTATTATCCCAGAACTGTTGCCATTGGGCAAATAGATCATCTTCAATTTTTGGATTAATTCGTGATTCCAGATCGTCAAGATATTTTTTTAACATGGTGTTCTCCTGTTGTTATTGTATTTATGTGAATATTATACTATATTATTATAACTAAGTCAATCTGGGTTTTTGTGATTAATATAGGACTTTTGTGCAATGAATTTTAATTTAAAAGTTAACTCCAAGCGGCGAATGCTGGTGCCGGTAGAACAACGTTTACCATTGAATGTGAGATCGGCCGGACATGCTTTTATCGAGCCCGGCTGGCTCCATGCGGCTGGCGTCGTTGATCGTTATAATATCTATTGGGGCATTGCTGGCGAATCGAGTTACAGTGTCAATGGGCACTATTTTACCATGCACCGGGATGAGCTGATAATTTTTCCGCTTAACAGTCGTATGGGGTGCGGTGAACAGACCACGTCTGGAGAATATCGCTGGTTTACGCTGGATGGAGCTATGGCGTCCGAACTATTTAGTCAGCTTAAATTGAATTTTTTTACCCCAGTTATTGCGCGTTGTCCAGTGCATCTGCATGAAAAATTATTGCATAGTTTTGATGACTTAACTGCAGTGGCGGCATTGAACGCTGAATTTATTGCCTATGAACTGCTTTTAAGTATTAAAAATAGCTATGATGCCAATAATAGGGATGATGAAATATTAATTGTCAAACAGATTATTGATAGCGAGTTTACCGATTGCTATCTTGATATAACTGCTGTCGCGGAACGGGTAGGGATAGACCGAACCGCCTTGGCACGGCGGTTTAAAGCGAATAATGGTATTGCGCCATCGAAATACTTGCAGAGTAAACGCTTGATGCTGGCATTAAGGTATCTGGAATCAGGGTGTTCAACTGTAACTACCGCACAACAGACCGGATACAATGATGCAGGATATTTTGCCCGCAGTTTCAAGCGTAATTTTGGCATGAGTCCGCAATCGTGGCGTGAATCAATAGCCAACAGCGTATAGAACTTACCCAAAAATAAATTGGAAATTATTCCATCTGTCGAGCCGAAAGGGGGCATGGACTTGCGCCGGACGGCAATAGTAGCTTGCGTTCTCCGAACGCAAAGAGCAATATGGGTGAGTCCATAATTTTGTGTAAATGATTTTTTCCTATGATATGATAAATTTAATTTAGCATTGTATTTTTGAAGCGCCAGCTTCAACTCTTAAAAAAAGCGCATAAAAATCTCCGTAGGAGA
>JAKIUY010000129.1 GCA_021647315.1 Victivallaceae bacterium
TCTGGATTTTTGTAATCCTTGAGCAATTCATCCAATAATTTTTCGCGAATAGTCATGATTTTAAGTCTCCTTATGACTTAATTTAGCATATCATGCCCATTTACACAAAAAAATTTACATACTCTTTCTTCATGTTCTCTATCTTTCCTAATCTTTTTATACCGTTTGACGGAGGTTCGTTGCTGGCTTGATTTCAGCATTTTTTACTGTTTTTAGCTCTCGCAAAGGCGCAAAGACGCTAAGTTTTCAATCAACACATATTCATCTGAAAAAATGAATATATTTTTCAAAATTCCATACTAATAAATATTAGTATTTTACTCGTCCGGAACTCGCTGGATACCTACACCCCGCTATAAAAAATAATCCTGTAATTGTAATTTTTTACAACCCATTTATTCCTTGTTTGTGTTTCTCCGGTTGTTTGTCTGAGTTTGATTTCTTGTTTTCTACTGATTGTTTTTCTATATTTGCAGCGTGCTGTTCCACTATTAACCAACGTTCCTGTTCGCCTGGTGTTCGTTTTCTCGGATCATACATAATAGAATGTTGGTTTTTTTTCGCATGACTTATCAGTTCTGTTAAATCCTTTGAATGGTTGAAAATATTATCCGCATTAAAGATTGCACCAACTTTATGTGATTTTTCAAACGTGCTTAAGCCTTTATGCTCTGCTATATTACTAATAACAACAGCAATCCATTTTGTATGGGGTGGAAATTTTTTATGACCAAGATCGCGTATCTGCTCAAGTGATGCTTTAAACCAATGTTTTTCCATGGAACGGTCATACTTCACTTTATTCACGGCATAACGGCATAACAGATAACCCGGATGACGCTTATAAGTCATATAAAAATTAAAATAGGGACCAGTAACATCATAATTAGGCAAAGGAAAACTATTCTGAGATTTTCTTATTTCATCAGGTCGCAAACCCAATGCTTTTGCAATAGGGTCATCCATAGCATCAATAGATAAATTACATTCTATGTCAACATTTTTTTGTTTTGTTTTGGCATGTAAGATTTTAGTTTGTAAAGTTGAATTGTTTTTACAACTTACAAACATCAAGGACATTCCAATGATAATAATAATATTTAGTAGCATTTTTGTTGATTTCATATTAACAATCCTTCTAATTATACATTAAAACATTATAGGAGATATTATTGTCGATAGATCTATAAATTTCCCGCCTACAGTATTAGGTTTGGGTTTAAGGGTATCCATGTAATTAACCTTATATTTACTACGTTTCATGGAAAGAACCTCGTTGGCAGCTCCAAAGCCACCATTAAACTTAGAGATAACCTTCTCAGTATCTTTGGGTATACTGATACCATTTTGCAACAGCATAATGGTTGCCCACCAAACACAATTTTGTTCGAATAACGAATAATAAATGCCCCCATGCAGCGGTACTGACTTGTGTCTAATTTTGCCAATTTCATTTTTAAGATTAGTTGGTTCTGCTTGGGGATCACCATATTCATAGCCTACTTTATCACCTCTAATCCAACTTGAGATTGTAGATTCTAAAGCTTTCTGCTTATAGCTATTAGTTGTAATCAGGTATATTTCGTAGTTTTTGGGTTTTAAGTCAGCCGGATGATTTAACCAAATCCGCCCCGGAGTTCTTGTATATTTACCTTTACCAGATCCATCTGCATAATTCCAGCTGCTCGGATGCCAAGAAAATGTATATCGTGTTGCATAGCCACTTTTAAGAGGATTGTGATTTCTTTCGTTTTTATCGTCAAAACTGGTAGTTAATAGATAGCCATGCCCGCTACCCGCCTTAAATGATGCCCACCTTTTAGTAGCACTCGAATCATCAAAACTACGCAAAACAAAATATACAGCAAGACCAGTTGGATCAATACTATTGACCGGATTTCCATGACAGTATGCATATTTATGCAGGCTTTGCGGATCACCCATGTTTCCGTTGAACGGATCTAATCTGTTGAAACCTCCTGTGTTTTGATTGTAATACCTAGCTCTAAGATACTGCATTTGGAGGTTGTTGTCAAACTGTTCGCCGGAATAAAGTATATCTGTTGAAGCTTGATTTACTGTTGATTGTGGATTCCCTCCTAGCATAATCCCATAAGCATCATAGGTATAACTGTCCGTTACTGTTCCAGTATTATCAGCCAGCAATCTAGTACTGCCGTGTCCATCGTATAAGAAATGTTTTATTCCTTCATCTGTCGATTGTGTCAATATATCATCGCCGAGGGTATATGATTTGGTTAGATCACCACCGACTGTAGCTGATTCTTCGAAGACTTGGCTGTAACCCGTAAAACCACTGTCAAGCAGGAATATGCGGTTCTGTTCCGCACCATTGACTATGGAGTTAGCTTTGACTCTTATTCCCCCTACATTGTAGGTATAATCAGAGGTGATGGCAACGGCATTGCCATTCTCCATGCGGTCAATTACTGCATGGGATAGTCTGTTCTGTAGGTTATAGGTATAAGTATAGCTGGAATCCTGACCTGTTTTGCTGATTAGTGAACCGTTTGCATCATAATTATAGGTTGTAGTGCCATTGGCATCTGATATTTCTGTTTCTAATTGATCGTTATCATTGTAGGTGTAATTAATAGTGGTAGTAACAGAATCATTTGTGACAGAATAATTTTTTCTATTTCCGGTTAAATCATACGAATATTCACTAGAGTAGGTTAGTTCCGGCTGGTTGGTGTCGTCGCATTCTGAAACCTCTTTGACTAGACGATTCATGGCATCATATTGGTAGGTGATGTTTCTGTTGTAGGGCGGTGACAGTGCGGGAGCAGCTGTCCTACTTTGCTCGGCGACCGCTGTGCGGTGACCGTTCGGGGCTAAAGTGTATTCATAACTACTCAGGATTTCATTACTGGTATTAAAATGAGTCAGCTTTGTCAGTCTGTTCAAATTATTATAAACATACTCTGTTTTAACTCCGTTTGGTAATTCAACGCTGCTTCTTGAACCGACGACGGTGTAATTGTAGGTAGTTACTTCGGGGGTGGATAATGTTTGTCCGTTACGTTTGACTACAGTTACAGTTTTTAGTCTGCTTAGTTCATCATAGGAATAGGTCTGTTCTGATTTGGCGGTATAGGTTTTGGTTTTTCTGCCAGTCAGTGAATCATATTCATAATTTATTGTTCCCTCCGGATTGACTATTTTAATAACCCTACTGAAAGAGTCATAGGTATAAGTTGTCTCCCGTTCTGTTGTACCTCCAACTTCTTTAACAATTTGATTCGGTCTGCCTAAATCATCATAGGTTAAATGAATAATTTCACTGGCAACAGATGCACCGGTAGCGTAGAACAGTTTATATTCCAACCTGCCATAATTATCGTAGGTGAATTTGGTGGTCTGTCCTTTGAAATCTGTCTTGGTTGCGAGTTGACCGAGCGAATTATAGGTTTGAGATTCGGTCTGTCCCATGGGGAGAGTACGGGAAAGCTGACGACCTAAAGCATCATAAGTAAAGGTTGTTTCGCTTAATTTCGGATCAGTTATCTTGGTCTGGCGACCATACATGTCATAAGAATAAGAGTAGACAGGCGAGACCAGCGTGCCCGAACCATTATCAACTGGTGGTTTGGTGACTTTGGCTAATCTGCCAAATTCATCATAACTGAATTCACTGCTTATACCGCTTTGATCGGTCTGCTTAATTTTCTGACCTAAAATATTGTATTCAACAGCGGTATAAGTTCCGTCGGCGAAGATGGTGCGGACACGGCGACCAAGGGCATCGTATTCGAACTTAGTTTCGCGACCGAGGGCGTCACGAACTAGAACCTGCCGTCCGGCGATATCATATTCATAAGTGGTACGATTACCCAGAGCATCAATTACCGCTGAAGTTCTGCCAATTACATCGTATTCAGTTCTGCTTATATTACCTTCAGCATCTGTGGATTTTATTACACGTCCAGCTCTGTCGTATTCAGTTAAAGAGAACGAAACCTGAGTACTGTTAGTCAGATCGGGGACTGCGGAAATATTGCCGTTATTATCAGTGACTGTGATTTTCACATTACTAAGGCGTTCAGAGCGGACAACTTGGCCGATAGCGTTGTAAAAAACCTGTGAGCCGTTAGCAGCAGTATTCAGCACATGCCTGTCCTGGGTAATATAGCCACGTCCGTTGGCATCGTAGGCGGTTCGACTGACTGTGCCGTCTGCGTATTGAGTTTCCACTATATTACCACGGTCATCATAGGTGGTTTTTGTAATATTACCGAGTTTACCAGTCGTTTGATACGGCTTGCCTATTTCATTATAAAGCGTACTTGTCGTATTACCTTCAGGATCAACTATTGATGTAACCTGACCGGCAGAGTTGTATTCAGTCTGAGTAGTGACTGTTCTGTCCGGCAGAATTCCGGCTGGATCGCTCCATGCGTATGAAGTATCAGTCTGGTTGCCATTGGCATCATAATCAAACTCCCTGAGAAATCCTGCCGCATTGGTAGTGTTAATCATATTGCCGCTACCATCATAACCGAATGAAGATGTTAAATTGCCGAGGGCGTCGTAAGTGGCGGTAAGGTTGCCATTACTGTCATATTCCATGGATGAGGTCTGTCCGAGGGCGTTGGTAGATGAAAGCAGATTACCTTTGCTGTCGTAGGTATTGGTAGAGGTATTGCCCAGCGGATCGGTGCTGGTGAGTTGATTGCCGTAAGAGTCATAGGTGAAACGGCTAGTATTGCCGAGGGCATCGGTGACGGAGGTGCGGTTATTGCTACTGTCGTAGGTGTAAAGGGTAACATTGCCGAGCGGATTGGTTGTAGTCAGTTCGTTGTTATTGTCATCGTAGGTGATGTATGAGGTGTTGCCGTGGGCATCGGTGGTGCTGGTGACATTGCCACGGGTATCGTAGGAGTGAATGGTCTGGTTGCCCATGCGGTCGGTGACGGTTTCGGTGCGGTCGGCGATGGAGTGGGTTAATTTAACAGTTTTGCCGAAGGCGTCGGTGGTAGAAATCAATCTGCCGTTTTGGTCGTAGTTGCAGATCATCGGGGTGATACCGCGCGGGTCTTTGATGGAGGTGATGAAATAGGGGCGGTCGGCTTCATCGTAAACATATTCGGTGGTGAGGTATTCGCCGGTAGTTTTATTGATCAGTTTATTAACTTTGATAAGTTTTTCATTATTAGCATCATATTCGTAGGTAAAAGATGCCGGGGTGCTGGCAGTAATACCGTCAACTACGGCCGAGTTGTCGTAAATGGCGGTGATATGACCATCGGTGTAGGTGAAAACTATGGAGAACGGGTCGGGGTGTTGTCCAGCATCGCCTGTTGGTCTTTGAAATGTTCGATCCGGTCGGCGGAAAATTTAATAATATTACCTGAACGCTGGGTAATTTCAGTAAGGAGGGCTTTGCCGAAGGTCTGCACCTGATTACCAACAGAGTAGAGATCGTCGAGATAGTAGACTCCAGTCGGTTCACGTTCGATAGTATATCTGGTACCGTCTTTCATCGTGAGGTAGAAGCCTGAGAACTCGAAATTATCCATCGGGGTGGTGGGGCCGGCGGCCTCCCAGTAGGGGAACATGCCTGGCAGATAGGTAAGTTTATTGTCCTGAATGGGGACTAAGGTAGCATTGACACCCTGCGGGGCATCCCAGTAGGCACGATAGCCCATACTGCCGACGAGCTGCATACGATGGCGAAAGGTGACACGTCTGCCGTCCGGGAGGGTGATGTCGATGTCACGACCACCGCCGGAACGGACAGTATAGTATTCACGAGTATTATAGTCAAAATATGAACTGTACTGGGCATTGGTTTTAAACTCGACATCCTTGATAGCCCAGGTCCAGCCGTGACCGAAATCGCCATCGGTATTGACATTGAATGAATTATAGGTACGGATAACGGAGAGCGGCATACCGGCGACGGGGATAATCATATCCTGCTGGGAGAATGAGAGTTGACTGACTTTGAGCTGGCTGTTCAGTGCGAACGGCACAGAAACCGAGGCAGGGTCGCCGTCGCTGCGGACATTCAGCTGAAGAATGTAAGAGCCGTTGCGGGTAAATCCTGCTCCGCAGTATTTAATTGGATTATGTTCAGGTTTTATCAACCTGAAATAATCCTGTAATTGTAATTTTTTACAACCCATTTATTCCTTGTCTTGTTTGTTTTTCTCCAATTGTTTAGCTGCGTTATGTTTTCTTTTTGCTTCAAAATATTTTTTAAATCCCTCTGTTTTAAAGAAATCTGGCAAGTTCTTAGCGTTAAGGATCTCATTGGTATAACCGTAAAAAACTCTTTTGCCTTTTGAATTAACTTCGTACTTATATTTTCTCATCATAAATGAAAGAATTACTTGCCCTTTGTCTTTGTCTGTAATATTAAAAACTATGGTATCGCGATCTTGAAAGCCTTTCGGTAGATTGGCTTTGACTATTACCTTTTGAATGATAATCCCAGAGCCTTGTACAGGGTTTGCAAAATCAATCGCTTTGCCACTATATTTCTTCCACTTAATTGTAACTGTTTCAGGAATAGACCCGAGATGGTCAAGAGAACTGTCAGTAATAAACATATAATTTTTTTTACTTGGAGGAATAAGGGTTCCGAAATTAAATGGATAACTTCCAATTTTACCGGCATCAAAAACAATTTCATGATAAGTCATGTTTCTAAACATTACATGATATCTCCTTATAGGGAAAAACATACATGATGATAATGCTACAACAATTATTATTGCGACAATAACAGTTAAGAGTTCCATTTTTTTTAACCTCATGTCCAGCTCCTTTATTAATACATATCAAATTAGTTGATTTTAAAACCCAAACAAGATCTAGTTTATAAAAATGGCGACAGTATTATGTCAGTAACAGCCCAATACCATTGAGTTTCCTGATGTCTTACTGTTTCTGATGTCATTCTATAATTACCCATTGAAGGCATTCTGAAGGGATACCCACCTTGACCAACCATCCATCGCATAACATTATATGATAGACCCGACTGTTTATAACCACCCCCGATATCAGAATGACAGCCGGGGAAAAATTTATCTTTAATATAACTGCCTGAAAAGAATGATTGTTTAAAAGCCTTTCTTTTTTCATCCCATGCATACGCAATGGCAGTCTTTTGAACATTCGATGGGATACTGGACGGTGCACGCATGCCGCTGGGCCCGGCTACAGGATCAAACAAACCAAGAAAACGTATAGTTGGTGCTTTATATGCATCTATGTTTTTGTTAAGCTGTAATGAATCAACTGAAGCCCTTGGAGCTGTTTTAGGTATTCCGTAAGTCATAATAACATTGGCAAATATGGCAGCCATAATAGCCCCTCTACTAAAGCCTATAATATCAATTTTATCATCTTAATTATTGTAATTTTCAATCAACACATACTTTTTATAAAACTAAAGGCATTTTTTATATTCATAGCAATGTTTATTAGTTATTTTTATCATCACAAACTTATTTTTTCTTAACCTGCTTATCAAAAAGCATTTTGACTGTTTCCCAAGATATGTTACATTTAACCTGTGGCCAGCCCTTTACTTGAATAATAAAAATTATTTGTAACATGCCGTTTTTTTCAGAAACAGTTGCAATAGTTGCTCTTTTGTAAATAATATCTTCTGATATTCCTGTAGGTTTTGATTGCTCAAGGCAAATTTTCAACACATCATTAGTCACATCAACAGCCTTTTGGGGAGCTTGGGCAACAAACAGACGATCTACTAATCTTGAATTATCTTTTGCAGGTTTAAACCCCATGAATATAGCCGTGTTTTTGTGAAAATATATTTGATTGACATCAGCTGGAATATCCCAAATCAGTGTTTGATTGCCTTTAGAGTCTTTATAATAAAGTTCTGCTGTTGCAGAAACATGTATCCCGCTTTCAATATAGACATAGCCAAAGCCATTTTTCAATGGAATGAAATTGCTTCTTTTCCTATTATCACATGATATAGTTGCCAATACAGAGAACATAATAATAATTCCTGTTTTCATTTTAAAATTTCCTTTAATAGTATTCTATATTGAAAAAAAAGCTTTGAAGTTGATTCATGAAGCTATAACTAGCACTATTTATCTTGTCGGTAATATGCTGACTTTTCGACATATATTCTTTTTGAGCATAACCAGGAAGTTTAAATTGCGGATCAAGAAGTTTGATCTTTGCTTCATATCCACTTGTAGAGACACTTTCAACAGCATAAAGTCCTCCATAATACTGAGTATATAGAGACGGTTCATATTTCAAAAAATTTCTTACAGTATTTTCAATTGCAGTAAATCTTTGAACAGTGCCAGTTGCATTAGTCCGAAGTGCTATTAATCTTAGGGCTGTATGTATTTTTTTTGCCATTTTCATAGCTTTTGCTACATCACGCCAAGTGTGATCTGGTCTATGTCCTTGGAATGCGTGACCCAACAAACCTCCACTCTTAAACATTAAAAAATCTCCATAGTATTCCCAAGTCCTATCTCCAACACCAGTACTATGACCATATGTGTCTTGTAAAGCATGAATAAACTCACCAACTTTAGTAAAATTATAGGAATCAGCAGTGACAGCTTTTTCTAATTCATACATACTTGATCTTGATGGAAAATGATATTTCCACATAGAAAAAGTACTATTCATTGCATTTCGTGAATCCTTAGGATGATCTAATTTTTGAGTTGCTAGTCCTATTTTAGTTGCTGTATTATTATTAAATCCTGCTGCCCTTGCCAAATATATTGTTAAAAATTGATGGACATCTATCTCATACATCCCTGTTGGATCAGAATTGTTTACAGGATCTCCACTGCAATAAATATATAAAGAATTACCTGTTAACGGATCCAAGCGGTTGAATGTGCCATTGTTCTGGTCGTAATACCTAGCTCTAAGATACTGCATTTGGAGCTCATTGTCAAATTGTTCGCCGGAATAGAGTAGATCAGTAGTCGCCCGATTGGTGATATTTGAAGTCGGACCGAGTTGTATGCCATAAGCATCGTAATTGTATGTATCTGTGACAGTACTGGTATTATCAGTTAATAATCTGGTTGAGCCGTGACCGTCGTATAAGAAATGATGAGTTATTAATGATGAATTTTGAATTGAGGCTTGAGAAATTATATCATCACCGAGAGTATATGAAATAACAGGGACTCCGCCTATTGCATCAAACTCCTCCAGTACCTGACTATATCCGGTAAGTCCAGCATCCAGTAAAAATATACGATTTTGGGTTATGCTGTTAACTGTGTTATTGGCACGGACTCTGATACCTGATTGATTATAAACATAGTTTGACTGGATTGAGACACTACCACCGTTTTCAGTTCGCTGAATGTCAGCCGTTGCCAATCTGTTCTGTAAATTATAGGTATAAGTGTAAGTGGCATTTTGTCCCGTTTTGCTGATTAGACTGCCGTTAGCGTCATAATCATAAGTTAAACCGCCTTTGGTATTACTGGTTTCAGTAATAAGCTGGTCATTGTCATTATAGGTATAGTCAATATTCTCAGGTGAGACGCCTAAGCTGCTTTTCTTTAACCGGTTGCCGGTTAAATCGTAGGTATACTGATTACTGAAATTGAGCTCACTTGCAGTTGAAGTCGATGATTCTAAAACCAATCTGCTTAAACCGTCATATTCATAGGAAATATCAGTTGCGGAATAACTGTTATCACTTTCCAGCCTTTCCTCATGAATACCTTTACGTTTACCGTTTTTTGTCAGGGTGTAGCTATAGCTGGAAAGAATATCGCCTGAAATGTTTTTATGAGTAAGATTAGTCAAACGGTTTAAGTCATTATAAACATACTCTGTTTTAACTCCATTTGGCAATGTCATACTGCTTCTTAATCCGACTACGCTATAATTGTACGCAGTCACTTCCGGGGCGGACAGGGTCTGTCCATTTCGTTTGTTCAGGGTTACGGTTTGCAGTCTACCAAAGTCATCATAGTCGTAACCGGTGCTGGTATTGTTCGTTGAGATATTGATTTTCTGACCGGTTTTCCAGTTATAGGTGTAATTAATTGTACCTTCAGGGGATACCAGCTGTGATAGCTGACCAAAATCATTGTAGACATATTCAGTGGTGCGAGTGGTTGTTCCGGCAATTTTTTTGATAATTTTTGACTGCCTGCCGAGGTGGTCATATTTCAGTTCCACCGATTCGGCAGCAACAGTTTCCCCAGTATTTAAGAAGAGGTTCTCAACTGGACGTCCGTAATTATCATAGACGAACTTGGTTTTCTGTCCATTGAAGTCAGTCTTGGAAATTAATTGCCCGAGGTTGTTATATGCCTGAGATTCACTCTGTCCCATGGGTAATGTACGGGTAAGTTGTCTGCCGTATTTATCGTAGGTGAAAGTTGTTTTACGGTTAAGCGGATCGGTAATTTCAATCTGTCTACCGTAGTTGTCATAAGTGTAAGAGTAGACAGGCGAGACCAGGGTGCCCGAACCATTATCAACTGGTGGTTTGGTGACTTTTACCAGTCTGCCTTGAATATCATACTCAAACTCGTTGCTTAAACCAGCCTGGTCAGTTTCTTTGATCTTCTGTCCGAGGGTGTTGTATTCAACGGCGGTAAATGTATTATCGGCGAAGCTGGTACGGACACGGCGACCGAGGGCATCGTATTCGTATTTAGTTTGGCGTCCGAGAGCGTCGGTTACCATAGTCTGCTGACCGGCGGCGTTGTAGGTGTAGCTGGTACGGTTGCCGAAAGTGTCAATTACTGCAAGAGTACGACCAGCATTGTCATATTCATTTCTGCTGATTGCACCATTGGTGGCGGTGGATTTTATTACACGACCAGCTCTGTCGTATTCGGTTAGCGTGAAAGATATAGTATCTGTAGCGGTATAGCCGTATTCAGTAATACCGTTAACGGTTGAAGTTGTTATTTTTACATTTTTGAGCCGTTCAGTGCGAACAACTTGACCAATAGAATTATAAATAGTATGAGAGCCGTTAATCACCGCAGTAGCATCATCAGGATCATGTCTGTCCTGAGAGATATAGGCTCTGCCATTGGCATCGTAGGCACTACGGGAAATTGTACCATCAGGGTATTCAGTTTTTATCACATTGCCCCGGTCATCATAGGTGGTTCGGGTAATATTACCGAGTTTATCAGTTGTTTGATACGGTTTACCTATTTTATTATAAAGCGTACTTGTCGTATTGCCTTCAGGATCAACAGTTGAAGTAATCTGACTGGCGGCGTTGTAGTTGATTATGGAAGTAATGGTTTCACCGTCAACGATCTGTGTCGTGGTAAGTTGATTGCCATTGTTGTCATAGGTGAAGGTGCGGGTGATGTTATTGGCATCTGTCGTTGATGCCATATTCCCAGAAGCATCGTAATTATAAGAAGCGGTTAGATTACCAAGGGCATCGTAAGTAGCAGTAAGATTACCGTTTCCGTCATAACCCATGGTAGTGGTCTGACCGAGGGCATTGGTTGTTGACAGCAAATTACCAGTTGCATCATAGACATTAGTGGAAGTATTACCCAATGAGTCAATAGAAGTAAGTTGATTACCGTAACGGTCGTAAGTGTAGGTGCTAGTATTACCTAGCGCATCGGTTACGGATGTAAGGTTGTCAGTGCTGTCATATGTATAGATGCTGGTATTACCCAGCGGATCGGTTGTAGTCAATTCATTGTTATTATCATCATAGGTGATGTAAGAGGTGTTACCGTGGTTGTCGGTAGTGCTGGTAATATTGCCACGGGTATCATAGGCGTGAAGTGTGGTGTTGCCCATGCGGTCGGTGACGGCTTCGGTGCGGTCTGAAATGTTATGGGTTAATTCAATTCTGTTATTGAACGCATCGGTGGTGGCAATCAGTCGTCCATCGTTACTGTTTTCGGCCTGTTTTCGGGGTCTGTACTGTTTTCGGGGTCTGTCCCTTTTAAATAAAAATATTAAGCATGAAATATATTAATTTTTTGCTATTTTTTACTCTTATTTTAATAAATTGAGGTGCAGTATATTAAAATAAGGTATTTATGCTTATTTGGCAGAAAAGGACTTGAAAAACATGCAATGAAAGAGTTTATTGGTATAGAGACACATAAGTTAAACTGACAGGAGGAGTTATGCCGAGAAAAAGAAGAGGCTGGCAGTCTGGAGCTTGCTATCACATAACCCACCGCTGTCATAATCGTGAATTCTTGTTCCGTTATGCAAAATACCGTAACTTTTATATTAGAACTCTTTTCAAGGCAGTACAACGTTACCACATTGACGTATTGGATTATATTGTAACGAGTAATCATGTTCATCTTTTAGTTAGAGCACACATTCCGCACCTTTTTTGATGTATTTTTGGGTTAATTATTTATTGTTAAAAAACTGCTAAAATATTATTGAAATTTTACTTAAATCTAATTTAATTATGGTTTATTTTTATCTTGTAAAGGCA
>JAKIUY010000130.1 GCA_021647315.1 Victivallaceae bacterium
TAGCGAGCCTGCGAGCGGTTTATGCTGATTTTCCGCTTGAATTATGACTGCGAAATGATACTCAACATCATTTAAAAGACACCAGAAAAACTTTCATCTTTTTTCATGCCGCTTTTGACACTACCGCTACAAATGGGATTGCGGCATTGACCGCACCCATAAAATCTTCATTTTTCTTTTTATTCAGAACTGCACCACTGAGCTCTGCCTGTAAATCGACAATATCGCCGATTGCGGTTCCGGTTCCGCAGATTGTTCCAATTGGCACTTCCAGAGTAAAATAGGCATCGCCACATCTGACAAACGGATGCCATGGTCTAAGTGACTCTCGCAGACCACAGACAATATTGCTGCGATTGACAAAAATAACATCAATACTGATTGACATGAAACAAGTATGTATCATGTTACAGTGCTCAAATATCATAGCGTCAAATTCTGTCTGCTCAAAATCGCGCCCGATCATGCCGACTATTCTGTCCCATGATGATATCGCATAAAAAGGACTTTGCGAAATACAGTTCTGTGTTGTCAAATTGAATATCATATTCAAACCCAATTAATATAATACAATCATGAGTAATTTAAATAGCAAATAATCAAAAAATAGCTATTATTATGTTATATCCTAAGTCTAAAGTCCTGTTATTTTTTGGCAAGACTTTTAATTTCATCTTCGCTTCCGTAGCAACGCAGTTGCGGAGTTTGAAGCGGTATCTGCCTTCAGGTGCCACCTGATTAGGAGATAATGGGAGCGGGAAAATCTAAAAGCCTTTGGCTTTCATGGTTATTCTGAGTTTGCTAATGGCCAGATTCTGGAGTTGACGGACTCGTTCTCTGGTGCAACCGACTGCTAGGCCAGTCTCTTCCAACGTCATGATACCTTCACCATCCAGCCCGAAACGCATGATTAATATCTTACGCTCGCGTTCATCAAATTCTTCAATCAAGTCGTAAAGCTTATTCATTAACTCCACATCGCAGAGAATTTTGTCTGGTGGCAAACTCTTGGGATCGGGAATAATATCGCCAATTTCATTGTTTTCACCTTCTACTAGGAGTTCATTAATTGAGTAGGTTGACAATGAAACATGACGCAATCGTGATACGGTACGAGCACTGAGGTTTACTTCATCACCGACTTCTTTGTCACTGGGTACGCGTGCAAGTTCTTTTTTCAGACGGGAAATCGTTCCTAGAACTTTATGGATTTTTTCCAGAGACTGTACTGGAATTCTGATGGTTCGACTCTGTTCCGCTATTGCTCGGCGCATCGATTGTTTTATCCACCAGGCACTATAAGTACTGAAGCGTGCTCCCTTGTCCGGGCGGAATTTCTTTGCTGCAATCAGCAAGCCGACATTGCCTTCCGAAATCAGGTCATGACGGGATATACCCCGACCAAGAAATTGGTTGGCTATTTTGATTACCAGGCGCAGATTGCTGGTTGTCAGCTGAGATAATGCTTCGTCGCAAGCATCAGAATCTGTGCCATGAATAGCTTCTGCCAGCTTGACCTCTTCTTCCTTTGTCAATAGAGTGAAGCCGGTAATGTTCCGTAAATATGCCTGTGGTGCTGAAGCTATATCTCCATGAATTGCCTCAGGAGGACTTTTTCTTGTCGCCATAAATATTTCCTCAACCATTTTTAGCTTGAATTATAAAATAAAGCTAAACCTTGATATTGCCTTTGTCAAGCTTGAACTGGAGAAATAGTATGTAAAAATTATTTGTCAATGAATAATGGTTTCAGTCCCCGCGAAGCGGAGAAAAGACAGACTAATACCTGTTTAGAATTCGGTCATGAGACGTTCTGAATAGATGCCGTTGATCACGGAGATTGAATTGCCTGAATTGCCATCCTGCCACGCTTTGATGCGTCCCAATTGGTCATGCAGATCAACTATTTCCCGACGCCAGAATGCATTATCACCCCAGTCAGGGAAGTGATGTTTGAATTTAAGATCACTGCTCTGCCTAGCACACCACGCCAGAAAGTAGATCAGCCGCATAATCCGCAGCGGTTCGATTAATCTAACAGTCCATTCATCGAAATCTCGCATTTCGCAGTAACCTTCAATTATAAGGTTAATTTCACGCTGGCAGTCCATGGCGTATCCCGGCAGTAGCAACCATAGATCCTGAACCGGTGGCCCGGTCATCATATCATCAAAGTCAATAATCATTAACCCTTCACCTGGGCGTTCCAGTATATTTGCCCGATGACAGTCGCCATGGATTCTGATATATTCTATATCATCAAATAAGCCATTCAGCTCTTGCATTATTTTTGTCGTGACGTTAATAAAGTCGGTATGGCATTCAGACGGAATAAAGCCACCGTCAAGTAATGAACGGATATCGTTGGCGGTTGATGAATCAGGATGAAGCCTGATTCTTTCCGGTGCGTCATCGCGTGCCCCGGCTAAATGCATGCGGGCAACCACCCGGCCCAGTCGTATCCACTCTTCATCCTGATTTATCTCCAGTTCACGGCCGAAACGCTTAGAATAAAGCACAAAAAAATTGTTATCATCAGTAACACCGATAGTTTTTCCGTTAGGCAACACCTGTGGTGCAATTACCGGGATCTCGTCTGCAGCACAGTCCATAACAAACTGGTGCTCTTCGAGAATAGCCTCGTGGGTCCAGCGTCCCGGACGATAGAATTTGGCAATTAAACGTTCCCCGTCCATTGTCTGTACTTCATAAACCCGGTTTATATAGCTTGGCAAAGGCGCCGCCAGGCCGCTCATGCGACGGCCAATGGCCTGTTCCACCGCATCGATCATGATATCCGGGGTCAAATTATCAAAACTGCCGAGTTCCATTATATTGATTCCTGTTTATTGTTTCTACTGCCTCATGTTATCAACTATTACCATACTTCATTTGTGCTGCTTTGAAAGTTTAATGTCAACGAAATACCCTTTATGATATTTTAACCTGTCCCTTTATGATATTTTAACCTGTCCCTTTATGATATTTTAACCTGTCCCTTTATGATGATATTTTAACCTGTCCCTTTATGATGATCCAAATACGAAAATCATGACAATTACACATTTTTTTGTTTAAACACGAAATAGGTGAATGCTGGCTCTTTTATGCTTGCTGGACTTGAAAAAACTTCTTATGTCTGTATTTTCTAGAAATTATAGTTAAGTAAAGACTTTCGACATTATTCTTCTGTGTCTGTAGCAATGATAGTTGCGGAGTTTTAAGAAATATATATAAGTCAGACAAACGTCTGTGGGATATTTTAATGGAAAATAATTCAGATAACCGTTTCCCGGTAATTATGGGAGCAACTGCCAGTGGAAAAAGTTCACTGGCACTCTATATCGCTGAAGCGTTGGATGGCGAAATAATTTCTGCTGACTCAATGCAGCTTTATAGTAATCTCAATATCGGAGTGGCAAAACCGACAGCGGAAGAACAGCAACGAGTTCGACATCACTTGATTGATATTGTCGATATTTCTGAAAAAATTGATGTTTACCGTTATGTGAAACTCGCCCAGATTGCAATAGATGATATTCGCAGTCGCGGCAAACTGCCGGTGATTGTTGGTGGTACCGGGATGTATCTGAAAGCCCTGCTTTACGGTTTAGATCCCTTGCCCGGCGATGCGACGCTACGCACTGAGCTAGATGCTAAATTTGATAATCCAGCTGGATTTGAAAAGCTTAAAGTGATTATGGGAAAATGTGATCCTGAAGATTTTGCCCGCTGGCATAAACACTGCCGTAAACTGATTCGCGCCTATGAAGTATTTACCCTGACCGGCAGTTCAATTACAGCATTGCAGACTAATAAAGTGCCTGAACTGCAATATCCGGCAATTTGTTGGAATCTGGTCTGGGATCGTGATGAACTCAAAAAACGTATTCGGCAACGCACCGGAGAAATGTTGGCAGCCGGTTGGATTGGAGAGGTCGAGGATTTTCGTCAACGTGGCATATTTGATTCACCCACCGCACATCAGGTATTGGGATACCGTATTATCAGTGACTATCTTGATGGTAAGATCGCTCAAGCTGAGATTCAAGATAAAATTGCCACCGCCACCTGGCAACTGGCCCGGCGACAGCTTAATTGGTTTAAAGGTCAACACCCCGACGCCGAAACTATTAATATGCCGCAAGATTACAATAATTTGCTGGAGAAAATAAATTTTCACATTTAGATTGCGAAGCAAGATAAATTAATCCAGTGAACTGTCATTGAGAATCTGACTGTAGCCGATTGAACGTAACTCTTTCTTAATCCGTCTGCGAGCTTTTGGTTTACCGGTTTTCTTGCCTGCAATCTCCGGATTTAAAATCATCGTTGCATGATTAAGGTGCTGCATATAATTTATCAACTTTTCGGATGGAATAAAAAGCAGTTTGAAACCCTTTTCGGCAAGTTTGCGATGCATTCCTTTACCAGCACATTCACCGCTGTCACCAAAACCGTCGGTATATTGACGCACCAAGTCAGTCTTATAGAGTGCACAATGACTGCGCAGGAAATAATGATTTTTCCCGGCTCCGACTATTTTTCCACTACCCTGGCCTGTGACCGGATACCATATTTTCAATTGCCAAAACTCTTCAATTGCCTTCAGCCAGCGTCTTAATGGTGATTTATATTCAAGTTTCCAACTTCCGACTCCAGCAATATTTTCTTCTTCCTCAATCGTTTGCAATAGGAATTCCAACCAACTATCTGAAGTAACCACGGTGTCAGTATGCAATGACAACACATAAGGCGTAGTAACCTGTTCCATGCCTAATGCCATGGCGCGAACATGTGATTCAGACGGCGTTTCACCATCAACAGTCTCTCGCTCAATCAGGGTAATCCATTTCAGACTTCTCAGGTATTCAATCGACTCATCACCGGAATTATTATCCATGACAATAACTTTAATTTTATTCAGGTCAGTATGTTTTTTCAGTGACCGCAAACAAAGTTTTGCCAGTTCCGGTGTTCTGTAATGCGGCAATAATATTGTAATCACTGCATTTTCGCTGTTTTCTATTGACATGCTTTACCTTAAGCTAAAATTTTCTACTGGAGCTGATAATTTACCGTTCAGATCCTCCTCTTGCAATCTAATATCTCAAAAAAAGAGAAACTTTCTGGCGGAGCCAATTATCTATAGATAGTTAAGATTCCCATGGGTTAAAAATTCTCGCACCAGTGTCTTTAAAATCATTAACATTTCTTGTTATAAGTAAAAAATTTCGATCTATTGCCGTTGCGGCGATTAGACCGTCAACGACAGAAGCTGAAATCCCCCGGCGTTGCATGACTCCACGCATTACGCCCCACCTGGATGCAACTTCAGGAGTAACATCAATACTCTGATGCTTGAAATGTGATTTTAATTCCTCAAACCATTCCATAATAGCAGATTGCTTTCTTCCGCTAGGTAAAATAGTAATACCATATTCGATCTCTCCAAAAGTAAGCACACTGATAAATAAATCTTCTTCATCCACCGCCGCAAACCATTTAAGCACAGCCGGATCTGGAGAAAATTTTCTTAATTCAGAAATAACGCATGTATCTATTAGAAAACTCAAAGTTCAACTCTCCTGCCTGAATCGGATTTATCACGCGATATGTTAAATTCAATATTTTTGCATGGAGAATTAAGTAAAAGGGATTTTAAACTCTTTCTTTTTTCCTTTTTTTCATAACTTTCCGCCGATATTACATAAACAGCCGGTTTCCCGTTTCTTGTTACCAATTGTGGATGTCCCGACAAAGCGTAATTAATAACCTCACTAAATCTGTTTTTGGCTGTTTGCAACTGCCAAGTGTTGTTCGCTGCATTCATTTTATAAACCTCCAAATATATAAATAAGTCTAGACTGTCTAGATTAATATAACTCTATTTGCGAGAAAAACAACTTTCCAAAGCCCAAACAAATACTAAATAGTGTCTGAACAAAAACTATCGATTCAGTTAATTTCGAGATCAAACTGTACAAGAATGATTTTATGGTATAATCAACCTGTCCCTTAATGATGATGGCAACGGTGTTTAGTTTTCAACACAAATATTTCTCCATATACGGATTTAAATCCTGAATAAAGTCACTCCAGCAAGAGTATAATCAACCTGTCCCTTAATGATGATGAACGAAACAGATTCGCCCGTGAATCCCTCATGGTGCGAACGGGTATAATCAACCTGTCCCTTAATGATGATGAACGAAACAGATTCGCCCGTGAATCCCTCATGGTGCGAACGGGTATAATCAACCTGTCCCTTAATGATCGGCAAAAAAATGAAACAGATTCGCCCGTGAATCCCTCATGGTGCGGGTATAATCAACCTGTCCCTTAATGACACATTGACGCATTACTAAACAATCATCTCTTACTACAAAACAATAAACAGAACAAATTGCTATTTGTTTTAAAAATGCTATATTTGCAGAGTAATAACAATTTGACTATTTCAATAGGAGTTAAGTATGTATAAAGGTATAATTCTTGCCGGAGGGAGTGGCACCAGGCTCTATCCGTCAACTCAAGTTATCTCAAAACAGTTGCTGCCGGTCTATGATAAACCAATGATTTTTTATCCGTTATCAGTGCTGATGCTGGCCGGAATTAAAGATATTCTGATTATTTCTACACCGCATGATACACCGCGTTTTGAAGAGCTATTACAGGATGGCTCCAAGTTGGGCATAAATATTTCTTATGCTGTTCAAGCTAGTCCTGACGGATTGGCGCAGGCATTCCTCATCGGCGAACAATTTATCGGTAATTCACCATGTGCGCTGGTGCTGGGAGATAATATTTTTTACGGTCACCATTTTACTGAACTGTTGACTGGTGCAGTAAAAAAAGTGGATGGCGCGACAGTTTTTGCCTATCCGGTCAGTGACCCGGAACGTTATGGAGTAGTTGAGTTTGACGCTACTGGCAAAGCGATAAGTATTGAAGAAAAACCACTTCAGGCAAAATCTCGCTATGCGGTAACCGGGCTCTATTTTTATGACAACAACATTGTTAATATTGCAAAACAGATAAAACCTTCTCAGCGAGGGGAACTGGAAATTACTGATGTCAATAAAGTCTATCTTGAACAGAATAAACTTGATGTTCAGGTCATGAGTCGCGGCACAGCCTGGCTTGATACCGGCACTCATGCTTCGTTGCTTGATGCATCAAATTATGTCGCCATGATGGAACGCCGTCAAGGTCTGAAAATTGCCTGTCTGGAAGAGATAGCATTACGTAAAGGCTGGATCAACATGGAACAGCTGGAAAAATTGATTGCCGGGTACGGCAAAAGTTCATACGCCGATTACCTAAAAGAAATTTCAGCAGAAATTAATAGTTAAGGAATATAAATGCCATTTATTTTTAAAGATGCCCCGTTAAGCGGGGTTAAAATTATTGCACCACGCGTTTTTCCGGATGACCGTGGTTTTTTTATGGAAACCTATAAGCAAACCGATTTTGCAGAAGCTGGAATCACTGATGAATTTGTTCAGGATAATCATTCGAGTTCAGCCAGTGGAGTTGTTCGCGGGATGCACTACCAAAAAGCACCACATGCCCAGGCAAAACTGGTCAGAGTGCTCTTCGGCACGATTTACGATGTAGTAGTCGACATCCGCCAAGGATCACCGGATTACGGCAAATGGTTCGGCGTAGAATTGTCCGCTGAAAACCGCAAAATGATTTATGTTCCAGTCGGGTTTGCACATGGCTTCACTGTTTTGAGCAATGAAGCTGAAATCCACTATAAAGCTTCAGCCAATTACTGTCTGGCTGCCGAGGGAGGTATTGCATGGAATGACCCCGCGGTCGGCATTGAGTGGCCGATAATCAAGCCTGGACTTTCAGAGAAAGATTTGTTACTACCGCTGTTGGCGCAGGCTGATAATAATTTTATATTTTAAAGGTAGAAGCTATGAAAGTTATAATTACCGGCTGTAAAGGTCAACTTGGACAGGAATTATTACGTTTAGCTCCGCCCGATATAGCCATCACGGCAGTTGATATTGATACTCTCGACATTACCGATCAAGTTGCGGTTGATAATTTTGTTAACGAGCTGAAACCGCAGTTGATTATCAATGCCGCCGCCTATACTGCAGTTGACAAAGCTGAAACTAACGCTGAAGCGGCATACGCAGTAAATTGTGATGCCGTAAAAATTATGGCCGTAGCCGCCAGCCAGAACTCCACATCAATAATTCATATCTCAACCGATTATGTTTTTGACGGTTCCGGCTGTTCTCCCTGTCAGCCTGATTTACCAACCAATCCGGCTAGTGTCTACGGACAAAGCAAACTTGCCGGGGAGCAGGAGCTACAGCGACTCATGCCGGGAAAATCGGTTATTATCCGCACCGCATGGCTATATTCGCCATACGGACAAAATTTTCTTAAAACCATGTTAAGACTGATGAATGAACGCGATGAACTTGGTATCATTGCTGATCAAATCGGCACCCCGACATCCGCTGCGACTTTGGCAACAACAGTCTGGGCATTCGCAAAAAAACCACAGCTTAGCGGTATTTTTCACTGGACGGATGACGGAGCAGCCAGCTGGTATGATTTTGCGGCAGCTATTCGTGAAGAAAGTATTGCTATTGGTCTACTCGATTCAAACGCCGCCAGGCTGAAACCGATAACCACAACAGATTATCCGACCCCGGCACCGCGTCCGGCCTATTCAATATTAGATAAAAGCTCCACCTATCAAGCCCTTGAGCTAACTCCCATCAACTGGCGAATAGCTTTACGTGAAGTACTTAAACGAATAGTCTGATTATCGTTTCCCTCATAGACGATGTTTGAAAAGATTTCGTTTTTTGAAATTCTTTTCAAGCAGCGTCTTGTTAGATCATTTTTTTCGGATCGACAATGCGGTCAAATTCCACAGCATCCAGATAGCCTAATTTCAGACAAGTTTCCTTAAGCGTCAGTTTTTCACAGTGAGCAACGTGGGCGATTTCTGCAGCCCTGTCGTAGCCAAGTTCCTGATTGAGCGCAGTAACCAGCATCAATGATGAATCCAGGTATTCCGCGATCTTTTCCCGTTGCGGTTCCAGGTCATTTATCATGTGCAGGGTTGCGCTATGACATGAATCCCCCAATAGTCGACATGAACTGAGAAGATTAAAAATCATCATCGGCTTGAAAACATTAAGTTCAAAATTACCCTGCGATCCGGCAATTGTCACTGCTGTATCAAGCCCAATCACCTGGGTCGCAGCCATAATCATCGCTTCGCATTGAGTCGGATTTACCTTGCCGGGCATGATGGAAGAACCCGGTTCATTGGCTGGCAGGATCAGTTCGCCTATACCGCAACGTGGTCCTGACCCAAGCCAGCGCAGATCATTGGCTATTTTTATTAACACACATGCCAAACCTTTCAGGGCGCTGCTGGCAGCAACTATTTCATCATGAGCCGCCAAAGCAGCAAATTTATTAGGTGCAGAAATAAATGGTTCCCCGGTTAAATCAGCGATAATTGCCGCCGCTTTGACTGCAAAGTCAGGATGAGTATTCAACCCGGTACCAACAGCTGTTCCGCCAAGTGCCAGCTGATAAAGTCCATCAAGTGAGGCTTCAATGTTTTTTATTGCGAAATCAAGTTGCGCCACATAACCTGAAAACTCCTGTCCAAGCGTCAATGGCACAGCATCCTGCAGGTGAGTGCGCCCGATTTTAATAATATCGGCGAAAGCTTCAGCTTTACAGTTAAGTGCATCGCGAAATTCCCAAACCCGTGGCAGGAGATTTTGTTTGATAACTTCAACGGCGGCGATATGCATTGCGGTCGGGAAAGTATCATTGGATGATTGCGACATGTTAACATCGTTATTCGGATGGATTGGCTGCTGACTGCCAAGCACTCCGCCGGAAATTTCAATCGCCCGGTTGGCGATTACTTCATTGCAATTCATATTGGTCTGAGTGCCACTGCCAGTCTGCCAGACGACCAATGGAAAATGTTCATCAAGTTTGCCGTTAATAACTTCCTGAGCCGCATTCATAATGAGTTCAGCCTTATCGCCGGATAATTTATCTAAATTCAGATTGGTCTGAGCTGCCGCCAATTTCAGAATGCCCATTGCATGAATAATTTCAGGAGGCATCAGATTGCCGCCGATATCAAAATGGGTCAGTGAACGTTGTGTCTGAGCACCCCAATATTTATCTGCCGACACCTCAATTGACCCCATACTGTCAGTTTCTATTCTAATATTTTTCATATAGTCCTTTTATTATTTAATGTCTGAACGGAAACTCTCACTATATTCCGTCTGACAGCTTTGCTGTCTTTTGAGCAATTTCCACGCAGTGGTAATCAATATGCTTCAGAAAAGAAAAGATTAAACTTACTCTGTGAGCTTATTTTACCCAAATACCCACAGCCCGTTTTAGTTTCCAGTTTCTAGCTTCTAGTTTCTAGCTTCCAGTTTCCAGTTTCCAGTTTCCAGTTTTAAAACAGTAAATCTGACTCTACTTCCGTTGCTGTCTCAGTCTCTGTTTTTTCCGGAGTTCCAATAGTTGCGTCACTGCGTTCGGATGATTTATCAAAATCACTCCACTCGCCGCCATCCTCATTTTCATTGACCAGTACCTGGATTTTTTTCTCCAATGCCTTAAGTTTTCTGTCACATAAATTTGCCAAAGCAGTACCGCGTTCAAAACAATCAATCATTTTATCAAGTGGCAAATCACCCTCTTCCATTTTTTCAACCAGCGACTCAAGTTTAGCCAACGCCTCTTCAAATGCCGGTTCGCGACTGTTATCATTTTTAGCCATTAGCTATATTCCTTAAATTTTAATTCAGGCTCATTTATATTTTAAAATCTATTCAGATATATTACAGCTTTCAGTCGTAATTTCAAGAGTTTTCGCTATAAAACCTTCAGTTGAGCTCACGGTCGGGGAAAAATTCTTGTATCTTATCGTTCAGCGTTGTATATTGAGATAAAGACAATCAGCTTGACGGAATAAAATGAACAAAACCGGCTTTGACGGAACTTTTTTAGACAGACGCGAACGCAGTAACAGATGAAGCATAGCGTAATAATTTTTTATTAGATTTAATATATTGGAGCGATATTATGAGTAAAACAATCCTAGTTACCGGAGGCAGTGGCTTTCTCGGTTCATTCTTATGTGAAAAACTACTTGAACAGGGGAATGAAGTTATCTGCATGGATAATTTTTTTACTGGTGATAAGCGTAATATCTACCATTTGATGGAGAACTCGCGGTTTGAAATTATCCGTCAGGATGTAACATTCCCGATCTATGTCGAGGCTGATGAAATTTATAACCTGGCCTGCCCCGCTTCACCGGTGCACTATCAGTTCGACCCGGTACAGACAGTCAAAACCTGCGTCCATGGCGCGATTAATGTTCTGGGGTTGGCAAAACGCATCAAAGCAAAGATTCTCCATACCTCCACATCAGAAGTCTATGGTGACCCCAATGTGCATCCTCAGGTTGAAGAATACTGGGGCAATGTCAATACCATGGGACCGCGTTCCTGCTATGATGAAGGCAAACGCTGCGCCGAAACCCTGTTTTTCAACTATAACCAGCAATATGGGGTTGAAACCAAAATCGTCCGCATTTTCAATACCTACGGACCGAAGATGCATCCCAATGATGGTCGGGTAGTGAGCAATTTTATCATTCAGGCACTGAAAAATGAAGATATCACCCTTTATGGCAGCGGCGAACAGACCCGTAGTTTCTGTTACCGCGATGACCTGGTTGACGCGTTAATCAGAATGATGAATACACCGCCGGATATCAACGGACCGATCAATATCGGTAATCCCAATGAATTTACAATCCGTCAACTGGCGGAAAATATTATCGAGCTGACCGGTTCAAAATCAAAACTGGTCTATCGTCCACTACCGGTAGATGATCCTAAGCAACGTCAGCCAAATATCAGTAAAGCCAAAGCTATTCTCAACTGGGAACCAACCACCCAGCTGCGTGAAGGACTTGGGTTAACCATCGAATATTTTGATAATTTGCTGAAAGAGCGTCAGGCAAATTAGATGTTTTAGTTGTAATTATCAAAATAGTAATTATGTTTAGTATCAGTGACTGCATCTTTAAGTCAATAATAGATGTTCCAACCTATTTCAATTTGATAATAGTGTTGCCGTCGATTTACTATTCGCGAATCCATTCGCGAATAAATGTTAGTTAACAATAAAATGGTAGTGTCAAAAGCGGCATGAAAAAAGATGAAAGTTTTTCTGGTGTCTTTTAAATGATGTTGAGTATCATTTCGCAGTCATAATTCAAGCGGAAAATCAGCATAAACCGCTCGCAGGCTCGC
>JAKIUY010000131.1 GCA_021647315.1 Victivallaceae bacterium
GAAGTGGAATCTCTTTGTTTACCGTGACTTACGACAATGGCTTGACCAGCCATTCACAAAACCTCCGGAACCGGAACGATTACAGCTTGAATTTAATTTTTAGGACAGCATAGTTTAAAACAGGGGGTACTTTTGAGAAATTGAACAAAATTGAATGACTTGAATGGAAAAAATTGTTAAATCAGGTAGTTTTTATAATTGTTAGGACAGGTGTGACTTAATCTAATGCATGAAGCTGGCGTTAGCGGCACCGAACGAATTGTTATTGCTGAAGATTCAACCCCGAATATATCACCGGTACCATTCGCTGGCAAAAGCGTTCTGCCCCAGCAACAGCCTGGATTGAACAGTGTCAGAGTAATCATCAGACGTTCCGAAATATCCGGCGACGAAGCGATATATTTTGCTAAACTGGCAACAAAATTCGGAAATGGGGAAATAATGTTCACCCAACGCCAAAACCTTGAACTGCGCGGCGTGCCAGATGGACAAGTTGAACCGCTCCAAGCAACGTTGCAGGAAGCTGGCTATCGCCTCAAGGGGATGTATATGTTACCTGACGTCGTCTCGTGTGTCGGTACCACAATGTGTAATCTAGCGGTTTCAGATACACCGAATGCCTATAAACACATTATGACCGCATTGGCCGATAATGAACAGTTAATGGAACAGATCGGGCCATTGCGGATTAACATGAACGGCTGTCCTAATTCGTGCGCCCATCACTGGATTGCTGACATCGGTCTGCGAGGTTGTCGAATTAACCTTGAAAATAGTAGTGAAGAGGGATTTTCAGTCTACGTCGGCGGAAAAATGGACGGTGCCGGTGCTATCGGTCAATTCCTGATAAATACCACCGCCAATGACGTTGCCGCAACCTTAGCTAATATTTTCACCGCCTATCTGGAGAATCGTCGAAATAGCGCAGATCATTTCAATGACTTTGCCAACCGTATTGGCACCCGTAAATTCAAACTATTGCTTGATGAACAAGCCGCAACGGCAGCAATCGAACAGGTCAGCCAGCGCAATTTAACAATGAACGCTACATTCATACAGGTAGTAAAAGAGGCGTAATAAAGTGAGTCTTATTATCAAAGTAGATTAATTTCACTACTTTCAGTAAGAGATAGGCGAAACAGCCCAGTAGTATGCGTTCTCCGAACGCATTAAACAAAGCCCCGAAAAGGGCAAAAACGTAGCATAATAAAATTATAGCGTATTATACTGATGCTGACATCTGCTCTTTGCGCTCGGAGATCGCTTGTTGAAAACCGCAAAGCGAACCTACTTAAAAAACATTTTTATCCTATAAGTCTATGCAATAGACTCAATAATATTAAATATGGAACGAATTTATGAATATACCAACAATAATAACTGAAGCCCGGCAACTGCTTGACGCCGGCAAACCAAATGCGGCTATCGACATTTTGCGCATCAGCAAATCAAACGAGGATGCCGAACTGTCAGCTTTGCTGGCGCAATGCTACTATCAACGCGGCGATGCCAAAGGCGACGTCCACTCCAGTACATTTTTTGCCACGCGAGCTATTGCTCTGGGAGATAAAACCAATGATATGCGGGCAATTTGTGCCGTGGGTGAATTTCGCAAAGAAAACTATCCACAAGCCGTAACCAATTTTGTCGAATATGTAACAGAACAGAGCGGGACCACAACCAAATATCTCTATGGACTTGCCTTGCTCTATTCAAATCGCCATGCCGATGCCATCATCTGGTTGCAGCAGGCAGTTGCTGAAAGCAATAACAGTGAGTATCGCGAAGTGCTGAAACTGGCTCGTTCAGGTAAGAATTTTATCAGAACAGAACCGGCAACCCTGAAACCTCCAGTCAAAAACCTTGGTGGGCTATGGGACAGACGCCCCGCGATTGATTCACCATACAAATCAAATGCCCTGTCAAAACTCGCGGGCCAGGCTTCAGAAAAGAAAGATTTCAACTGGCTCGAACGCAGTATTCCGTGTCAGTCCACCTGCCCCGCCCATACCGACATTCCAAATTATTTAAGTGCAATATACAAAGGTAACTTCCGTCAGGCCTACGAAATAAACCTGCACGATAATGTCTTTCCAGGCGTCCTGGGCAGAGTATGTGCGCGGCCCTGTGAATCTGAATGCCGTCACGGTCGCGATGATCTCGGTGAATCGGTCGCAATATGTTTTTCCAAACGTTCGGCCCATGATCTGAAAATCAATCAACGCCCTGTTGTAATGAGTAAAATATTTGCTGATACCGGAAAAACTATCGCTATCATCGGTGGCGGTCCAGCAGGACTGGCAACCGCACGCGAACTGGCCCTGTTCGGCCATCAGGTCAAGGTATATGAAAAATATTCTCAACCCGGCGGCATGATGATTCAAGGGATTCCGGTTTTCAGACTGCCGCGCGATATTGTAGCTAAAGAGATTACCCAGATCACTGAACTCGGCGTTCAAATCATCTGTAATTGTGAAATTGGCAAAAATCTTAAACTGCAACAGCTCCTGAATGACCATAATGCAGTAATCATGGCCGCCGGAACCTTCCGTCAGAACCTGCTCGAACTGCCCGGTGCGGATCTTAAGGGCATTAAACACGGCCTGGAATACCTGCTCGAAGTTAATGACCGCAATGACGGTGTTGCCGGGAAAAATGTTATTGTTATCGGTGGCGGTTTCACCGCCATGGATTGTGCCCGAACTGCTAAACGGCTCGGAACAAAAATCGATAACTCTGATATCACATGGCAGGAACGCCCCCTGAATGAATCAAACAGTGAAGTCAATGTCTTCTATCGCCGTTCTGAAGATGAAATGCTGGTGACACCGGGTGAAGTCGAAGAGCTGCACCATGAAGGGATCGGCATGGAGTTTCTGGTCAGTCCGCTAGAGTACATCGGTGACGGTAACGGTGGTTTGAAAACTGTTAAATTTATTCGTAATGAACTCGGAGAACCCGATGCCAGCGGCCGCCGGCGCCCAGTCGCAATTGCTGGCAGTGAATTTGAAGTTCCTGCCGACCTGTTGCTCTTAGCAACCGGGCAATTCCCGGATACCGCCTGGATTGATGATAAACTTAAATCATCATTGGTCAAAACTAACGGCTGGCTCGATAATATCGGTGAACATCAGACAAAACTGGAAAACCTATTTATTGCCGGTGATTTTGCCACTGGAGCCCAATCATTGATTGAGGCAATTGCCCACGGCAAAGCCGCCGCACTCGGAGTAGATAAATTCCTTATGGGTGAAACTCGCCTGAAAATCGTTGCCGAAATTGAAGATGCTCCACTGAGTTCAGAACGCATTATTGAAATGAATGATGTACCGTGCGAAACCATGCCAACACTGGCAATTGAACAACGCAATCTCAATGCTGAAGTAGAAACCGGTTATCCGGCGGAAACCGGCGTTGATGAAGCCCAGCGCTGTTATCAGTGCAACCTTAAATATGAAATTGATCCTGATAAATGTATCTATTGTGATTGGTGTATTAAGGCAAAATCACGTCCTAACTGTATCGTCAGAGCCCAAAAACTGCAATACAGTGATGCTGGTGAAATAATCGGCTACGACACCACAGATAACACCGAAGACACCAGCCTGATTTATATCAATCAGGAAGATTGTATCCGCTGCAACCTCTGCGTAGAAGCCTGTCCGGTAGATGCCATCAGCGTCCAGCGAGTATCACGCAAACAGGTCAAAGCATGTGGTGGATGTGCGTGATTATAAATTCAGAATAATGATTGATGATTTAAATGCGAAGTCAAAATCCTGCACTTGTGTATCATTTTTTCAAACAGAACCAAATACATGCATAACGTAGCACTTGCTATTAGGTATTACAAATTTCAGAGCTCATGACGTGAGCAGACAAAGCTGTCTAATTGAACGCCACTTTTTTACCCCGCAAAGCGGGGGAGTTTGGTAGCCACGGTGCGTAAGGCCGTGGGATTCTATTCAAAAAGTAACCAAGCCCCGTTAGGTGGCGACATAAAAGAGGGCGTTCAATTGGAACTTAGTGCGGAGCTCTGAAATTTAAAAGTAGATTTTAAAATCATCAACCCACATTCATCAATCAGAATTTACTTAACACAGGCGAGACGCCTATGCTACTTTAGCAAGCGTGTAATTGGGCATAAGAAAAGTTTAATACTGTCTGAAAAATATTATCCACCAAGTGAAAAGCGGTGGCAATCACTCCAAAAATGCTCCGCATCAACCCGCATCTTCCAGTTTCCAGTTTCCAGTTTCCAGTTTCCAGTTTCCAGTTTCCAGTTTCCAGTTTCCAGTTTCCAGTTTCCAGTTTCCAGTTTCCAGTTTCCAGTTTCCAACTTCCAACTTCCAACTTCTATATTCTTGTCCCTATAACGGTGGCGGTACTGGCGGTGGAACTGCTCCGAACAGAGCTGAAAGTTCAGGCACCGAACTCGCTGCACTCCAGGCTGGCATACCCTCTTTCCAGACCATTGTCTCGCGAGTAAAACTACCTGAATTTGCCATTGACTGCAAGGTCGTCATATCAAACGGCCCGGTTTGTTGACCGTTTACCGCAACAAAAAACTTTACTCCGCCCGGAATCGGCGGTGGTGCGGCAGCAGCCGGTGTAGCTTGAGCCTGATTCTGAACCAGAGCATTGGAGACCCCACCAGCCATCTGAGTCCCCATCATCATGCCCATCATATTTCCGGCACCACCATCATTCTGCGCAGCATCACGCAGGGCATTTGCCGCCTGATATTGAGAAAAGTTATTCAGATTACCCAGAGCACCCATTGAGGCACGCTGATCCATAGCTTTCTGAACCTCTTCCGGCAATGAAATATTTTCAATAGCAAAAGACTGAAGTTCCAAGCCAAGAGTGGAAAAGTTTTTCTTCAGTTTGTCGAACATGAATTTGCCGATTTCATCATATTTAGCAGCCAGATCAAGGGCGGCTATTTTGTGTTCGCCCAAACAATCTGAGAAAGAAGAGACCAACTGAGCTCTTACCTGATCTTCAAGCTCTTCAGCCCGGAATTCTGAACGTGCACCGACAAATTTGGTCAACATCTCTTTATCAATTCCAACCACATAGGAGTAATTGCCGCGAGCCCGGAGTCTGACAATACCGAAATCAGCATCACGCAACATTACCGGGCTGGGTGTACCCCATTTACGATCAAGCTGTTCAGTTGTTTTGATAAAATATACTTCAGCCTTGAAAGGTGATTCAAAATTATATGGCAGACTGAGCAAGGTACGCAGAATTGGAATATTTTTGGTTTCGAGCGTGTGAGTTCCGGGGCCGAAAACATCAGCAATCTGTCCTTCACTGACAAAAACCGCTTTCTGTCCGGGGCGAACAATAAGTTTCGCACCATATTTTATTTCGTTATCATAACGTTCAAATCGATGAACAAGTACGCCAGGAGTCTCCTCTGGCCATTCGATAATATCAATAAACTGGTTTTTAAAAGCACTGAAAAGTCCCATAATAGATCTCCATAATTAAAATGAACATAACCGGCTTCACCGGAACTTAAAAAGTAGCCTGCGACTTCCAGGCGCAAACTATTAAAAAATATAACCATTTAAAAGAATATACCGCAACGAGCCAAAAAGCAAAGTGTAATCACCATTTTCTATTACACAAACAACGCAAAATAGCAGATGGCAGAATGATTTGTGGTAGAATGATTTTTTTCTTAAATTTTGCCTGAAGCAAAAGAGCATAATAACCCAATTGTCTCAAAAGTGGCATAGGCGTCCCGCCTGTGTTGATGTAGCATAACCGCAGTGTCGCGCCATAGCTGAAAGCGAAGGCTGATCCCGGTTGTATTTTTACTGACAAGCATCCTGCTTGTTTTTTTACTCAGGCGAGACGCTCGAGCTACTTTGACTTTGGTTTAAAGAGGCTGTTGGGATAACGCCAGGAACCGTCATCGATGCTCCGATCACCCCATTTATTGCCAAAGACCATACAGGTGTCGTGCATCAGTGTCCATAAATTATCACCTTCGGTATCCTGTTCAAGTTCCTTTTTTCCCGGATCACGGTTAGAAACATTCAGTTTATAAGGTCCGGTCAATTTGAACGGTTTAATGGTGTCAATTTTTGCCAGTCCGGCTTTAACTTTTTCAGCAATAACTTCACAGGCCCGGCTCGGAATCAGACTGCAGGCATTCTGGGCAGCAAAACCCTCTTTAACTACAGCAGTTTCACAACCGGGAATCTTAGCATTAATTTCTGCCGCAATTTTATCATCACCGGAAATCGCCACCAACGGCATCCCCATTTCACCAGCCAACGCCGCGAACATCGAACATTCACTCAATGCTATCTTATCGCCATTCCCCAGCGTCACATGCCAGTATGAATGTGGACAAACCGCACCGGGTGTTCCAGCCATCGCATGCATGCCGATACCGATAGCAGCATCAAAGCTCTCATCAAGCATTGGCAACCAAGCCGGAAAATATCCGGAACGACCGTGAATAATTCTGCATCTCGGATCTAAATCCTCAAAGATTATATTATAGGCGCAGCCGTGATTATCATTGACATAAACCTCATCGGCACCTGACTCAAAACAGGCTTTAACTGCGGCATTGACCTCATTGGTCATCAAACGGTTCATGCGGGCAAGATGGTTAACATTCACTAAATCATTACTGAAGCTACCATAAAAAACCCAGCCGGCAACACCTTCAATATCGGTATTAATGTAAACTTTCATAAATTTAACTTCCTTTTAAAAAATATAACCGGCTTTGCCGGAACTTTTTGTTTCCAAACCATAAAGACACGAAGACACAGAGAGAGAAAAATAAAAAAAATTGTGTCTTGGTGTCTCTGTGGTTTTCTTTTCCCTCAAAATACAAATTCCTATTAGGTGAACATAACCGGCTTTGCCGGAACTAATAAAAACAAAAAACGTTAGCCACTAATGCACGAATAAAAAACAGAATTTTCAGTCGCCTGTCTGCGTGCAATGCACCGACAGGCGAACGCGCAAATTTATAAATTAGCACATTAGTGTAGTGGCTAAAATACAATTTCCTAAAAAACCTTTTCAAACCCGACGCCAGTCAGATTTGAAAATCTTCGTGTCTTTCGTACTTTTCGTGGTAAAAAATATTGCATTAAATCAATGGAACGTCGGTGGTGCGGCCTTCATTCTGATCGGATAGATAGGCGGCATACATTACTGCAACTGTATCGGCGGCTAACATAATATCACTCTGCGGTTCACGGTCAGAGTCGATACATTCCATAAAATCCTGAATTTCTTGTGGATAGCCGGTCATCCAGTCTTCATTCGGACTCGGAAAACTCCAGCCCTGTTTACTGCCGAGTTTTTCCGCAATATAAACATCTTTCAACTGTTCTTCCACCGGATTATAAAGCGTGCCACAATCATTGGGATTGATATTAGCGCGGTAACGATGATTATTAGCAAATATTTCCAACCAGTTATGAACGCCGCCCATGACAATTTCACTAGAAAATATATCAGCCACCGTGCCGTCAGTAAAGGTAATATGCAGTTGACAGAAATCTTCAACATCCAGATAGTCAGTGCGTAGATGACCTTCATCCTGATAATCGGCGATGCCAGTCAAACGATGGACTCTGGCATTGACAGACTGGGGGCGAATCGGTTCAATACCTCTGGCAATAGCCTCGACCCGTTTAAGGTATAGAGCCGCAGACAGTGGATGACAACCCTTGCCGACGACTGAACCGCCACCGGCTTCCCGCCAGACGCCATAAGCCGGGCTGTGACTGCCTGAATGACTCTCTTCGCCCTGCATCCATAGTATCTGTCCCTTAGTTGCTCTAAGCACTTCAACCTCTTTCTGAATTGCCGGAGCATAAACCCAATTTTCAGCATACATCAGTTTAACTTCATTGGCACTAACAGCATTAGCGATCCGCTTTACACTCGCCATCGCCTGCGTCAACATCTCATTTTTATCTGCTTTATCGCCCCGCCATGAATCATCAGCATTAGGCGGTCCATAGTAACCAGTATAGGGTTTTTCGATAATAATATGTTTACCATGTTCTGCTGCAATAACTGCATAATTTTCATGCGCATAACCCGGCACGCAAATATCAATAACATCAACCCTTTCAAGCATGGCGGCAAAAGAATCGAATGCGACAATATTACGTTCTTCTGCGAAAGCAATACGTTTTGCTGAGTTACGTGAATAGCTTCCGACAACCTCGACCTCAATCCGATTGACATTCAGATACGCCTCATAATGAAACCCAGCCGCAAACCCGGCTCCGACAATACCTATTTTTATTTTTTTCACAGTCACCCCATAGAATTTTTAAAATTTGAAAGTATGACGGATGCATGTTACTTTATTTTCATTAAAAAAGGAGCAGACAATGAATCCGGTAAAATATAAGATGACAGTATTTTCATAAATTTTCAAATTGATACCTCGTAATTTAATCCATAAAATTGCAAAAAATAAAACCTCTAAAAGAGATAAAGTCTGGTTACTTGCGCTGGGACATCGCAAACTACTGCTTACGATTGTATTTATTGCATCACTTACAAGCAGTACCGGATACGGTATTGGAGTATACAATGGACAAATCAAACCGAATAAAAATTGGCTCGTGCCGGGGTTGGGTGCTGAACTGGTTTATATTCGTCCCGGAACTTTTATGCTCGGCAGTACTAAAGAGGAACAAAAATGGGCTGTTGGACCAGAAGGAAAAACTACCGCAAAATTTATTCTAGGTGAAGGAGATAAGCCTCGTCTAGTAGAAATTAAAAATGCTTTCTGGATAGGACGTACCGAAGTAACAGTAGGGCAATGGCGTAAATTCGTTAAAGCAACCGGCTATAAAACTGATGCAAAAAAAGCTGGCAAGGCATGGGTTTATGGCCCGAATGACTCAAAATGGACTTAAAAAACTGGAAAAAACTGGAGCAAGCCTGATTATAATTATTCTATACAAGATAATTTTCCTGTTAGCTGTATTTCCTGGAACGATGCAACAGCTTTTTGTAAATGGCTGACAAATAAAGAGCGTAAAGCTAACCGTCTACCGGGTAATTTAGAATACCGTTTGCCCACCGAAGCAGAATGGGAATATGCCTGTCGCGGAGGACGCGCCGGTACTAAGTTCTGGTGGGGAGATAATTGGTCAGACGCAAAAGGTAGAGCTAATATAATGTCAACAGATCCGGCAAACAGTAAAGGGCGCCACTGGGGCAAAGGAGCTTGGAAGGATGGTTGGGCTTATGTTTCACCTGTTGATAATTACGGACATAAAGGGCGCAATGGTTTTGGTTTGGCGGATATGACAGGGAATGTCCAGGAATGGTGTCTTGATGCTGGATGGAAAGACCGTGCGAAAATAGAATATATAAAATCAAATAAGCGAATACGTGTCCTGCGTGGTGGTACATTCCTTGCCAAACCAGGTGGCATGCGCT
The DNA here is from genome assembly GCA_021647315.1 of Victivallaceae bacterium. Lineage (GTDB taxonomy): Bacteria > Verrucomicrobiota > Lentisphaeria > Victivallales > Victivallaceae > JAKIUY01. The sequence continues at coordinate 9,454 of JAKIUY010000131.1, forward strand.
GTGCTCGCCGTAGCAAAGCTAATCGTAAAATTTCAGACGTAATCAACGGCTTTCGTATTATTTGTGGTGTTGTACGTTAGCCTGGAAAGTTGAAAACGGACTTTGCCCCTTTGACACAAAAAATGCTTAGATCGAATCGCTCTTGCTGGGCATATTTGATTTAAGCTTTAACCTACACCTAAAATAAAAAATCAAGTCATTTACTATCAACAATTTTACCGTGAACGTCCCCAAAACCAAACCAAAACCAAAACTCAGTGAACGTCCCCAAAACTCAAAGAAGGTAGACGGGGTGGCTTGTAAAATATGTGGTGGGTGATAAAATTTATTTGAGAAATAGGTAGTTTGGAAACTTGAAATTAGAATGTTTTCATTTAATGTAAATTCAAACATTCAGCACTTTTTTTATAAAACTGCAAGAAATAATGCCATTAAAAATCATTAATCTATCTTAAAGCTTATAAGAATAGAAAAACAATATAGTGGAAGGAATGCATGAGAATTATACATTTTAGCGATGTCCATTTATCTAAAAGCAATGAAAAAGATTTAAACCAATACTATTTAACGGCAGTACTTGAGGATTTATATAAATTTGACTCCCAATCCAAGATTGACTTGATTTTAATAACTGGAGACTCTATACACCGTGGTGGAGAATCCTTCAATTTCGCTCCAACGGAGAACCCGTTTGATTATTTCAAGCAGAGTTTTTCCGATAAGATTGTTCAAAAACTAGACCGAGATATTCCAATTATATATTCTTTAGGTAATCATGACCTCATTATAAATGAAGAAACCATAGATGAAATGGTTGAAACAGGAATGGACGGTAAGTTACTCACGACATCTGCAATAAATTCATTCATTGATAACAAACGAGATGAAGATTATGTTGCGTTTAAAAAGCAAAATAAATTTAAAGAATTTGAAAAAAAATTACAATTTGATTGTATTGATAAATATCATAGTAATTTTGAATCAGCTTACATTATGTCAATTGATGGACAAAAAATAGGAATTGCCTCTTTAAATTCATCATGGCGTTGCACCCCTCATCTTCCCGAAAAATCTATGTCATTTGGAAGTAGACAGATTTTAGAAGTATCAGATTTTTTCAATAAACACAATACTGCCTTGAATATCGGTTTAATGCATCATCCGCCTCATTTATTTGAAGATGCTGAAAAAAGAGAAATTATTAATTTTTTGGAACTTAAAAATATTGATTTTATTTTTTGCGGTCATTCACACAAGAGTGATTCAAAATGCCTTCATGGAGTAAAAGGAAATTTATATTTCGTTACAGCCAAAAGTGCATTCAATGACCCAAGAGAAAAAGTTGGAGATTATCAACCTGGATACTGCGTAGTAGATATAGTTACTGCTGATAACTTAGTAACAACCTATTTCAGAAAATATGTGCACTCAAGAGTTGAGTTTGATAAAGATACTGAAGCGGCTCAAGATGGAACGCTGCAAGAGAATATGAAATCAATAATTGATACAAACTCGTTTCATGAATTAGTTGACATGACAGGGAGAGTTTTTGAAGCAAGAAAAGATGATATAGATTCATCATTAGTGGTCTACGGTACTGATTCTTCAGCCCCACAAAAACTGAGAGAGATTTTTGTCATGCCAAAGCTTACAAACACTCCAGAAAGCTTTGCAGGTCCATCTAAAACATATAATTCATTAGAATCCTTAATTAATGCCCACAAGCGAATATTAATTGTTGGCCGTAAAGAAACTGGTAAAACCACATTAATTAATAGAATTTTCACTGAAATCTCTGGTGCTTCTCATATTTATCAACAAATACCGATTTATTTAGATTTCAATGATATTGCAAAGAAAAAAATTACAACGCTAATAAGGCATTTTTTAAATATTGGAGCAAACAAAGCAAAAGAATTATTGGATAATTCTAAAATAATTTTATTAATTGATAATATCATTGAAAATGAGTCTAAAGAAAGCCAATTGGGAATAAAAGCGCTTAATGATTTTATTCAAAAATATAGTAACACTTCAATAATAGGAACAACTTCTACCCAAATTGATGTCTTATTATCAACAGAGGATATTATATTTAAACGACATGACTTTCTACCTATTTATATTAATAGTGTTAAGACTGAACAGTTTAAATCTCTTGCGAAAAATTGGTTTAACAAAAGCAGTCAAATATGGATAAATAATAATCTTGACAAGCTAATTAAAACATTTACCATATTACGAATACCGCATACATTTTTTTCAATGTCCCTTTTCTTGTGGATAATTGAAAAACAAGAAAATTTCAAGCCTCACAATCATGCTAATCTGGTGGATACATTTTTGAAGTATATTTTAGAAGGATTAAAAGCTAAAGATTCAAAGGCGGGAACCTATAACTATGAACGCAAGATTGAATTACTCTCTGAAATCTCCTTGCAGATGTATAAAAAAGGAGATAAATCAGACAGCTACGCTTTAAAAGAATCACAAATTTTGGCTTGCATTGAAAATAACTTTACTCTAAACCAAAGAACATGGGACCCATCTGAGAAGTTATGCGAATTTATCAAAAAAGGGATTTTAATTAAACATACTCATCGAAGTTCCTATGTTTCTTTTCGGTTTGATTCTTTTTTCCAATATTTACTATCGTTAAATATTGATAACAATCAAGAATTCAAAAAAGAGGTATTTAATCGTGACAATATTCTTAGCTTTATTGATTGTTAGCGGTCACCCAAAGTGTACCACCCATGGTCACTTGAAAGTGTACCACCTGTAAGTAAAAATGTAATATATTATATCTCACTTAAACCCCATAAACATTGGAGAGATATAATGTCTAA
>JAKIUY010000011.1 GCA_021647315.1 Victivallaceae bacterium
TTGCGGTGTTTACTATCATAGGGTTCCTCCATTGTTAAGTTTTTGAGATTATTTAACTTAATGGTTGAACCCTTCTTTTGCTAATTAGTAGATTTTAAAAGTTACAGGGCATTCGCCCGTAACGGAATATCGACTCTTTTCGCAACGCGGGATAAGCTAATATATTTAATAAGAATAAAAAAGTTGCTTTTAGAGCATAATTGCGCTATAATGAATGCTTTAATTTATTTCGTTCAGACACTATTTAGACACAGCAGATAATATTGCCCAAACAACACGAACTGCGAAATATATAAAACTAAGGTTAAATATGAAAATTATAATACTTGGAGCAGGCACTCTGGGAACTTTCCTGGTCTCGACTTTATGCAGAGATAACCATGATGTCGTGGTTATTGATAAATCATCAGATACGATTCAACGATTGAAAGATAAACTTGATGTTATGGCTCTGACCGGTGACGGAGCAAGTATAACCAATCTCAAAACAGCGGGCATCGAGGACGCGGCAATGTTCATCGCCGCCAGCAATAATGATACCGTTAATATCCATGCTTGCTCAATTGCCAAACATTTCGGTGTCCCCAAGACAATATGCCGTCTTTCAAGTAAAGATTATTTTGACAGCAATGATAAATTCCCACCGCTGGAGCAGGGCATTGACCATATTGTTGTCCCCCAGGATAACTGTGTTGAAAATATAATGAATGTTGTCAATCGCCATGAGGTCATTGAAAAAATAACCTTCAATATTCCTGATGCCACGATCACTGCGGTCAAAGTATTATCCGATTCCCGGCTTAAAGGCGTTAAACTACGGGAATTCCCCGAACCTGAATTACTGCGTTCAGTAAGATTTGCCGCCATCGTCAGGAAAGGCCGATTACTTGCCCCGCATGGAGAAACGATTATTATGGCTGGGGATGAGCTTTACATTGCGGGACTCGACAACGATGTTGAATGCCTTATCGATTGGGCTACTTTGCAACGCAGAGCGGTCTCACGCGTGGTTATCGCTGGGGGCTCAAAAATTGGGGCTGCACTGGCCAGTAAATTGGTGGCCAACGGTTATGATGTCCGGCTAATTGACACAGATTTAGTTAATTGCGAACAAATCCTCAATGATCTGAATATCAAAATGCTGGTAATTCACGGTGATTCTAATGATAAAGATGTATTAATTGAAGCGGGTTCCGACAACTGCGATCTCTTTATTGCTACCCAGGATGATGACGAAAATAATATTCTCAGCTGTATTCTGGCAAAAAGAATGGGGGCGGCAAAAGTTATTACCCTAATTGGCAAAGAAGAGTATATTGACATTGTTCCTGCAATGAAAATGATTGACTGCGGTATCAGCCGCCGCCTAGTTGCAACAAACTCCATTCTGCGCAACATCAGTATCAATACGGTTCACACTGACGCGGTCATCCACCGTGCGAATGCCTATGTCTCCGAGTTTGAGGTTACCCCGAAATCTGCCGTTGCCAATAAAAAAATAGATGAGTGTAAATTTTCTGAGTCAACCATTTTATCGCTTATTTTCAGAGCAGGCAAAGTTGTTACCCCGGCCGGTGATCTGATTCTACTGCCCGGTGATCTGGTTGTTATTATTGGTGCCGTATCCGCTGTTAAAGAACTTGAATCACAGTTCAAACCGAAAGGGCTGTTCAGTCTATGAATATCCGCAGTGTATTAAATGTTATTGCGACACTGATTGTCGTTATCGGCCTGGCTATTCTGACCTCCGTCCCCGTCGGCTGGATGATGGGCGACTCCAATGAAGTTATTGTCAGACTGTTTATCAGTGCCTTGATTCCCATTGCTGCCGGGATTGGTCTCTATTCAGCCAGTCGCACCAAACACTATGAGCTTGGCCGCCGCGAAGGTTTTGCCATTGTAACTTTCGGCTGGATAGCCGCCGCCATCTTCGGTGCCATCCCGTTTATGCTGATCAGTGACCTCTACTGGTATGACGCATTCTTTGAAACCATGTCTGGGTTCACAACAACCGGAGCCAGTGTTCTTGATGACAAACTGGTCATCAGCACTGGCGAAACTTTGAAACGGGGTATTGCCGACCTGCCAAAGGGCTTGCTCTACTGGCGCAGTCTTACACATTGGCTCGGCGGTATGGGCATCGTGGTGCTCTCGCTGGCAATTATCCCATTTTTAAAAATTGGCGGTCAACAGCTTTATAACGCCGAAGTTCCCGGTCCGACCTCTGACCAATTAACCCCGAGAATTGCTAATTCAGCAAAAATACTCTGGGGGGTTTACGTTCTGCTTTCCGTAATCGAAACCTTAATGTTACTGCCCTCCATGTCGCTGTTTGATGCCTGGGCACATACCTGCGGTACAATGGCAACCGGAGGATTTTCAACCCTCCAGTCCAGCGTTGGTGGTTTTAACAGTGTTTACGTTGACACAGTAATAACTCTGTTTATGTTTCTGGCCGGCTGTAACTTCATCCTTCACTATCGAGCTCTGCGCGGCAAACCACTGTTCTATTTCAAAGATGATGAGTTCAGACTCTATCTATTTATCACCTGTTTTGCCACTTTTTCAATTGCGGCGCTACTAATGATTACCGGCAATCCTATTATCACCACAGACGGCTCTGCAATGGTGCCGAACCTATTTAACAGTCTGCGATATTCCGCATTTCAAACGGTCTCAATCCTGACAACTACCGGATTCTGTACCGCGAACTTTGCCATCTGGCCCACTTATGCCTGTTTAGTACTGGTCAGCATGATGTTTATCGGCGGTTGTGGCGGCTCAACCGGTGGTGGCATGAAAAACTCAAGGTTACTGTTACTGCTGAAATACAGCACCATGCAGGTTAAACGCTGCCTATTCCCGCGTTCAGTCTCAAATATTCACCTGAACAACAGTCGCGTTGATTCAGAAACCCTTCATAAGGTACTAAGTTTTTTCTTTCTGTTTGTGATGATTTTTCTGTTTTTCAGTTTGATTCTCTCACTCTACCCGGATATAGATTTCACAACCGCGACTTCAGCTTCAATCGCCTCACTGGGCAATATCGGTCCGGGGTTGAGCAAAGTGGGCGCGACCTGCACCTACTCCTGGATGCAGCCGTCAGCCAAAATAATCCTGACGTTCGCAATGCTACTCGGGCGACTGGAAATATATACCGTCCTGATTGTCCTGCTGCCATCATTCTGGCGCAAATAAAATGACAGCGAAGCAGCATCTGTCTTACTGAAAATCAGAGAGACATGAGGTGATTTCAAAAGTCCAACGCGAGCACGATTTTTTAACGTTTTGGGCGAATAGTCCCGCACCTAAATGAGAACATTTAGGTGCGGACAAAAGATGCCGTTCAAAATTAAAAATCTGCCGTGGAGACTTTTGAAATTGCCTCATATTACTAAAAAACAGTGAAAATATCATTTTTTTCTCATATATCGCTTGTTTTTTCTATTTTTTCAATATGCTATAACCTATATAGGTATTGTTTATCGACATTATAGACATTAAGGACCCACAAAAACAGGTTAGAGGGTTTGCTTGACTGCGAACAGCTGCTATGCGTTACGAAAATATTTATCTAGTTCTACTATGTAAACGCTTTCATGCCTTAATCAGTTGCCCGCATCCTACGCAAAACTCACCAATTTATTTTTAAGTGAGCCCTAACAATCTAAATTAGGAGAACTTACAATGAAAAACTCAAAATCTGTCTTGTGTATGCTTTTGCTTTCAACGTTTATTCTTATAGGCTGGAACTCCGTTGCTGCGGAAGATTCACCGCTTTTCGGAGCGACAACATCTGAAGCTATTACGGAACTGAAGGCTCCGCCGCGAACATCGGAAGCACCGGAGAATAACGTTTCTGCCGTAAAAGTAAAAATTAGTAATATGAAGAAGACATCAAAGCCCGAATATGCTACGACTTGCGGAGCAACAATCTGCATCCAGGAAACAACGGCTTGCCAGACTAACAAAACGCAATGTGGTCCTTATACTCACTGTGTAAATAACAACGACGCCGAGCTTTATTGTCCCAAGCCGACAAAATGGCCGTCAACGCTTGCCACCCGGTGTCCTGACAAAGCATCAACCACAGCAACAGTCTGTCCGGTAAAATACACTAAATGTCCTCCGAGTGCGACAAAATGTCCTTCAAATGATAACAAGGTAAAGACCGCCTGCCCTAGGAAACGGACAAAATGTCCTGATGTACAAACCCAATGTCCAAAAGATAAAACTATCTGTCCTGCTGAAAAAACAAAATGTGTTGATGTTCAGACAAAATGTCCTAAAGAAAAAACCGTTTGCCCTACCCCAAGGACAAAATGCCCTCTCAGCACTACTAATTGTCCAAGGAAGAAGACAGTATGCAGTAGTAAATCTACAACTAAGTGTCCGAAAGAGGCTACATACTGCCCACGTGAAGCGACAAAATGTGTTGGTGACGGCCAGGCAACTGTATGCCCGGTCCAAAATACGCAGTGTCCGGTAGTTGCGACAAAATGTAATGCAGGTGGCGCGACGCTATGCCCGTTTGTCGCGACTAAGTGTCCGGCAGGGATCACCTGGTGTCCTATCGCCCTAACAGCCTGTCCGCTGATTGCGACAAAATGTATAGTAGCGAAGACGGTATGTCCTGCTAAGGCGACAGCGTGCCCGCCGCGTCCGACATTATGTCCTAAAGTGGCAGCGAACTGTCCGCCACCACCGGATCTTCAAACAATTATAATTAATGAGATATTCTGGAGTGGTTCTGATTTAAGTGCTGATGATAAATACCTTGAATTGTACAATACCTGTAAAACCGCAATTGATGTCAGTGGCTGGGAAATATGGAAACTTAATGACGATGGTGAGGCTAGATTAATGATTACCCTGCCCTCCACGGCAAAAGAGATAATTGCGGCTGGCGGTTATTATTTAATCACCTATTATGCTACTGACAGTCCAGATAGTCGGATACTTGATTCAATCGAACCGGATTTGGTTACCAAATATCTTGATTTACGCGACGAAGATGCGCTTTATAAGCTTATCGACACCAATGACATCATCCGCGATATTGCGGATGACGGTGATGGATTTCCTTTCAAAGGTCAAGAAGCACCAGATTATATTTCCATGGAGCGGGCTTCAAGCAAAAAGTCGGGCAGTGAGGAATCAAGCTGGCAGGATTCAATAGCCAACAGCGGAGATTTTTTTGATCCAGGTTTCACCGGTCAGGGAACCCCGGGAGCTGAAAACAGTCCTCCAAAATAATCTAGTTAACCCCTGTTTGAAAAGGTTTCCGGAATACCGAAACCTTTTCAAACATCGTCTCTGTCCTCCGAATTCCACACCAAGCTCCAATTGAACGCCATCTTTTCTATGTCGCCACCTAATCCGTTTTCCGCAGGCAAAAAAAAAGCAGGTTGAATATCAATGACTTACAGAAAAGCAGGCACTGCTTTTTTTCACATCTTTATAAAAATTTCTTTTAACCGGCAGAACGGCGGAGTCAACTCCCGGAATATCATAGATGAGCCTTTGCCGTTCACAATATAATCAAAGCCATTTGTTCTGAGAAATTCAAGGTTTTTCTTTTGATTCAGCACTGCGTTTTGCTTTCGGATTACGCTTTGCGCCGCACTCAAAATAACTGTTTGTCAAATCATAAAGCAGATAGACACAATCCAGATTAAACAGATCCGCCTCTTTATCACTATAACTCCGACCACCCGTGCTGATCATAAAGCCCTGTTTTGGGCCTTTTTTATCACCACGCCGTTGCAATATTATTTTATCTATAATGATTGGTATGGTATGTTTGTGCTGTTGATTCCGGTTTATGTTTTTCTGTTTATTCCGATTCGAATGGTTATTGCGGGAGAGTATAAGAATTTCATGGAGCGTTCCGCAAAAATCCAGTGGGGTTTGATGTGTTGTGTGTTTTGCGTCAGTCATGCACCGGCAATCTTAAAGTTAAATATTAACGGTTCTAACGATGGTAATATAGAATTACTTATCTTTTTTGTCATAATTGTTCAACTGAATGATGTCATGCAGTATTGTTGGGGCACAACTTTTGGTAAACGGAAAATTACGCCTAAGATAAGCCCTAATAAAACCTGGGCTGGCTTCATTGGCGGCGTCCTGTCGGTTGGCGGCATCGGTGCCGCACTGGCCTGGGCAACACCCTTTTCTCCTTGGCAGGCATTTTTTGTCTCGATGGTTATTGCGATCGCCGGTTTTTGTGGGGATATTACCCTGTCGGCGATTAAGCGTGATGTCGGCATTAAAGATTATGGCAACCTTATTGAGGGGCATGGTGGAATTCTGGACAGAATTGATTCACTCTGTTTTGCCGCACCGATATTCTTTCATATAGTAAGATTTTTCTTTGTCGAGAATGAGATGCTGATTGGGTTTTAATTGCAAATTGAAACATAATAAATATCTCCAAGGAGTTGATAAATTATCAAAATGAATAATATTATACCTATTAAAACAATTGCTCAAATCACAAAATTATCAGCAAGGCAAATAGAGCAGATCATAAATTAGTATTTATTAAGGAATAGAAATGAGAATATTATCAGGCATTCAACCTTCAGGTGTACCGCATATCGGCAACTATTTCGGGATGATGTTACCGGCAATAGAACTTCAGGAGCAGGGGGAGGCTTATCTGTTTATCGCCGATTACCACTCCTTAACAACCAGTCCGGATCCTGAACTTTTACGGCAGCGGGTAATGGATGTAGCGCTTGACTTTATGGCTTGTGGTCTGGATCCGGTCAAAACTGTATTTTTTCGGCAGTCTGATGTGCCGCAGGTAACTGAACTTACTTGGATGCTGAGTTGTCAGACGACTGTTGGACTGCTTGAACGCGCTCATAGTTACAAAGATAAACTTGCCAAAGGTTTTGTGCCAAATAATGCACTGTTTTCCTATCCGGTATTGATGGCCGCGGATATTCTGATTTATCAGTCAAATTTGGTGCCGGTGGGTAAGGATCAGAAACAGCACCTGGAAATGACCCGGGATATTGCGATGCGTTTCAACCGTATTTATGGTGATGTTTTTGCTATTCCTGAAGTGCAGATCAAAGAGAACGTTGCAGTAGTTCCAGGTATTGATGGACAAAAGATGTCCAAGAGCTACGCTAATACTATTCCTATCTCCGATGGTAAAAAGGCGATTCGCAAGAAGATTATGAGTATTGTTACCGATTGCAAAGAGCTTGAAGAGCCAAAAGAGCCGGAAGGTTGTAATGTGATAAAACTCTATAAGCTGTTCGCTACGGAAACGCAGATGAATGATATATATGCCAAGTACCGTGGCGGTAATTATGGTTACGGTCATGCGAAGCAGGAACTGTTTGAATTGCTCTGGGAATATTTTGCCCCATTCCGTGAAAAACGTGAAGCGTTGGCGGCTAACCTCGATTATGTCAATCAGGTGTTGGCTGATGGTGGTGCAAAGGCTCGTGAACAGGCAGAACTGACTATGGGAAAAGTACGTCGTGCTGTTGGCTTGCGGTAGTAGTGAGGAACCGGGGAAAATGAACGTCCAACATCGAACATCAGATCAGAACATCGAATTTTGAATGGATGAAAACGACGCGATGGGGGTGACTGGGGCTGGTACATGCAACGAAGAATCTGAGGTTTCCATACAAGTAACAATATTGTTTTGATAATTACCCCTCACAATGTGTGGGGCAAAGGTAAAGAAATCCTTACAGGATTATTAACAAATTTGATACTTATGTTTTTTATTCGTGCATTCGCGGCTAGCATTTTTTGTTTTTATTAGTTCCGGCGCAGTCGGTTATATTAGCAGGACAAAAAAAAAGCGATTGTCGGTAACGACAATCGCTTTTTAGTTTTATCATTGTGAGGTAACTGCCTCAGATGATGATTATTTAGTGCCAGGAATTGCTTTCAAAGCATCAGTTGCTGGTTTTGCAGCTTTTATTTTTGCTTCTTCGGCCAGCATTTCGGCTTCCATTTTCTTTGCTTCCGCAAGCTCTTCCGGGGTTGGCGGAGGAGGTTTTGGCAACACGTAAGATGGATCAACCACTTTGCGCTGTATCGGTGTCAGAATTTCCGGTGCGATATCCATAGCTTTTTTGTAGTACTCTTTAGTCTGAGCAGCATTATTTGACGGGGCATCACCTAGAACAATATAGCATTGGGCTAATTCAGTTTTGGATACACTCGGGTCCTTTGCCATTTTTTCCAATCTTTCAACGGCCTTCTTTTGATCGCCGGATTCAATGTAGCATTTCAGTAGCTCCTGACTTGCCTGTTTTTTGATATTTCCATAGGCGTTTTCTGCTAATGATTCAAACTTGACAATTGCAACATCAATTTTTCCCGCTTCTTTTAAGTCAAGAGCTTCATTGAAATCATTGGTCAGCATGTGGTGTTTGATTGCGAACGCAGCCGCAATAACCAAAATGGCTAACAGCAGGGTACGCAGAATCATGTTTTTTTTCTTCTCCGGGGCTTCTGGCTGTTTAGCGTCCGTATCCGGTTTTGCTGTATCAGTTTCAGCTGGTTTTGTTTCCGGTTTTGTTTCAGATTTCGCGTCAACAGTTTCTGTTGTTGCCGCAACTTCTTTTACATCATCTTTTTTAGCATCTTCTGACATTTTAAGCCCCTTTGTTTTTGGTTAAGGTTCACAAAGAACAGTTGCAAACCCTTAATTATTACCTCCGTAATTAGCAAATTGCCAACTACTATAAAACAATCTAACCTCTATTTTGTTAAATTTCACCTTGAATTAGCAAAAAAACAGCAAATTAAATGTAATCTAGTAAAAATATCAGCTAAAATAGGCATTTGTTATTGACTTTTTGGGTTTGGGGTTTATTTTATATTTTCTCATTTTTAATAATGAGGGTTAGACCTTGATCCGTAACAGGATTTATTGCTCGGCTGGATTGCCGATCATTACCCGAGAGGTCCCTGGTAAGCCGGTTTGTGCCGGATTCTATTCTCTCGCCTGTTGCACTGTTTTTGACAGATAATCCCTTTATATATTAGGGAAATTTTTAAACTATTTTTTAGAATCTTATTAATATAAGAGGCAAGCACCTCAATAGTATATGTCATTTGGGGACACTCGAACGTAATGACAGACGCAATAATATATTATTAGCAGACCGCAAAGCGGAATAACTCAGGCAAAGGCCTGTTTAGGAAAATAAAATTATGCAACGTGAAATACGTATTTACTCAGGCACGGCTAATCCGAAACTTTCAGCCGCGATTGCGAAATATTTAAGCCTGGAGCTGGGTAAAGTCAATATAGAGCGCTTCCCTGATGGAGAAATATTTGTTCAATATAAGGACAATATTCGCAGTGACGATGTTTTTATTATCCAACCTACCTGCTCCCCGACGAATGATAATTTGATGGAACTGCTGATAATGATTGACGCGGCACGACGTGCCTCTGCTTCAAAAGTCACTGCAGTGTTGCCATATTTCGGCTATGCCCGCCAGGATCGTAAAGATCGTCCCCGAGTGCCGATTACCGCAAAACTTGTTGCTAATCTGCTTACTGCTGCCGGTGTTGACCGGGTTATTACCATGGATTTGCATGCGCAGCAGATTCAGGGTTTTTTCGATATTCCGGTCGACCATCTCTATGCAGCATTGGTGCTGGTTCCTTACCTGAAAGAGAAAATGGGCAATAGCAGTGTTGTTGTCGCGCCGGATACCGGCAGTGTTAAGATGGGTATGGCATACAGTGATATGCTGAATGCCGGATTCGCGGTTGTTGCGAAGCGACGGATTGATGCAGAGTCAGTTGAGTCTGCGCACCTGGTTGGTGATGTCGAGGGACGTACCTGTCTTATTGTTGATGACTTAACTTCAACTGCCGGAACATTGCTAGCAGCTGCAGAACAGCTTAAGCATAATGGTGCCGGTAAGATTTATGTTGCTGTTTCACACTGCTTATTGAATGATAAAGGGCGTGAACGTCTACGTGAAAGTGATATAATTGAACAGATGGTAACAACGGATGGGGTGCCGCTAAGTGATGATCTTGATGGTAAAATAATCCGTTTGAGTGTTGCTCCGCTACTTGGAGAGGCAATTCAGCGTATTCATGACGGTAAGTCAGTCTCATCGCTGTTTATTGTTAATAAAGATTGATGAGCGGCTGATTTTTCTATCGCTAAAATAAAAATAGATTTTAACCCGAATAAAAAACATAAAGGAAAAACATTATGAGCAAAGTTAGTAATGTAATAAATGTAACACCTCGTACCGAATTTGGTAATGGGGCGTCACGCCGAGCACGCCGGAATGGTCAAATCCCTGCCGTTGTCTACAGTAAGGGCGTTGAAACCCGTAGATGCCTGGTTGACACAAAAGAGTGGGAAGCCGTAAACCGGCATGAGGTTGGTTTGTTGACGCTGAAAGAAGGGCGTAAAGAATGTGCTGTTCTGGCCAAAGATGTTCAGTTCAATACTTTGAAAGGAATGTTTGTTCACATCGACTTTATCGAAGTTAAAATGGATGTAGAAATTACCACAATGGTTCAGATTCATCATGGTGGTGAAGATGCGATTGGTTTGTCACAGGGTGGCGTGCTGGAGCAACCGGCTCATGAAATTGAAGTTAGATGTCTGCCGGCTGATCTGCCGGAAGGTATCGAAGTTAATATTAGCGGCATAGAAATTGACGCATCGCTATTGGCGGAAGATATTATTCTGCCGACAGGTGTTACACTTGAAAGTGATCCTGAAATGATTGTTTTCCGAGTGAACAAACCGACTGCTGAAGTTGCTGTCGAAGCCACTGAAGACGAAGGTGAAGGCGAAGGTGAAGGTGAAGGCGAAACCAAGGATGCCGCAGAAGATAGCGGGGAGTAAAACACCTACTAATGTTATGGAAGCTGGGCAATGGTATTTGTATCTGAAAACCGGATAAAGTTGGTGGTCGGCCTTGGTAATCCCGGGGATGAATATGAAGATACCAGGCATAATGTTGGATTTGATATTGTTGAACGGTTGCAGGAGTTGTTGCCTGGGGCCTTTACCCGGCAGCATGGAGGAAACAGTATCTTTTTACAAGGTAGGTTCAAAGGTGGGAATATATATATTCAGAAGCCGATGACCTATATGAATTTGAGTGGTAAGGCGGTTGCCTGGCTGGCAAAGAAAAAAGATATTTTACCGCAGGAAATAATGCTCGTTTATGATGATGTTGATCTGCCGTTGGGCAGGTTGCGTTTACGTAAAATCGGCGGCAGTGCTGGACATCGCGGAGTTGAGTCGGTGATTAATGAACTGGGTTGCAATTCCTTTTCGCGGCTGCGAATCGGTATTGGCAGTTCAGGAGAAAATGGTCAAATAGAGCACGTTCTGTCTGGATTTTCTCCGGACGAGCATGAGATATGGACAAAAGTTAGAACAATTGCGGTTGACGCAGTTGTAATGGCATTGTCCCGAGGCGTAGCGCAGGCTATGAATGAGTTTAACGGGATGTTCATCACGGATGATGAACATTCAGAATAGAAGTAATAAATTCGTATTATTAACCCATAAATATGGAGGAACGGATCTTGAAGAAATACGAAGCAGTGTTTATTCTCAACATTCGTAAAGTTGATGATGAAGGCGTTGCCTTTACCAAAGAGTTTACAGGAATGCTTGAGGAGTGGGGCGGAAATATGGTTGAGGCACAGACCATGGGTCGCAAACAGTTCGCACGTGAGATTAATAAAGCTAAAGCCGGTATCTATTGGAATTATGTTTTCAATCTTGATCCGGACAAAGTGCTTGCTATCCGCAATCAATTTCGTCTGGATGACCGAGTCATTCGCTTGATGATTATCAATTATGACCGGCCGGAACCGAAACAGGCAGACTGATTAGTGGTCTGTCGGTAAATTTACCTGTCGCAAAGCTAAGGAGAGTTGATTATGGCTTCTTTAAACAAAGTATTAATAATGGGCAACTTAACACGTGACCCTGAAGTTAGACATACACCCGGCGGTTCTGCTGTCTGTGAATTGGGGCTTGCGCTAAATCGCAAGTATATGTCCAATAATCAGGAACAGGAAGAGGTCTGTTTTGTTGATGTCACGGTTTGGGGTAAACAGGCTGAGTCATGTGGACGGTATCTTGAAAAAGGTGCGCCGGTATTTATTGAGGGGCGTTTGAAACTTGATCAGTGGCAGGATAAAAACAGTGGTACTGGACGCTCTAAATTAGGCGTTGTTGCTGAACGGGTTCAATTTATGCCGCGTGGCGGAGAGCGTCGCGATCATGGTGACAGCGGTGGTGGTCAGCAGGGTGAATATAATGCGCAGAATAACGCTGGTGGGGCTTATAATCAGGGCAATAATAACGCACCGCAGTCCGGGCAGGGATATTATACCCCACCGCAACAGGCTGCCAGTGTAGCTCAGCCACAACAAGCTGCCAGTGTAGCTCAGCCACAACAAGCTGCCAGTGCAGCACCGCCGCAAAACAATTCGCAATCTCAACCGCCGCAGATGCCGGATGGAGCATTTGATGTCGGTAAAGGATCGCAAGGAGCGGAGGATGATATTCCGTTTTAGATTCAGCGGGCGCTGAGACGTTTTCGTTTTTAAATTTAACGGGTGGTAAAAGAATTATCGCCTGAAATAAAAAATATAACTGAGGAATTAAAATGCAGGACAAAAGAAGAAGTAAGCGCAGAGCAAGCAAGCCGAAAGTCTGTCGGTTTTGTGAAACCGGAGGAGTCAATTACATTGATTTCAAAGATGGTGAAGCACTGAGTAAGTTTCAGACTGAACGTGGCAAAATTCTGCCGCGCCGTATTACCGGCACTTGTCTGAATCATCAGAAAATGCTTGGTGTTGCAATCAAACGTGCCAGAATTATCAGTCTGGTATTATAGTTTTTAAATATATTCTAAGGAGTTTAAAATATGGCTCAGGTAAAATTAATATTACTTGATGATGTGGAAAAACTTGGTTTGGCCGGTGATGAAGTCACTGTCTCTCCCGGGTATGCCAGGAATTTTTTACTGCCGCGTAAACTTGCTTCCAAGTCTACACCGGCCGTCGTCAAAATACTTGCGGCACGCAAGGAAAAAATCGAAGCGCAGCGTAAAGATGAACTTCTTAACGCTCAGACTTTGGCAACAAAAATCACTGAATGTGAACTGTCTATAGCAATGCAGGCTGGCGAGGATGATCAGTTGTTTGGTTCAGTTACCGCCAGAATGATTGCTGATAAGTTTTCAGAAGCGGGCATTGAAGTTGGACATCAGCGTATTAAAGCTGACCACATCAAGGAACTCGGTCGTTTTGAAATAGAAATTAAACTGCACAAACAGGTTACCGCAACCGCAAAAATCTGGATTGTGCGTGGCTAGGTGATATTGAATAATAATGTCTGAAAAAGAGAATAGTAAACAATACCCTGAGAAAAAACGTGCATCAATAATAGCTGAAGATCGACCTCGGCCTCATAATTTTGAGGCTGAACGGGCGATTATTTCAGCTATGATGCGTGAGCCGGATGCATGTATTGACATGGCGGTGGAAAATCTGGGGGATAAAAATGTTTTCTTTTCACATGTGCATCGTGAGCTTTTCGAGCTTCTGGTTAAGCTGAAAAACAGTGATAAACTTGACATAGATCTTATTACTATTGCTCACCGGCTGGCTACTGAGAATAAACTTGAAGACATTGGCGGAGAAGTTTTTCTCGCAGAGCTTTATGATGCAATTCCGACAACGGCCAGCTTTGAGTCGTGGTGTGAAATTGTCCGTGAACTTTCCCAGTTGAGGGATATGATAGATGCCTGTACCGAATCTGTACAGAAATGCTATGATCCTGATGCTGATATAAAAACGCTGATCGACGGGATTGAAAAGGATATCTTTAAAGTCAGACACAGTCATACTAAAGAAGATATTGTTGTTCTGCGGAAACAGTTAGGTCTGACTTTTCAGAACTTGATGGATATTCTGGATAATAAAGTTGAACCTGGAATACCAACCCCGTTCCCGGACTTGAATAAACTTATCTACGGGTTTAAACCGGGTGAGATGTTTGTTCTCGCTGCACGGCCGTCAATCGGTAAAACCACGTTGGCTTTGAACTTTATCCGTCATATTGCACTGAAAGGTGATCATCATCACCCAGTTGCGTTTTTCAGCCTGGAGATGACGGCGGAACAGATTACCCGTCGTTTGCTCTGTACTGAAGCTAATGTTCAGGAACAATCATTTTTTGATCATACTTTTAAGCCATCTGAGATGAATAAATTGACTCAGGCAGTTGCGGAGTTGCAGAAGGCAAACATTTTTATCGACCCGACGGCTGGTCTTACTATCTCTGAACTGCGTTCCAAGGCACGTCGTCTCAAGGCGCAGCATGATATTAAAATAATTGCTATTGACTACCTGCAATTAATGAAAGCCGGCTGGAAGATTGACAGTCGGCAGCAGGAAGTCGCTGAAATATCCAGCGGCATCAAGCAGTTGGCTAAGGAACTGAATATTCCAATACTGGTTCTGGCACAGCTTAACCGTGAAGTAGAAAAAAGCACTAGTGGTAAAGGCTTGCCGAAATTAAGTCATTTGCGTGAATCAGGGACGATTGAGCAGGATGCTGATATTGTCGCATTTTTGCACCGTGACCGTGATGAAACCAAAGACCGTCAGGATATAGATATGACAAAAGGGGTTGAAACCCTGTTTATTATAGAGAAAAACCGTAATGGTCAGACTGGCAAAGTAAATCTGCTGTTTTTTCCTGAACGGATGGAGTTTGTCAATCAAAGCCGGTTCGGTGAGGATGACAGACCGAAATAGGCACTTTGTGCCTAACATATACAAATCTTTCGACATCAGTTGCTTTTCTGCTTCCGTAGCGACGTAGTCGCGGAGTTTGAAGCAGTATAAGTCAGACGAACGTCTGTAGTTTATTATTGAACAACAAATCCCTATAGCGGGAATTTTAAGGAGAGCTAATGAGCATCAGGTATTTTATTATTCTTGTCGTTTTTTCCCTGTTTTTTATGGTAAATGCCCAGAGTTTTGCCGCGAAAATCGGTAAAATAGAGTTTGTTCAGTCCGGTGACTATAAGTTTCAGAACAAAATGCTCAACTTCTACATGCAGTCCAAGCCCGGCACTCAATTCAGTGAAAAATTGCTTAACGACGATATTAAACGTCTTTACTCAACCGGATATTTTTCAGATATTGTAACAGAGAGCAGTAAACAGGCTGACGGCAAGGTCAATATAACCCTGAAGATCAGTGCCAGACCACGAGTTAAGAAAATTATTTTTTCAGGAAATCAAAAGTTCAAAACCGCTGAGTTGAAGAAAGAGATTGCCGTGGTGGTAGATATGCCGCTGAATGATAATAAATTGCGTCTGAGTGCGAATAAAATACGGGAGTTTTATAAAGGCAAGGGCTACAATGAGGCTCAGGTTGCTACTACTCTTAAGGCGGTCGGAAAAGGGTGGATTGAAGTTGTTTTTAATGTTACTGAAAATCTCAGACTTAAAATTGACAATGTTAAATTTGAGGGCGCTACAGTCTATTCTCAATGGACTTTGAAAAATACCATTGCCAACCGCCATTCATATTTGAGTTGGCTGCTTGATTACGGACTGTTTGACAAAGGTGAATTGAAAAACGATAAACTGCGACTGAGAGAACTTTATTGGAATAAAGGCTATCTGGATTTCAAGGTTGAGAAAATTTCTATTGTTCCGGATAGCAAAAATCCAGAGTATGTCAATCTTACTTTCCATATCTATGAAGGCAAACCATATAAGATCAAAACTGTCACTATTGCCGGTAATAAAATTTATCCGGCTGAAGAGTTGCTCCCGTTACTGGCACTGGATGAGGATGAAGTATTTGATAACCTGAAAGTTACTCAGGCCAGAAAGAACGTTGCGGCAAAATATGAAGAACAGGGCTACGCCGACTTTTCATGTCGGGTAAACCGGTTGCCGAATTTTAAAGAACATACTGTTGACCTTGATTTTATCGTAAATGAAGGGCGTAAGTTTTTTGTTCAGGATGTTAATATTTCAGGTAACCGTCTCACTAAAGATAAAGTTATCAGACGTGAACTGGCGATACAGCCTGGTGATCCGCTGGATAAAAAACGAATAGAGGCAAGCAAGAACCGTTTGATGGGAATGGGATATTTCAAAAAGGTTGATACGGTTACGATTGGTACCGACAATCCCGGCGAAAAAGATGTTAACTTCCAGGTTGAAGAAAAAGAGACTTTTGAATTCAAAATTGGTGGTGGGTTTTCTGATTCAAACAGCTTGGTCGGAATGGTGCAGCTCAGTAACTCAAACTTTGATATAACTAATCCGAAAAATTATTTTTACGGTGGTGGACAGCGGTTCAGGGTTCAAGGAATGTTCGGTATTGACCGGAATAATTTTAATGTTGATTTTACTGAACCGTGGCTTTTTGATATTCCGTTGCGTTGGGATATTTCAGGATATTGGAATATGGTCGAATATAACCATTGGACTGAGCGGCGTATCGGTGCTAAAACTTCGTTGACTAAACGGGTTTATGATGATTTTACCAGTGCCGCCATCGGTTATAAAATTGAAAACGTCCGGGTCTATGATATGGACAGGCGCAGATCGAAAGAAATGAGAAAAGAAAAAGGTCGTGATTGGGTCAGTCAGCTTTCTTTGCTGCTGAACCGCGATACACGTGACAGCCTTACTGAACCGACCTCAGGGTATCAGGTATCAACCTTGGCGGCAGTTAGCCCGAAAGTCGCAGGGTCAACCTATAACTTTTATCGCCTTGAAGCCAAAGGGGTCTATTATAAGTCATTTTTTGAAAAGGCAATTATCGGACGGGTAGCGGGTAAAGTTGGTACTGTGTCAAGTTTTGATCGCGGTGATTCGGTACCGATTTATGAACGTTATTTCCTTGGTGGTGGTAATAGTTTACGCGGATTTGAATATCGTCGAGTTTCCCCGACTGATATTAATAATGATGCTATTGGTGGCGAAAGTATGGCGTTGCTCTCTTTTGAAGTTACTCATCCCATTTGGAGCTTTATTCGCGGCGCAGTATTTCTTGATGCCGGTTATGTTGGCAGCAACTCATTCTCTTTCAGTATGAATCAAATCAATGCCGGTGCTGGTTACGGGCTTAGAATCAAAGTGCCTTACCTTAATGCCCCGGTCAACCTTGACCTGGCATATCCGATTATTAAAAATCAGGATGATCTCAAAAGCAAAATGCGATTCCATTTTAATATGGGATTCACCTGGTAGAACCCTTTAGAAAAGCGTTTCATCGTAAAAAAATCAGAACCCTTTAGAAAAGCGTTTCATCGTAAAAAAATCAGAACCCTTTAGAAAAGCGTTTCATCGTAAAATTTGACGATCTAAAGTAGCTTAGGCGTCTCGCCTGAGTAAAAACAGACTTCGTCTGTTTAAATGTAGGAGTTGATCTCCGAGCAACGAACCAAAGTAGCATAAGCGTCTCGCTTGTGTTTTTTCTATATTTACCTAAATAGGAAATTATTGTGCTACGCTTCATCTGTCGCTGCGCTCGGGTAGGTATTTTTGACAGGATAACAGGATAAAATAAAAAATCCTGTCAATCTTGTTCATCCTGTCTGAAAAAGTTCCGGCGAAGCCGGTTATGTTCATTTTAATGCAGATTGAGGAACAAAATCATGTCAGATAAAACTAATGACAGTTGCAGTTGTCCATATAATTGTCCGCGGCACGGTGATTGCGAAAAATGTCGTGCCTATCACCATAAAACGGGTTCAAAAACCCATTGTGGAAAATAATTGCGTAAAATGTTAGATGAAAGGTCTTGCTTATGCAGCAATTTGACAATCAGGAATTACAGTTTCCGGTTAAATGGAACTACAAAATTATCGCTGAAAAAGAGTATCCAGATTTTCTCAAAGGAATTTGTCGGATACTGAAAACATCAGGTATCGAAAAACAACCGCTCGCCGGACGTGAATCGGCTAACGGTAAATATCTTACCTATAAACTTATTGTAACGTTCAACAACCGTGAAGAGATGGAAGAACTAAGTGAAGCCATAGCTCACGCCCCCGGGGTAAAATTCCTTTTATAAGTTAAAGAGTTATGATAACTTATATGATTCAAAAATGTGACTTTTCCCCTGATGTTACATAATTGTATTTCGCCTGCTTGCATTTTTGTCTTACTTGTTGATGATACAGAAGCAAAAAATTATTTTTTGATAAGCTTATTTGCAAAGTCTTGTTAACAGGGAACACTCAAACGTAGTAAAATATCTAGTAATAGATTGCTCGTAGAGTAAGAAGTGAGTGAGTTCAGACGGCTATCTGTAATTATATTACGACTTGGCATGTATATTGCTGTATTTTATGAAATCATTTGCAATTGTGATTGGTTCAGATGTTATTATATGTTATAGTAGAAAAAAATTAATATTAAGAGGTGAGTGCCTCTAACAAATTATCCAAACAATGGAGAGCAAAATCATGAGTAGTGAAATTAGAAAGCAGGCGTTGGCAGCAGTTGCAACTAAAGAGACTAGACGCAGTGTTGTTGCAACAGATATAACCGAGATCTATGGTGCAGATGTGTTTAACATTAAACTGATGCGTGATTATCTGCCGAAAGCAGTATTTAAAAAACTTTTAACCACTATTAAGAATGGCAGTAAACTTGATGAGAGTATTGCTGATGCAGTTGCCAACTCTATGAAACGCTGGGCTTTGAGTAAAGGCGCCAGCCATTTCACTCACTGGTTCCAGCCTTTAACCGGTTCGACTGCCGAAAAACATGACTCTTTTATTGAACCTGATCGTGAAGGTGGCGTTCTGCTTAACTTTTCCGGTAAAAACCTGATTCAGGGCGAACCTGATGCTTCAAGTTTTCCGTCAGGTGGTTTACGTGCCACTTTTGAAGCCCGTGGTTACACCGCTTGGGATCCAACCAGTCCGGCATTCATTAAACAGAGTGCGGATGGCGCAACGCTCTGTATTCCTACTGCATTTTGCTCTTATACTGGAGAGGCTCTGGATAAAAAGACTCCACTTCTACGTTCTATTCAAGCTGTTGGACTGCAGGCAAAACGGCTTTTGGCCTGTTTTGGTGAAGAGGTATCTGGTCGGGTTAATGCCGAGCTTGGGGCTGAACAGGAATATTTCCTAATTGACAAGTCACTGCATGCAGCCCGTACTGATTTAATTCAGACTGGCAGAACTCTGTTTGGTGCGGCGCCAGCAAAACATCAGCAGCTGGATGATCACTATTTTGGTTCAATCAAACCACGCGTCTTGGCATTTATGTCTGAAGTTGACCAAAAACTTTGGCGTTTAGGTATTCCAGCTAAAACTCGTCATAATGAGGTTGCTCCGGCACAGTTTGAACTTGCGCCGATGTTTGAAGAACTGAACCTGGCGGTTGATCATAATATGCTGGTGATGGAGGTATTGCGTCAGGTTGCTGACCTGCACGGGTTTGTCTGTCTGATGCACGAAAAACCATTCGCCGGCATCAACGGTTCAGGTAAACATAATAACTGGTCATTAGGGGTTGCGGGGCTCGGCAGCCTGCTTGATCCAGGCGAAAACCCACATCAGAATGCAATTTTCCTAACTATTCTTTGTGCTATTATTCAGGGCGTTGATCGCCATGCAGACCTCTTGCGTTCATCTACTGCTTGTGCTGGTAATGATCATCGTCTTGGCGCTAATGAAGCGCCACCGGCTATTATCTCTATCTTCCTTGGCGAACAGTTGACGGATGTGATTGAGCAGATTGAAGCTGGCGGAGCTACTTCCACCAAATCAGGTGGTTCAATGAAGATTGGTGTTGATGCTCTGCCTAATTTTCCGCGTGATGCAACGGATCGTAACCGTACAAGTCCATTTGCTTTTACTGGTAATAAATTTGAATTCAGAGCTGTTGGTTCTACTCAGTCCTGTGCAGGACCGAATATTATTTTGAATACTATTGTTGCTGAAGCATTGGATGAAATTGCAACTGTGCTTGAAAAAGCTAAACCTGAAGAGTTTAATGCAGTACTTCAGGAACGGCTCCAGACTATTATTAAAAAACATAAACGGGTTATTTTTAATGGTGATAACTACAGTGCTGAATGGCTAGCAGAGGCGGAAAAACGCGGTTTGCCAAATCTACGGACAACCCCTGAAGCTTTGAGCGTGTTGAATGCTGAAAAAAATAGTGCACTGTTTGAGAAGTATGGTGTGCTGACTAAAGCTGAATTACATTCTCGTTATGAAGTCTTTATCGAAGAATATAATACTAAGATTACTATTGAAGGTGGTTTGGCATTGCATATGGCAAAAACCATTATTTTGCCCGCTGCTGTAACATATCAGAAAAGCCTGCTTGATAACTTAGTCAAATTGGCTACTATCGGTATTGTTAATGGTAGTGCCGGTCAAAAAGTGGTGGTTGAAAAAGTCGGCAGCCTGATTGATGCGACTGTCACTGGTTGTGACAAACTTGACGCAGCACTAAACAGTGAAGATTCAGCTGCGGTAATCAAGGCGATGAACAGCCTGCGTGAAGTTGTTGATCAGCTTGAACTTGAAGTTGATGACAATATCTGGCCGTTGCCGAAATATTCAGAAATGCTTTTTACCTATTAGAGGAAAACAAAACCGCGTTCTGGTGACCGCTTGGAATGAGAAGTAGAATATTTACCGTTTCATGTCTAATTGACGTGAAACGGTATTTTTGTGATGGGGTACTGAGTATATCCAGAACTCACCACTCAACATAACTCAAAAAAAAAGTAAAAAAAATGATTTTTAAACGTTTTGGGCGAGTAGATTTTGATTTTTTAGCGATTGCCTTTCGCTACGCTTGCGGCTCAGCCTGCGCATAGTGAGCATACCGGCAGGTATGTGAATGAGCTCAAAATCAAAAGATGCCGTTCAAAATTAAAAATCTGCCGTGGAGAGTTTTGAAATTGCCTCGTTAGATTTGCAAAGTTCAATCCTATATTATCATGAACTAAAAGAGCCCAAAATGACAGGATATTATGGAAAACCACTAAGTTCATCTTTAATTTAAGCTTAATTGAATTGATTTATGCTTGATATTGCTCTATCTTAATATTTTAAAATATTCTTGAATTTATGAAACTGAGGTTCAGCAATGAAAACCATTTTTCTTTATAGACTGCCAATAATAATATTGGTACTATCATCTATATTTATCAACACTATTAATGGTGCTGATGCGCCACCAGTAATCAAAAACTGGAAAGATAGCACTATAAAAACGAAAGTTGAAGCGATTTGCGATAATATTTTCCAGGAACGCATCAATAACCAGGAAGTACTTAAAGACACTCCAAAAAAATGCATGGCAACAGCCGTTGCCGACCTTGAACATAAAACAATTTGGCAACCCAAATGGCACTATAGCGGAGCTGGAACAATCAGACTCCCGGACGCAAAAACAAGCCCGGATCGCAGTGTATTAACCATTATTGAGAATATCGGCAAACCCGGCACCCCATCCAGTAGCAGAATTGTGATGATAAACTGTTATAATTTCGAAATACTCCGCGTTATCAAACTACCGGAACAACTCCTGACCACTATATGCTACATTCCAGGCACTAATCAGCTGATTGCCGCGATTGACCGTCAGCAACGGCTTAAACAGTCATTCGGCTTCATGATTATTGATCTAACCGGCAGCAATCTTCCACGCAAAATAAAAACTTCCGGAAAAATTACAGCAATGACATGTTCAAATAAAAATCTATTCACAGTTACAGCTGATAATAAACTAGTTATGTTCAATTTAGCATCACCTGCAGAACCACCGGTAAAAATAGCAGCAGACAAAAATATTACCGCCCTGGCCTTCGACTCGGCGACTGACCGCCTGCTGATCGCTGGGAATAGGCAGTTAAACTACCTGAAAATGTCAACTATGGCACCAGACATTTATGCTGAAACTGAGCTAACAGCCGGATTCGCCCCAAATAAAATAATCCTAACCAATAGTAAAGGTGACTGTATACTAATTGAAGAAGATAGACGGTTCATCTTTGCCAGAAACCGCCAGACAAGAGCATTCAGCAAAACTCCCGGCACTGCGGCTGACGTCGCGCTAACCAAACAGTTACTTGCCATATCTATTCGACATAAACAACTCCTGCAACTTTATCAACTACCGATATCAACAGAGTTAAAGCCATGCGAACCGAGAAAGCTTAAACCCAAAACCGGTGGCGACATTATTATGTTAGCATTTTTACCGGAACCACCGAAAAAGATAAAGCCTGCTCCAACCGTAAAAGCAAAAACTAGAATAAAGCAATCCAAAAAAAAGACTAAAAAAAAGGAAAAAAAGCCCAGCATCAAGCTCATTATTATTGGTTCACACGGCAATATCTATACGCTTGAATACTCTAAACGACGCTGGCGCAAAGCCTTAATCATTAAACCCAAAAAATAGCTTGGAACCGCAAACTAGTGTGCTGTACCTCAAAATTAAAACTTTGCGGCTGTTTTTTTTAGAAATATTTTAGTTTAAAAATATACTTTTCATGTTATTTTATCAATTACTGTCTAAAAACTAGTAAGAACTATATTTTTAATGTCCAGATTTCAAAGAAAATTCTTTGAAATTAATACATGCGGAGCGGAGAAAAGCCTTTAATACCGTTTTGCAATCTAAAAGCTATTAAAGAGCTGCGCAGTTGAACTTAAATAGGCGCAGTAAACTAGCTAAAAGAATGCACTTGTGTATAATTTCCGCGATGCGGAAAATTCAAAAGGCTTTTCGAGTACCGTCTAGCTAAAAAAATGCACTTGTGTATAACCCGACAGTTCAAAAAAAAAAGCGCTTATAATGTAGTTTGCCGATCGGTTTTCGCAATGGTTTATAATTGGTTTTCGCAAATTGTTCTTATCTTTTCCATTTTTCCGCGTTTCTTTTCTTTATCGTTTTCATAGTTGGTTTTCGCAAATATATCATTATTTATGACATTAACAACTTCTTAGCGTAGTTGTATGCGTGAGTTATCAGGGAGTTGTTAGTTGACCATTCTAGGAGGTGGCTGCGGTATGGTGGGGGCTGGATCACTGTTACGTTGGGGAGGTCGTTCCAGTCTGATTCTTTGATCTGATGGGCTTCTCGGCTGCCGGTTTCGTTGATTGCTTTTAGGGCTCTGCCTAACTTTGTCCAGGAACGTTTGTTGGTTTTTGTGTCTTCGTTGCAGAGGATGATGTAGATGTGTTCGTAGTTGTCGATGTCTTGGATACGGCAGGTTGGTATGTTGTTGATTATGCCGCCGTCGACGTAGTGGTAATTGCCTATTTTTACGGGTGGAAATACTTCCGGGATTGCTGCACTGGCCAGGACTGCTTCGTGGATGGCTCCTAACATCTCTGAGTCGTAGTCGTATTGTCGGGTGACTGAGACCTGAACTTTGGTTACTGCATCGTCGGTCATGTAATCAGCGAGGAGATTGTGTAAGCCAGATGTACTATATATATAAGGTACGCGCGCGAAGGGAATGAAGAGCTTGGTGGCTTGCCAATATGAGAATGAGAAAAGGTTGTTGATAGGGGTTGATTTGATGATGTGGGCGATGGCTTTGGCATTGAGTCCTGATGCGTGGAGCGATGCGACTATGGCTCCGGCTGAGGCGGCTCGGTATTGGTCGATGTGAATGTTTGCTTCGTCGAGGGCTTGGAGGACACCGATGGCGGATTCGATTTGGCGGCAGCCGCCGCCCTGGATTATTGCTAGGTTTGGTTTGTCGGGCGAAGAGCATGAATCGCTACGCGGCGCGGAGCTTGCTCCGCTCATGGCGGAGTCGACTTGGTGGTTGTTGCGGATGTTGCTCATTATGTGAAGGCCTGAGTTAATAGAGATTGGTGAAAGGTTCTGAGTTGCTGGATTAATGAGGATTAATCCAGCGATGCAGAACTCTATTGAGCTAATTTATTAGCGAGGTCAATTTTTGCGTTAACCATTGCCTGGAGTTTTTTGATGCGGTAATCGACCATGGCGGCGGCTTTAGCCCAATTAGCTTCTGTCCCGGCGACTGGGACAGCAGGGGGATATTTAGCAGAGAGGTCGATGAGTTTATCCAGCACGCCTGCTATTATTGCAGGATCACTGGAGACCGGGAGTTTTTCGAACTCACTGATAATTGTGATAATCAGCTTCGGGTCTTTAGTTGTGTTAATTAACAGCTGTTCGTTAGCTACCGCTAAAAGGACATTAAGGTTTTTCATTGCTACTGCACATTTAATTTGCCAAGCAGTTCTTTCGATCTGGGTAAATACTGCTAATGCTTCGGCGTATTTTTTTTGATAATATAAAATTATTCCTTTCAAAAATAAAATACGTGGATTGGTAGAACCTGCTGTAAGAGCCAAGGCTTCGGGTCTGAAATCTAACTTCGTTGTAAAAATGACCGAATATAAATTATAAATTTTTGCACTTGTGATAATGACAGGATCAGTAATACCAAAACTTACAGCGTTGGTATTCACCTTAGCTTTGATTAACGCAGGTGTCCAAATTGTTGTTTTATCTAATATAATCTGAAATTTTGTGACTTCGGAGAGTTTTGCATTTATTGCCCCGGCAGGTGAATCAACTGACAACCAATAATCAATATAGACTTGAGGTTGAGTTCTGTAATCTGGTACATCTGCTTTGTTGTAAACTACGGCGAAACTACTGGCTGTGAGAGTCAGTACGAACAATGAAAGTAATAACTTTTTCATGTTATTTTCCTTTGTTTTTTGTTGTGACGTGCCAATCGGATTGAGAGACATCATCGGTTATTTGAGGTTGGTAGTTACCGTCACTGCCATCCCCGGCTAGGGTGATAGAGCCGGCGAATCCGGCCCGGGTGATGCGTTGTTCGACCTGGTGACAGATTGAACGGTTTTGTTCCTTTGTTTTGAGGTTGCGGTTACGTGAGAGATAGTAGGGGTGTTCGCCTACTACGAGGGAAAAGAGAGGTAGACTTGCTCCGCTATCGCTACGTTGCGTTTTAGGGTTTGCGAGGGTTTTAAAGATCGACTCTTGGTTGTGATTGGCGTTACCGAGGTTGACGACGATGGCACCGGATGCGTTGGTAGGTATATTGTACGAGAATTTGTGGTGGTTGTCGTCTCGGCCATCGTAACCGTAGTAGATTTCGCCGAAGATGTAGATATTGGGGTTGCCTTGGCGGACTTGATTGAGGGTGAAGTCGAGCCATTTGGATTGTTCGTGCCAGAGATGGAGCGAGGTGCGACGCCATCCAGTGATGAAGCCTGAACAGGTTGATGCGAGGAGTTTGAGAGCTTGAGCGTAGGTGGTGGTATTGATGAGGACCGGGGATTCTAGTTTTTCGGGGCCTGAGTATGCAAGCCATACGTTCCAGCCTTGGGCTTTGACGTGTTGGATTTGGGAGTAAAGTTTGTATGGGGTTTTGCCTTGCCAAGTTGCGAGGATGGTGTTGTAGCCGTTAGCTCGAAAATAGGAGAGCTCTTTGTCGAGATTAGTATAGTTATCGGTTACACGCATTTCGGCGATGATACGAATAGGACTTGCTCCGCTGCGCTCTGCGGCGTCTGATGGGTAGGGAATGTATTTGATAAGAGGGTATGATTTTGCGTAAACCTTTTGCCATTGCTGCCAGAGGTGGCGGTTGGCGTAGGTTTCGAGGTTGAAGTTGGTGATGTATTGGAGGGAACGTTTGTCGGTCATCTGTGACGCAAATTCAATTAATTTGTAGTATTCCGCTTGTTTTTTTGCTATTGCTGCGGTTTGTTTGGTTGCGAGTCTGGTGGCTTTGGTTGCTTGGTCTACTTGGTACTGGTGGAGCTTCGTGCGCCAGTCTGCTGCAGACGCAATAGTTTGAAGAGCAAAAAACAAGAGAAAAACTATGCTCAACCGAGCCAAGCCCAGTAGTTGCAAATAGGTAAGCGAATGTAAAAAGGAATGGCGAGAGATAAACATTATTGAGGTCTCCGGTTAGAGTTAATGGTTAATGCGACGACCCACTGGTCTTGCCAGAGGTTGGTGCCGTCTTCGGTGGTGTCGTTGGCAAGGGGGGCATTTTCGGTTATGCCATCGGTGACATAGAGTCTGACTAGGATAGTGTCACCTGGAGAGACGTCTTGTGGGTCGAGGATGTTTTTGCCGAAAAGTTTGAGAGGTGAAGTTGAATTGATTGACCAGTTAAGGTTGGTGAGGTTTTTTATCGTCGTCCATGAACCTGAAGGGAGTTTTTTGTATTGGAGTAGTGCTTGCGTAATAGGAGGATCACCGATGCCTGGAGCGAGGACGATATAGATAGTAGCGGGGAGGCTGATAGTTAGGTTGTCAGGGCATGGGACAACTCCGCTGTTCCAAGTGGCATCGGAATAGAATGCAATTTGATTGTTAATTGCGGCGATATAGTTGCGTTTGAACGAGAGTTCAGTGAACCAGCATGCAGAGGCTGATAGCGAACTGAATACAATAGCTAGACAAATTATAGCAAAAAGTGGGGTTCGCTTCGCGGTTGATGGACGGGGGGACTGAGGGACAGGTTGACTGATGGACTGATGGACTGATGGACTGGGGGACATGTTATGCTCCTATGTAGAAAGAGTTGAAGATTGAGGCGGTCCAGTCGGTATAAGATGTACCGTCGAACCAGCGATAACGGGTATAGTAACGAGTATTAGAGGATAAACCTGAGAGGTTAATAGCGATCATACTATCGTAGTATGGAGTAGCAACGCCAGTGGGGGGGAATGCAATCCAGGAGGTGCCGTCGTATACTTCGATGCCAGTTTGTGAAGTTGACGAGTTAATGTCAACGATAGGGGTTGAATAGTCTGCGTTGGTAGAGATTTGCAGGTTAACCTGAAGAGCATTGTCATCTGGGTCGGTGGGTATAGGCAGAGTGACAGAGGTGATGATATTGCCATCAGCACCAGCGGGGCCTTGGGGACCGATGGCACCGTCAGCACCGTCAGCACCAGCAGGACCTTGTGGACCAATGGCACCGTCAGCACCAGCAGGGCCGGGGTCACCTTGGGGACCAATGGGACCAGGTTGACCTTGGGGGCCGACTACTAGAGATATGGTTGAGCTCCATTGGCCGCCGGGGTAGCGGTATTGGTAATAACGATCAGTGGCGGTCTGTGGCGTGTGATAGCTGACATCGTCCTCGCTGAACTGGATTTCGTTACCGGCGCGGAGGAGTGCATCTATATCTGTTTTGTCATAAAAATTACCTTCTGGATCGGGAGGGGCGCCACCTGTTGGGTCGACGATATTGCGGGCGTAGATGTCAACTCTTGCGGTGTGGATTGCCTTGGCGGCGGCGTTGAGACCGCGGAGGTTGAACCAGGCGTCTTTGCCTTCTTTGGCTTCGAGAGCGGTGAGGAACGGGCCGGTGTTGCCATCCATAATAACGCTGATATTACCGTTGGCTGCGGCAGATGAATCAATATTGGCGTTGAGCGTGCGGCACATTGGATCAGTGGCGGTTGCCCAATCCGCATCGAGGGCGGCGGCCCAGGCTGTGGCATCGGAAACATCGACAGGGACGAGAGTAGCGGTACCGTCGGCGTCGGGGGATGGAGTTACGGTGCGGAACTGGACTTCCCATTTGGCGTAGTCTTGGTATGATATGAATAGCTTATCGTTGTCTTCGGTGCCGTCTGGGTTGATTCGTCTATCTTTTTCGTAATCGTAGATTATTGTTTTTTTAGCCATGGGTTTATTTTCCTTTTTGTTCGTTGCGCTGCGCCGCGGCTTGCTGCACTCGCTCGTATTTGGATGGGGTTGGGAAGATGTTGGTTAGGTAGGCTTGTAGAGTTGGGGTGAAGCCTTTGTCATCGTAGCTGATAAATTGTCGGTTGGCGATGGCGGCGGTGATCTGTGCGGTAGTGCCTAGGTTGAGCTCGAGTGTTGCTTTGATGTCATCCATTGATCCAGCGGAGTGGACACGGTAGCGGTTGCAGTATATGGAGTATGATACTAGGCCGAGGTCTGACTGGAACTCGTTGCCAAACTCTGCGTCGAGAGCGAGGAATTTGCGGCGGTCGAAGAGCATAGGCATGTGAGATTCGCAGTTGAGGGTTAGGTAGTTGCGTTTTGCTAGTGCGGCGGCGGTGTTGCGGAGGATGCGGTGCCAGAAGCGTTTGCCGGTAAAATCTGTAGCCAGATCGGAGCCGTTATGATAGAATTTGATGTTTTTTGCGGTGGTTGGTTTGAGGATAATGCTATCATCTGACAACCAGATTACTTGTTTGGTGGTTGATTGAAGCATAGCGGCACGGAGGTTACGGTAGATGGAGACGGCTTTACGGAGGCCAGCGTTGGGAATATCGGTGATCAGGGTAACATTTTTGAGCCATGCTGGCGGGTTGGGGCAGACAATGAAGATGCGGCCGATGCCAGTGAGGTGGCGTTCGATGGATCGGAGGGCGAGACGTAGTTCGAGGTTGTCGGCTTTGGAGTCTTCGATTTTCAGCGGGATGATGATGTCGACTGTGGATTTGCCGCAGCCAGAGCATGGCTTAGGCTGGGTGATTGCTTGCTGTGCTCCGCTCTGCGGTGCCTGGTAACTTTGCTCAACTGGGGCGAGCCCAGTGGGGGCGATACCCGGGGCTGAGTGGCGTGAAGCGATTTGACCGGCGATAATGGCTAATTGGCGAAGTTTTGGGATTGCGTGATTGATGGTTGCGAGATCGGCAATAGCGGTAGCTTCGGGGTAGAGCTGGAGGCGTAGGTCACGGATCATGGTTGGTAGTCTGTGACTGGTGCCGATGGATTGTTCCTGGGCTTCGTTGAGATTACCGAGGAGATAGATGTGATACTCTGGGGTGTCGTAACCTTGGAGGATTTCGCCGGCGATAACGAGGGCGGATGATAGGTGTTTGTAGGTGCAATTGATACAGCTATGTTGGTTGATAAGTCTAGGACTGAACTCAACCGGGGCGAGCCCGGCGGGGGTATTAGTTGACTTCATAAGGGCTCCTGATTAGATGTAAAAGTTTGTAGGTGATGGTAAATTCGTTTGAGGTTCCCTGGTTCCACGTCATGGAATAGGTGAATGAAGAGTTATTGGGGACTCTATCGGCACCGATAGTGACTAGTGAGCCGGAAAAGGTTTGTTGATCCGGGTGTGAGAAATAGATACCGGATTGGCAGCCCGGATCATTGCCACTACACACCTCCTGAGAAACAGATCTCCAACGAGACGCGACCTGACCAGAGACAGGGAACTCTATGAGATTTGGAATCCAAACATTATTTTCGTCGTAATATCCAAAGTCCTCAAAGACAGGACCAGAGCGGGCAATAAGGGTGAAGTCTGCCCACTTATCTGACGACACGCTCGGGATACCACCAAGGCTCTCTCCAGGAGGATCAGTTAAGATAGTCCTAGCCATAACCCCACATTTGATTTTTCCGTTTTCGGTAGCATTCCAACCGGTGCCGAGCAAAGCTACTTCGCCTGGGTAGGCTCCCGTCCAGCTGACCTGCATGATGGCGAGTGGGTTGGTGTCGGATGGCCCGAAAGAGCAATCGCAGCCACATAGTTCGTCGGCGATGGTTTGCCATTCTTCGAGGGAGTGCTGGGTTGATTTCCATGTTTCGGCATCGCCGACAAAAGAAAAGTCCGGAGATACCTGGATAACTGAGACATTGATTTCGTTGTCAGTGTCGGCAAAAACAGTAACAGTCTCGCCAATAGGAATATCACCGGCGATATTGACACCGATGGCTATGCCGTTTTCGACGCGGAGTACCTGGACATAGCTTCTGCATCCGTTATTAATGACGCCCGGCCCGTGTTCACAGACGATGAATACTGCGTAATGATGTGCATTAGTGCCACCGCCGCTGGTGGACCCGGATGTGCTGCCGGAGCCGGATGTTGAGCCTGATGTTGACCCGGATGTGCTGCCGGAGCCGGATGTGCTGCCGCTGGTTGAACCGGATGTGGATCCAGATGTGGAGCCGGACGTGCTGCCGGATGTGCTGCCGCTGGTTGAACCGCTGGTTGAACCGCTGGTTGAGGTTGAACTACTCTGTTCGTCCTCGCACTCTTTGATTGGCCAGCCGTTTAGTTTGTATGGGAATAGTGGCATATTATACCTTTATGAGTTCGCGAAGAATTATATCAGATGTTTGCTCATCAACCATCACACCGGCAGCGGTGTAAATGCGCTGAGTAACTGTACGTGTAACAGGGGCGGCCAGTGGCTCCTGGCCGAAATCAAGTATTTTGGTTTCCGGA
This sequence comes from Victivallaceae bacterium, assembly GCA_021647315.1. GTDB lineage: Bacteria > Verrucomicrobiota > Lentisphaeria > Victivallales > Victivallaceae > JAKIUY01. Next base: position 30,266 of record JAKIUY010000011.1, read on the forward strand.
TAAAATGGATTAACTATAATATCATCGCATGGAGCTCCATAGCTTAGTTCGTCGGATACTTTAATCTGCGGTATTGTGACTGCCGGATAGTCAAATGTAACAAAATAATCATGGTGGATTTGATCAGTCCAATATATATTTTCGTATGATTCAGAGGGGAAGATGTCGCCTGAGTAATAGTCCAAACCATAGGCAGGCCAAAGATTAACTTTTCGGCTGGTTATATCGCAATCCCCTAAGTTAAAGTTACTGGCAAGAGTAGCATTAGTTTCCCTTGCGGCATACCACAGATCAGTGTATTTACCATTAACTATAAGGTTATCGCTACTTTTACAGAGAGCATAATAATAATAACCGGTATCCTTGATTGAACCCCATTGATCATCACAGAATTGTTTATAATAGTCAGGTTGTTCGGGGTAAAATATATTAGCGTTCCAGTCGTAATAGCCTATCTCTGAATAAAAGTCGAGAGTTGGCTTTTCCGGACGTGAAAATCCAGAACGCAACACTGCCCGGAAAAGTAACTCATAGTCTCCACATGGGCATTCGGTGCATTTTATGGGGAAGCAACTCATACCGCCTCCACGCAAGTTTTGAAGATATAGCCATGAATTTGGCCGTGGTGCTCTTGGGCGATGGCTTTGATGGTTGATTTTTCGGAGTTCCAAGAAACTCTGCCGAGGAGTATTTTTAGTTTGTTGGCTTCGACTTCTGGGCGGGTTGGCGACTGGAGTATTTCCGGGAGTCCGAGGCCTGATGCGGTGGTATCGTCGACCGCGATCTGAAAATAGATAAAAGATTCGGCGGTGATAGCTAGTGCTGTAGGCATAATAGCGATGTCGATGTCGTTGATGACGGCGTAGCCGGCGTAGATTGGCGATGAATTTGGGATGTCATAGAGGCCGTCGGTGACGGTAATTTCTTGAGTTGTTTTGTCGCTGGTGTTGATTAGTTTGAAAAAGCCGTTGTAGGTGTCGCCGGGTGTGCCGGTGAGCGGGAGATCGATATTGATGCCGGCTGAGGTGCCGGAGCCGAATGGCTGGACAGCGGCGGTTTTGATGTTGGCGGCCATGCGGATGTTGATATGACTCAGGCGAGCTTTGACGGTTTCCCATTCTTGTTTGTCGATCCAGATTTTAGGCATCAGCTACCTCCCGGAGACGGGGCTTCGCCGTCCTGGATTTTGATTAAATCCCAGGCTTTTTTCTGGGTGTAGTTAATGGTGACAGTAGTGCGGCCATCGCCTTTGTCGGTGTACGACATCCCGGTGTTGAGCCATTTGCCGTCCGGTATATCGTCATTCTGGTAATTGCCGGGAATACGCATGTTATTGGGGGTAACCTTGCCGGTTTTGGTATAGCGATCCATCTGAGATGCTTTGAAAGTTTTGCCATTGCAGGTCTGGGTACCGGCGACAGTGAGGATAGCACGACGCATGATGTAATAGTCGGCGAATTTCTGCCAGTTGGGATAAGCCAGATTAAAGGTTGACGGTGAATCGGCGAATTTTTTGGCGTAGCTGTCATCACCGGTCCCGGGGAGTTTATCGAAGTCTGAAGGTTGGGCCGGGCGTTCTTCGAAAGTATTGCCGCCGCCCGCACGGATAAAACCGGTATATTTAAAATCTATTTTTGAGTTTGACATTATGCTTCTCCCGGCAGTCGTTTGTTGAGGATTTCTTTTACTTCAGCGAGGACTTTGACCATTGGTTCGTTTCCTTTACGGGCGGCATCTATGGTAGATGCGACATCTTTTGCGACACCATATTTTTGCTGGAGTCCGGCGAGCTGCTGGTTTCTGGCGGCTTTAGCGGCGGCATTGCGCTGTTGATCAAACTCTTTTTTAGCGGTACCGGACTGAGTATTGACGGCATCAATATTGTTTTTCTTGTCGTGAATGCCGGCGAGCTGGCGGTTGGCGTTTGCGATGCGTTGTTTTTCCTCCTGGGAGAAAGTGACCTGTTCGCCTTTATTGTAGGCTTCTATTTTAACCTGGAGCATTTTATTTTTTCTATCCTGGCTTATTTCATCTTTTGACTTGAGGACGGTATTGCGGTTGGTATCGATACCGAGAGCTTTGAGTTTAGCAGATGCTTCTTTGATCTCTGACTTGAAGCGTTTAACGAGGTTGTTCCAGCGTTCGATGCGTTTTGCCAGAGCATCTTCAGCAATGTCGGTGCTAATATTTTTCTTGAGGTCGGCGATGCGCTTTTTCAGGTCTTTGAGCGAGCGGCTGTTATCATCTTCGATAGTTCCGACGCTGTCACCTGCTGATGTATTATCGGCATCGGCTTTGGCTTTAGCGTCCGCCGTTTTTTTGTTGGTTTTTGAGTCCTGGCGGCCTTTGATGGCTTTGCGGTGGAGTCTGCGCATGTGTGCTTCGTATTCTTTAAATTCACCGTTATAGCGTTCTCGGAGGTCTTTATTGCCGTTCCAGTTGCGCACGAGGGTATTGCGATCGAAGGCATCGGTACCGGAGGAGCGGTTACGGGAATTCTGGAGTTGTAAAACCGCGAATATTTTATCTTCGAGTTCAGACATTTCAGCGATCTTTTTGCCGACTTTCCAGCCGACGAAAGCGACAGCACCGGCGGCGGCGACGGAGGATAGGGCGGTGCGGATGCCGCCGGTGGCTCTGGCCATAGTGCGCATATCAGTAGTGAGAAGTTTGATCCCGGTGGAGCTTTGTCGCAGCGTTGAGGCAATATTGATTCCCTGCATGGTTTTGAGCAGCGCGGCGGTGGCGGTCATCATAACATTAAGTTTATGCCAGACAACTATACTGGCAGCAGCGAGTCCCATGGTGGCGATAATCTCGCGGTTATCGATGAGCCACTTGACGAGATCGCGGACAACGCGGACGGTCTGGGCGAGGGCGTTGGCTACATCGGTGATCATGGCGTCGAGTTCGCCTGATTTCTGCATACGGGTTAGTTCGTCGTTGATTTCACCGAGAACTTTTGACAGTTCGCTGTTCGCCATGCGTGACATATTAGTCTGCATGAGTTCGATGAGTCCGATCAGGGTAGACCAGCGACCGGCCAGGGTTTTGGATTGTTTTTCCATAAGGCCGAAGTATTTGCCGCCTTCGCCGCCGAGGGAGCGCAGAGCGTCCTGGAGGATAGAAAAGGACAGCTGGCCTTTTGAGCCCATTTCGAGGACTTCCTGTTTTGATTTTTTGAGTGATTTGGCAAGGGCGTCGAGAATCGGAATACCGCGTTCGCTCATCTGGTTGAGTTCTTCGGCCTGCACCTTGCCTTTATTTTTCGATTTGGCATAGATATTGACGATGTCCTGGAGCGGGATGCTGACCCCGGATGCGATATTGCCGAGAATTTGCAGTTCTCCGGTTATATTTCTGACCTGAACGTTGGCAGCCAGGAGGGCGCGACCGGCTGCGATCACTTCTGCCGGTTTGAATGGGGTGACGGTAGAAAAGTTCATCAGTTTACGGATGGCCGCTTCGCCTTTTTTGGCAGAGCCGAGGAAGGTATTGAACGCAACTTCAGTCTGTTCCATCTCCGCACCGAGCTTGACAGTATCGGCGATAATGCGACCGAGAGTAAGCCCGCCCATGGCGATTCCGGCCATGGCGACGATATTCCTGACCGAGCCGAAAGTGGTGTTAGTGGTCTGTTTTATTTTTTTCATTTCACCGCGATATTGTTTGATGTCGGCGGTGAAGACTGTGCGAAAAACTTGCATTTTGCGTAAACCTACTGTAAATTAGTTAGATAAATAACCGATAAAAAAGGAAACAGCGATGATAGTAATGGGAAAAAGATTCAGAGAACTGACAGTGACTGATACAGCATTGCTGCTGTTTTTTCTTGTTCCTGAACTGTTTTTTTTATTGATCCAAGGGCTGTTCATTTATCTGTTGTTCCGTGTTATTGTTTGGTTTGTTTAAGGGCAGATATGGAATCTGCCCCTACGGTTGTTTTTTATTGCTGAATTCATCCATCAGGAATTCCAGCCTTTTGATTAATTCATCCGATTTTGTTCTTTCGTGTATTCCTTTGATGCCGGCCTTTCTGGCTGACTGAACGATCATATAACTCAACTCAGTAAAACTCATGCGCCATTTGATCTCGAACGGTGTGGCGTTTGAGACGCTTGAGACGGTGGCGACCATCCCGCTCAGCCAATCGGCATCGAACTTACCGCTTTTTTTTTATTGGCAGATATGGAATCTGCCTCTACATCCGGCAGCATTAACAGTCCTGACGCAAGCGACAGGTAAACCTGAATGTTAAGTGCTGCAGTCTGCCAGTCAAACGCACCGAGCGCGAGACCGAACTCCAGAGCTTTGCGGTCAAACTCACTCCAGACTGCTGCAATCTCCTGATACACCTCCTTGAAAAAGAGCAGCATTTCCATCTGCTGTTTGCCAGCTTGATCCTTCATGCGCTGTTCAAGCTGCTGGAAACGCATCTCCTGGCTCTTGGCGGCCAGAATCGGCAGGACTGCCTTCTCACGGTGAAACATGACGTAGAGCGCGCGGAAGACATCAATCATCTGATAGTCATCATCGTCGTCGGTCTCATCAAACACCATAAATGGCGATTCGATGGTTTCGAGCAGGCAGAGCACGGCGGCGGCGGGAGCCGGGAACGTTTTCCCGGCGATAAGAACCTCGCCGCCTGCAGTGATCAGCATTTCGACCTCTTTCTGTGCCGGTGGGATCAGCGGTGTTTTGTTGAGCCGTTTGAGTTCCGGATCGTTGGCTACGATCTTCTGGAACTCCGGGCTGGCGTTAAGCTGCTGCGGTGTCATAATATTTGCCTCCGGGTTGGGGTGTATGCAATACGCCCGTACGTTAATTAAGCAGGTGCAACGTAAGCCACAAGATTAGCACCGTCTTTGCAGCTGGCTGTGACGCTGTACTTCTTCGCCTCGTTGCCGGTCTCGGTGAGGTCGGCTGAATCAATGATACCGGTCCAGGCTCCTACTGTGAGAATTTCACCTGAAGCCGGAGGAGTTTGATTGACTTTGATAGTCGCCTCAAACTTTTTCTCCTGATTTTGCGAGATGGCCTTCTGTTCTACGGTATAACCGTTTTCGTCAGTGGTTTCCGCTTTTTCAACGCTGTCGTTGTGAGTTGCGCTGGCGAAGAAACCCCACGCACCGCCGGATGTGACTCCGTATTCTACTAATTCTGCCATGATATTATTTCCTTTTGTTATATTCGCCGCCCGGAGGTCGGCTCCCACATTGGGACATTATCGTCTATGCTGAGAGCATGGGCGAGATGGCTTCGAGCTCCAGCACGTATGCGCAACTGAAACTGTCGAGTTCGATGTTCGTGAATTCTCCGAGAGAATACCGAACCGTGTTAATAATTTTAGGTTGTCCCGGTGTGTTGCCCATGAAGGCAGCAGCGAGGTTGTCAATGATGTCGTGGATGCTGTCTGCCTGATCGTCGAGATCAGCAACAAAGCTGTCGATAATGACAATTGCGGGGCTGATGGAGCGTTCCATGCCGGATGATTTGTAATCACCGCCTGAGATACAGACAACAGCGGCCGGCAGTGCGGTCAGTTCCGGCATCAGCGCGAGGATATTTTCGCGACTGGTGGCGGTACTGGTGCGAACCGCTTTGAATTGCAGTTCAGGATTGTCCTCTGCTATGGGCAGAGCTGCCAGCAGCGCCTTCAGGTCTGTTTTGATTGATTTTAATGGATAATATTTCATGGTTTCCTTTTGGGCAGATATGGAATCTGCCCCTACGGTTAATTGGCGAATTTACGTGCCTCTGTTTTTAAATATTTATTTGCGGTTTTTGTGCCGATCGCACGGCATTCGCGATCTGACGGGAACCATGGATCAGGTTTATGGACGGTTTTTGTTACGAGGATAAACATCAGCGTGATGCGTTTGCCATCTTTTTTCAGCAAGAACCCTCTGCGACCCCGGCGAATAAAGAAGAGCTCGCCTTTGCCGTATTCGCTTGGCCAGAGCTGTTTGTTCGGATTGTGCCTGGATGGTATTGCCAGGAACTTGCCGCGTTTAGGTCTGACGGTACCGCCGTACTGTTTGAGGTTGGCACCGACATGATCGTTTGAAATTTCGCTTGACAGGAAGCTGATTTTTTTAATTCTTGTTTTTGCCGACAGATCAGACCACCAGCGATGGCCGCCTTTGCGCCGGGCAGTGCTCCGCGCTTTTTTAGCGACAGTGGCAGTCCATATTTTCAGAAACACATCCGGGTGTTTCAGTGTGCCTACTATCTTAGCGAGGTTGGCATCCGGATTGATTTGATATGCGGCAAAGCCCATGGTTAAAATCCTGTCATTTTGTCACGGGTGAATACGGGTGTGGCGGCGGCAACCATAGCAGCTGATCCGGCACCGGTGGTTGATTCTGCCGGCGCGGCTGGTAACTGAAATGTTCCGGCTGCAGTATCACGCAGGGTGCGGCGTACCTGTTCGGCACGTTTTATGACTTTCTCCGGCAGCTTGGAACCGGCAGCGCGTTCGTATGAGAGCGACTCAGCGAGAGCCAGAGCCCAGCTTTTGAGAAGTTCCAGTGCACCGGCCTGCGTTACCGGTACTGTATAGCGTCCGGCCAGATAGCCGTCAATCTCAGCTGATGCGGCTGTAGTATCAGCGATGGCGCCGGGGTCGGTATCGCCGCCAGGGTAGATTGAAGCGAAGCGGCTGCCGAGCTTCAGCTGCAGGTCTGTGACTGTGGCATACATGAGTTATGCGTCCTTTTTAGTGGACTTTGCAGTGGACTTAGTGGCTTCCGGGATTACGTTCTCCTTAGTGGACTTAGTGGCTTCCGGGATTACGTTCTCCATGGCCTTGATAATGGTTTCGTCCGAGTCCATGATGCTGAAGCGTTTTTTCACGATCTGACCATCCGGCATAGTTTTAACAGCACTGCGATAGATAGTGCTGGTCGTTATTTTTATATTATTGGCGTTAGACATTTTTTATTCTCCGATTTTAGATTGATGATTGTGGGTTAAAGGGCGATCACAAGGATCGCCCCTACATGATTATGCGGTTACGGGGATGCGTTGTCCGGGGTTCCGGATGCGCCGGATGATCCGTCATTCGCCGCCGGGACATTGATGTCCTGGACGATCTGTTTGTAGGTTGTTGCATCAGCAGCGGTGATCTTGCCATCTGTGACCATTTTTTCGATGTAGGTGTTGGCCGCGATCTTGCTGATGGTCATAACGATACTGACAACCTGGTTGCGAATTTCCGGGTTGACGGTTGGGGCAGATATGGAATCGGCCCCTACGGAATTGCATCCGGTGACGGTAATCATCAACAGACCGGTCAGGGTCATGGTGCTGATTAACAACATTGCGAAAACGGTTCGTGTTTTCATGGTTCTGTTTTCCTTCTTTTTTGTGAGGGGCGCACACACAGGTGCGCCCTTACACGGGGTTATGTCCGGGCTATTGCCCGGGCGTGGTTATGCAGGTTTGCCCTGGTATACGAGATGCGGGAATGCCGCTGCGGCGTTTCCGTATGCGTCGGAGCCGTAGAGGGCTTCGCCGTTCAGGAAGACATTGGCGTCTGTGGCGTTATCCATCCGGGTCAGCTTGGCCTGTTTGCTCTGCTGGAGGATCACCGGCTTGATTTCGCCCCGGTTGTCCTGCAAATACCACTCGTTGGCGTAATCACCGATCAGGCGGTAGTTGATGACGATTTTGGCGCGACCTTTGTTTTTGTTATTGGTCGCCACCTTGTCAGAATCGTAGGCCAGCTGATTTTCGAGGATATCCCAGGCGGTATCTTCCAATGCCGGTCCGATCATCAGAGTATCAGGTACAACTCCGAGCGATTCGCCGTTATGGCCGCAATAAGACATCATCTTAGTTCTTCCGGCCGCGAAAGTCGCAGCGGAGAGCGCGGAGGTTGTCTTGTTGACAATGATAGCCTTGCCGTATTTACGCGCACCGCTGCCGCTGGCGGTGGTCAGGAAAAACGCTTTGTTGTCAATCCAGTTACCTGCACCGGTCAGCGCAGCGGTAGCGAGACGGTCCCAGAGCTGTTCACCGGCTTCGCCCATCTGACCGAAAATAGTGCCGTACTGCTGCCAGTTGTCGGTTTCGATGTCACGCATGGGAATACCGATGGTATCCTCAAACGCTCTTTCGGTGATGGTGAGTTTTTTGCTTGCGAGGTTTTTGGCTTTGCGTGATCCGATCCATTCGCGCATGAATGCGAATGCTTCCAGGAAGGGGAATTCCAGGACTTTGGATTTGACATTGCCGTCAACCATACAGAACGTTTTGTAGGTTGAGTTTTTCACGGCTCTGCCGAACGCGTTTTTGAAGCGGAGGCTGATGTATGTGAACACCGCCGACATTGAGTTTCTGTTAATATCCATTTTAGATATTCCTTTGGGCGGACACATAGGTCAGCCCTTACTTTTTATAATGGGGCAGATATTGAATCTGCCCCTACGAGGTTATTCGCCGCCCGGAGGCCGGCTCCCACATTGGGATTACTACTGGGTTATGCTGATGCCATCAGGCCTGCGGCTATCAGTGCGGCGTTGCTGGCGTCGACTGCTGCTTTGTTGGCATCAATTGCGGTTTTCAATGCGCCGAGATCAGCGACAATCATTGCGGCCTGGGCTGCAGTCATGTCGGTGCCGGTATCAACTCCGGTCAAATCTGTAGTCATATCAGCACATGCGGCGGGATCGGCGACAAGCGCAGCTACCGGGTTTTTTCCGATGGCGGCGGCGACAGCGGCAGGATGGGAATCTACCCAGACACCGTCATCGTCGATATCAACGACCACTCCGGCGATCACGGCGTTGTCACCGGGATCACTGCTGACCGTCTGGTCATCTTCGACGTAACAGATCAGGTCAGTGTCTGTCACCGCGTTGCCTGCTGAATTTTCCCAGCAGAAAATGCCGACTTCGATCTGGACGCGCAAGCCGTCATCGGTGTTATCGATGTATTCGTTGGCGCGTCCTTTGACTACCAGGTTGGCGGCATCGGCGGCAGGTTCAGCCTCACCGGTGGTTTTGTCGATTGCGACCATGGAGCCGCAATAAATGACAGCGGCATCCTTGACCAGCGGAGCCAGGCCGAAGCCAAGCCGTTTTTCGGTACTTCTGTTTTCAGTTAAAGCACTCATAATAATTTTTCCTTATTGGGCAGATATGGAATCGGCCCTTACATGGGTTATAGGCAGACAGATAGGTCGGCCCGTACTATTGGTTCTTTTTAGAGTCGAGGAAATCAGTTTCTGAGATGCCGGTCATCTTGCAGACTTCGCGATCTTCAGCGGAGAGGGCAACGGTATCAGACTTCGGCAGTTTGCTCTGGTCGATATTATCGACCGGGACAACTACCGGGGCGTTATCCAGGAACGCGGCGAGGGCGATTGAATCGACCGGTTTGGCTGAATCATTGATCCAGTTGTCAACCATTGCCTGCGAGAGTTTGCCGTCGGTCATGCCAAGATTGATGAGATCATCACGTTTGGCGGTTTCAGCAGCGAGAGCGAGACTGTCAACTTTTGCCTTGAGTCCGTCGTAGCTTTCGCCTTTAGCCTGGAGGCCTTTGAGCGCTGCCATGACAGTACCGGCATCGGCATCGGCGGCCAGTGACAGACTGTCACGGATGCCGGTTGCGAAGCTTTTGCCGCTGCCGAGTTCGGCTGCTGCATTGTTAATTTGCGTGACAATGTCATCGGGGACATCGTTGTCGGCTCCGAGAGCTATGGCATCCATACCAAGCAGCGCGGCGAGTGCAGTGAGTAGCTTGTTCATTTTGCTATTCTCCGTTTTGGGGTTAGAGGATGCGTTAGCACTGGCGGCGAGCGCATCCAGGGTTTGGGTGAGATTGTCTATAGTGAGATTGTCGCAGCTGTCAGCGGCGGCAATCTGGTCAAGGTTATTCATAGCGGGTTCATTTTCCAGAGCGACACTGGTGACCCGCAACGGCGCGTCAACCAGACCGCGAAAGACCGGCGAAAAATAACGGAAAACACCTTCTTTCATCAGTTTGCGGGCAAGTGGCACATATTCGACATCAGTAAGCCAAAGGTTGTCGTTGCGTTGTTGGAGGCTCCCAAAGCCGAAGGTCCCGGTACCTGAAGGAAGCAGATTGACGATTGCCGACTCGTCCACACCATGTTTACTTGCCAAGTGAAAAAGGAAATGCCGAGAATCAAGCGGGATTTTTTCATTTTTGCTGTTGTGATAGTTGACAATTCCGGCGATGTCGTCGGCGGAGAGGGCGAGAGTGAAGCTTTTTCCGGCTCGCGTCAGGATGTTATCGCCAGCCACCGCCAGCTGCCAGGCGATCGGCACGCCGTCCGCGTCGCGTTCGACGGTTGTATTGTTATCTGCTGATATGGTCTGTGGTTTTACTTGCATGTTATTTTTTTTCCTTTGTTAGACGATGCATGCATCGTCTCTACATGGGCGAAAACATGGTTTCGCCCTTACGGTTTGCTTTTTTTTTGATTGCGGTTATATTAGTTGTTGGCAGGTCTGATTATTCAGATGACTGCGAACCACGAAGGAGCGGGTTTAATTACTCGGCTCCTTCTTTTTTTTGAATATTTTTACATTTAAACCTTTACGTATTTTATTATCAAGACGGTTGACGCTTGTCTCAAAATATGTTCTAACTTGACCATCACTTTGAACTGTAACCATGCACGAAATAAAACCTCCGCTATCCTTTTGAAATACCTGTATATAGTTATCCTGGCGATATTGATACCATTTTTCAGCTGGATTGGTCAAGGTTTTTACAGCCATGGGCAACTTAGTAATGCGTCCAGCGATGTCATTAAACGGTTTATACAATCCTTTTTTACTGGGTTCAAACCAATGGCCGATGGTTTTGTTATTAAAATCTACCTTACGACCATCAATTGTTTTGATTGTAAAACCCTCTTTTAGTTGTTTCATCCCAGCGGAGGCAGTTATCTTTGCCGGGACTGGGATAGCAGTCCACTTTTTCGCAGAATCTAGGCCGAAAGCTTCGTAAAATTTATATTTTTGAGGTTCAGGTAATAGCTTATATTTGTTTTCGCCGGTCTCTATCAGAAGCTGCCCGTAGATCATCTGCATCTGATCCAATGCTACGACGCGCAACTCAGGGCTGTGGATAGCTGAAAAGTCAAACTCTTCAAAGGCGTGGGCCGGGTTGAACTTGAAACCGCTGGGTGATGGCGTTAAACGCACTGTATGGCCGTTTTGGTCTAATGTGGCGTTGACGGTGCCATCTTCGCCTGGCTTCGTGACAACCTTGTTTATGCCACCGTATTCGGCTGCCTCTTCGGCATCGCAGTCTTCGACTTCGCAACGGCAGTTGAATTCCCACGGTGGGGTGTAGGTTGACCAGAATGGATCGTTCTTTGGCAGGACGGTACCGTCGAGAGCTGAATGATTGTCTCTGGCATCATCGTGGGCGATATAGCGGTAGTATGGCCATATCTTCATGATGTCGGGATCGTGTGATACTTGATGACGACCGACGGCGGCGGCCATTGAGGCGTTTTGCTGGAGGATGAGGTTGAGTCTGGCGGTACTGGCAAGGTTGGCCATTGATTTGGAGCCGCCCTTTTCATAGCCGTTGCCCCAGAGGAATTTTTTGAGTTGGACCCTGGCTTCGCCGACGCCTAATTTGCCGGAGCTGTGGAGGTCGGATATACTGCGTAGCTTGTCGAGGATCCTCGATTCCGCAACCTTGGCAGAAAAGAACGCTTGCGCCCGGGCCTTTGGAAGAAAAGCCCCGGGGATGGACAGGGAGTAACTATCCATCGTGGTCGCAACGTTCACCCGTTTTTTGAGCCAATTGTTGGCAGCGTTGTATGAGGTTGTTGACATTATTTTTTTCCCTTTTGTAGAGACTCTACTGCACGATCGGGCCGTACATTGATTGTTTTGGCACGGTCGGCGATGCCTTTGGCGTATCCGGCGTAAATGGTTGATTCTATCAGTTCAGCGAGAGCATCGGTGTTGAATAGATTGTCGGCATCGGCCTGCATGGCAATGTCTGGGTCATCAATATCAAGGATCGGCTGCAGCCAAGATTCTAATGGTTTTTTGACTGATGGACTGATGGACTCAGGGACGATGATATTGTCTGGTGAATCAGATAGGGCGCGAACATCTTTTCGCGACTGGGAAGTCGCTCCCACATTGGGGATGGCCGGTCTTGTTAGTTTGATGCCGAATTTGTTAGACATCTCTTCTGGGTCAGCTTGGAGTCCAGCATCTGATAGAGTTTTGACGGTATCGGCGAGGAGTTTGATGTCCTCAGGCGGGGTTGAGTCAGTGCTGACGGTCGGCGGTGCGACATTGGGGCCATAATTGAAGAGCGTCCAGATGGGGGCGAGTTGATCATTGATAGTGGCGTCGATGCAGCGGCAGTCATATTCGAGGATGTCTTGGCGAACTTGAGATTGAGCGGAGTCATTGCTCCAGCCGCCGCCATCACCGGCGGTAGCGGTCTGCCCAAGGATAACTTTGGTGATCGCTTGACCGATATATTCAAGCAGCTTGAAATAGACATCGCCGGTATTGTTGGATGCCTGGAGTAATTCAAACTCGACCGCTTTGGTGAAGACGCCACCGCCGTCGGGACCGAAGTTGCGAATAACCGACTGGACTACACTGCGTTCATTTTGCCAGGTGTCATTATCAACTTTGGCGACGACGAACGGCATGCCGTGACGCTCAACAAAGCGGAGCAGATCGGCGACATTGATACGCGAGAAACAGTAGAGCCAGGCTAGAGGTCGGATAAGACCGCCCCGGGCGGGATCGTTGCCATGGCGGCGGATTTTGTGAAATATCAGTTTGGCTTCCGGCAGGGCGATTCCGGCAAAGTTGTCATCGGTAATTAGCCGTGGTTCACAGGCGTTCGCCTGGTTATTTCCGGCTTCACCGGTAAAGGTGAAGTGATGTTGGTCGATGAATTGGAAGCCTGCTAAGATGCCGCCCTGTTGCCAGACAACTTCGGAGGCAGCGAAGCCCGGCAACAGAGCAGACATAAGATCGGTACGGAGATCAAAAAAGGAATCAAGTTTGTTGCCTTTGCCAGCTGCTTTGAGTGCGGCCTCGAATGCTTCAGCTATCTTTTTATCTTGAGGCGAATCAGAGGCTGGGACGACGGTGGTCTCAATACCAAGGACGGCGTTGTGACGGGTCTGAACGGCATGAGCGATGTCCCAGTTTTTTTCTTGGAGTTCCATTGAGAGGCGACATTGGTCGGCCGTATCACCGGCATTGGCGGCGGTCAAGATGCGATCAACCTCGACTGGAGTGAGTCCACGTGAGACATCATATTCACTGCGATCGTTGGCAACGGTGATGAGATGTCGACCGGCAGGGGGTTGAGTGGTGTCTGGTGTCGGTATTTCTCGACCTGTAGGATCGTAGAGCATTAGTAGAGGCCTCCTGATGATTGGTAATGGTAGTCGTAGCTGCTTGGCTCGACGGAGTCTCGCCCTCCAGGCAAGTGGTTGGTTTCAGCTGTGGCACGGGCGGACTCAAAGCGGCAGGGTCCGAGGTTTCCGGTAGTGGCGGCGTGGATAGATAATGCAGCTGCCCAAAAACGGTCAGAGTGGCCATTGTCGCCACGTTCACCCGCAAAGCGGATATTGCCGGCGGCGGTGGTCTCTTTTTTGATGCCCCTGAAGTCCTGGCGGAGATTTTGCGAAAACGGAATCTTAAAATTGCGATCTTCCATGGCGTTGCGGAGTGGATAGGCGAGAGATTCTTTGCTGGCCGGTGTGAACTTGACACCTTCGACGCGATAAGAGCCGAATTTTTCCTGGGCACGTTCGGCGAACTGTTCACCGAGCCCAGTAGCATCAATGCAGGTGCGTTCGGCACGGGCAATCCACGGGTAGAGTTCGGCTTCCTGCTGACTGAATTTCATTTTTTTGAGTTCGATAATTTTTCTGGTCATGTGACGATTATTGTTATATGAGTTAATCCAGATAACTGTAAGGTCATGATGGCGGCCGACATCGACACCAATATAGATGCTGTCATCTTTGGGGATTGAATCCGGTGACTCATATTCCCATTTTTCGGTGGCATCGTATTCGGCACCGGTGATGAGATCCCAAGTTAAGAAAACGCTATTGCCGTCGACCGGCACGCACATATATTCTTGCTGAAAAGTCTCTTCATCGACGCAGGCGGAGCGGATGAAGTCGTAATATTCGGCTTCATCCATCTGCTGGCGAGGGTCGTTAGGTGGTAATTTGGACTGAAGCTTGAATAAAAAGCCCTGATCCAGGGCCTTTTGCAAGGTGACAGTGTGGAGACTGAAGTTTTTAGGATTGCCTTTTTCTTTGATTTCACGGACGAGTTCATTAAAAAAATTATCGGTACCGCGATGGGTGGAGACGATCTCCATTTGACCGCCCCAGGTGATACCGGGATAGGCGATACTGTAGAGTTTGCGTGGGTCTTTGTGCAGAGCAAATTCATCGAGGAGGCGATCGCCACGTTTACCGGCTTGAGCATCTGGGTTAGAGCTCATAGAGTTGAGTTTTAGACCGTTAGCCATAGCGAGGACATAGTTGGTGGTGGCTTTGTCTTCGAGCAACTCGCTGCCCATGTCAACGGCGGCAAAATTAAGGATTTTGGCAAAAGCTTTGCAGTCATCGAGAAATAGTCGAGCTTGAATTTCGTCACGGCTGCTAATCCAGGCGTCGAGAGCAGCACCAACCAGCGATTTGCGACGAACTAGCGAATAGGCGCTTGACCAAGACATCCCGATCTGGCGTGATTTCTCCATGAGTTTGAGCTGCGACACATCCTTGATCCAAGCCTCCTGATAGGGCAGGAACATAGCATCTGACTTAGGCTTGATTTTTGCCTTGCCCCGTGGGGTGCAAGGTTCCGCACTTTGTGCGGGGGACGCATGGACTGATGGACTGATGGACGATTTGGTGGTCATAGTAATCCTGTTGCCTGTTCGATGTTTTCTAATGCCTCTTGACTGAGACCGGTCTTTTTCGTGCCGGTCAATTGTTCGGCCTGCCTGGCGACGAGGGCGGAGAGTTCGGCAATTTGTGACTGATAACCGGCTTCGCGTTCGGCGGCTGCACGTGATTCGTTTTCCTTGGCGGCGGCCAACTTGTTGCGGTTGAATGCCGCTACCGCCCGGGAGATGGCCGAGAGCTCTTTTTCGTCGAGATCGCCACCGGCCTGCAGTTTGTCGATGCAGATATTCATAATCTCATAATCGGCGATAGCTGCTATGTCTGCGGTACCATGTTCGGCAGTAACCAATGCGGCCATCATACGTCTGCGGTCGAGATCATGGCGCCACTGGCGGTTGGCTTCGACATACCCGGCGTATTCGTCAGATGATTTGTATGCCAGGAAGGTGGTGCCGTGAAGTTTCAGGTGGCGCTCGGTGCATTCGGCTGCTACTTCAGCATCATCGCGAATGTCATCGTATTCCGCGCCGTCATCGAGTAGCATGCAGATGCGGGTGCGGATAGCTGCTGACAGGCGGGTGATGTTGTTGCGTTGTCTTCTGGACTGATGGACTGATGGACTAGTGGACATTGAACAGACCTCTACGGTTTTAGTTTGGCGGCGGTGTTGACGGCGGTATCGATGAGGTCGTTGAGTCCCAGCAGGGCATCTTTGGTGGTGGATTCGGTGCTGATAATTGATGACTTGAGCTGACCGTTGCTGTGGTAATCCTTGCGCACGGTCAGGGTTCGGAGTACACCCCAGGTGTTGACGGAGCCGTCGGCGTTGATTCTGTATCCGGCGCAGCCGGAGAGGCATACAGCCATGGCTAGCAATAGACCGGTGACAATGCAGATCATGCCGACACGTAACAGTTTTTGATATTGTATCATGTTAAACTCCTATGTTGTTTTGAGGCCCCATTTGCCCCAGACGAATTGGTCACGGTCAACTTCTTGATTGATCTGATCGGTCCCCTCGCCGGTAATGGCGAAATATTCGAGGTTTGAGCCAGCACAGGCCTTCAGGTAGCCGTGTTTGCGCAGGGCGGTGATTTCGCTGTTGATCTCCTCGCGGGTGGGATGAATTAATCCGAATGCCGGATGGTTGACTAAAATATCCAGGTTCATTGGTGCAGGGTCTGATTCGGCGGAGGCTTGCAGGATGATCTGCCGGATTTGATAGGTTCTGTTGTCTCTCATTTTTGGTTCCTCCGGACGCAAACATGGTTGCGCCCCTACGGTTATTATTTGTGGTGTTGTTTGTGCATCTGGAATGATGCGTCTAGATTGGCGATATATTCTTTGTTGGCGATGATTTTTGCACGTTGCTCAGCGGTCTCACTGGCAATGTTGTCGACCTTGTTTTCAACTCGCATTAGACCGCCACGGACATGTTTCATTTCAGACAATATTTCCTGCGAATGATCGTTGCGGATATGCTCTTTGAGCTCTGCCTTCATATCGTCGATATACTCAAATTTCTGAATGTGCTGCGTGGTTTTGTCGTTACGGATATGCAATTCAAGGCGTTGATCAATGCCGGCGATCTGATCGTCTTTGAGCCGGGTAACGGTGTGCTCCAGTTTGTCAATGCGGCTGAATATCCGCCGGATATATGCCGACACCAGTAGACCAATAAAGCTGCTACCGAGAATACTGCTGATCACTGCGATAATAATGTCTTGCATGGCTTATTTCCTATATTCGTAATTCATAATTAATCAAGAGACGCTCCGCCCCGTCACGTAGGGGTGAAATATCTTTCACCCGATACCAAACGGGATCGGAGGCGGTTTGTTTGTCCGGTTCGCAGACGTTCGTCTGTCTTTTCGGCGACCGCCGGAAAACTGCCCCTTACTAAGAGGGGGTTTGGTGCACACTTTTACAATTTCAAGGCGTAATCGTAACGCCATTAAGGGGTTGCAGTGTGCACGAAAAAAAGCGAGGGCGCGCGCCTAAAGGATATTTGGTCAATGATTAACGATTAATGGTTAACGATTAATGATTTGGGGATAGGTATGAATGATTTGACAAATCGCGTGACTGCATGTATAATCAAGGATTAAGAATTAATCAATCAGGGAGACATCTAAAATGAAAACACTAGCAGCAGTACTGATCGCCATGATTATAACCGTAACGGCTTCGGCGGAGACCTGGAAACAGAAGGTAGCACGTCTGGAGCGTGAGATTCGCAGCCTGAAGACGCAGGTCGCGGCACTGACTAAGCAGATCATCAAGCTCCAGAAAGAAAATAATGCGATGATGGGCGACCAAGAGGTGCCTGAGAAAAAAGAGGTAAAAGTCCTGACAAAAACAGAGATCAGAATAAAACAGGTCACTGCTGAAATAAAATTACTGAGAGCGAAATATGAGCGTAATTACCGGTTTACCACGCGGGCAAACCGCTCCTCCAAAGCAAAACTGGTCCAGCGCATCAAGGACCTGGAACAGCAGCTGAAGCAATTGAAAAAGAACAAGGAACTCAACAAGGGGCAAAGTTCGAGTAAAAGTGGAGTGCCAGGTTGGGGTTAATAGTAACATAAAAAAAAGCCCGGGCGTGAAAGCGTCCGGGCTTTTGTGTTTATGGGGTTCTGCGGCCAACTGTTACCGAAGATGATCTGCAAAAAAAAAGCCCCGTTTCCTAGGGAAGAAACGAGGCGGAGGAGAGTTATTATTAAAAGATTATTAGGCAGTTGCTGAATATGCAACTACTCGCTCTAATGTAGGTTCAACGGCTTGCCTTTCGACGATCGGCTGACGCAACTTAAAAGCAGTTAAACCTATAATTATTAAAAACATTTTCCAGTGACGCATGATAATCAAATCTCGGTATATATTTATCAGCTCCTTTGACAACGCTTTAACCGGGATGGAAGATGCTTCTATTTCAGCATTAAATTTTTCCCGTAATTCTATTGTCTTAGAGTTTTCTTTATAAAATATAAGTTTGATTGCCATTAGCAATGAAACGTAACTCTCACGGTATTTTACATAATGAATGACTTTAAATAAATGATCATGAACCATATCGCCATTTACAACCGTTGAATTAAGTAGTTTTTCTTCAAGTTGTCCTGCAATTTTAAGAAATTCATTACGTTTTTTGAGGAATTCAGTCTCATAAACAACTCGACCTCTGTTCCATTTTGCCTTGACTGCAAACAATGCGACAAAAAATACAATTATACATACTATAAAAGTAGCCATGATTCTTATCCTCCCACTGTTACTGCTGTTGCAGGTATTTTTTGATTTTTATTATTGTATCTAAGTTTACCAATTTCATTTTTCAAATCTCTCTCAGCCTCCTGCCAAGCTATTTTTTCTTCATGGAATACATCCAGACGCTTTTCTTTCATTTTTATATCCTGTTCTAGATTTTTAGCGTATTTTATTCTTTCGCTAATTAACGCTTTCCATTCTTTTTCAGTCGCTGGTGATTTCAGCCAACGACCAAATATTGCTCCAACAATAAATGCTCCTAAATATGGACATGCTTCTACAAGCCTAGGCAAGATATCTGAAATAACTTTATCCACTTTTACACTCCTCAGTGTTTGTTATATTTATAGAATAAATATAATATAGTACTTATTATCAACTTTTTCAAACTTTTTCAAATTTTTTCAAATTTCTACCTCAAATCCGCCAGTCAGCTCCGAACTGTGGACAGTCAACCCCTCCCGCAGGTAACACCCTCCATCCCAGTTGATCAACCTGCTTTCCGGTGTTTTGCGGACGTTCGTCCGGCAGGTGCTTCTTCAGGCGGGACACGGCTCGACGGTGTCTCGCCCTCCAGGCAGTCGTATAGTTGCGTGAGCATGCGGTGTTTGTCGCCACGTGAAAGGTTGTCCCAGTTGGTCAGTACCTCACGCAACAGCGGATCAGTAGAGACGATGCATGCATCGTCTCTACGCTCATCACGGAAAAAACTAACCTCCATTTCTGGGAATAGACGCTCAAAGGTTTGGAGTGTCATATTTTTAAATTCACGCTGACCACTATTAAGGCTATTAATTGCAGAATAAGATACGCCAGTTTGCTCCTGAAGCCTGACAAGTTTGCCGTTCCCACGCTGCACCGCCTTTAAAAATGCCTGCTTTGTGTTGCTGATTAAACCCATAAATGCCTCGTTTTCGCTATTTTTATCTTATTAATATAGGTTTTTTTACCTTTTTTTCCAATATTTGATAAAAATGACTTGCATTATTATCACGTACGTGTTAATTATAACCAAGGCAATTATACACCTGCTTCTATAATTGTCTTGATGTACTCCTTAGGCGGCGGTGATTGGCCACCGTCGCCGTTTTAAAAAGAGGCAGTAAAGTTAAAAATTCGGAGGCGAATTAAGATGAAAAAAGAAAAGATTAAACAAACGGAAACTTCCCCTGTGGGATTAGGGTTAACTTCAGCTCTTTTGCCTGCTGAATCTCTAGACGCTGTAGCGTATCTAGGACGTTCAAGCGCAGGTCAATGTCCGGCGTCAGAGAATTGCCCGTTGTGGCTGGAATTTTCACCTCGGCGATACGCCGATAAAGGTCTGCGGCTAGTTTTAACACTAGCGGGTCTTCAACGGGTGAAAGACAAATATTTGAAAAATGAGCACTGTCCCAGCGTGGGCAACCGCAGCAAAGCTCAAGAAGAGCCCAGCTTCGATATAGAAAAATGCACGGATGAAATCCTTGCTGCTTTTTCTCGCTTAAAAGTTGTTTCAGACTGTCAACAGTGCAAGTTGTGTCTAGATCGAGCACGTTGCGCATTGCTTGGTGAAAGTTATCCATACATAAGTTATCCATCGTATACCTCGTTTATTAATTGTGATATAGGTTGCGAGTTGGCTACCAACAATATAACCCAAAAAAAACGTAAGTAAATTTTTTTGATTTTGAATATCACGCACGTGCTAAAATAACACAAAGGAGGTAAAAGATGAAAGAGCGAAAATATCCGACAAGTAAGCTCTCGGCAAGGTTAAGCGTAATGTGGCCTGGCGAGAGCCAAAAGGCTCGAGCCCGCAAGTTGGGCGTGCAGCCAGGACTGCTAAATAAGCAACTGTGGTCAGGAATCAGGACACTACGAGTAGCAGAACGCTATGCGATGAAGCTGGGCTGCGACCCAATGGAGCTGCTGGGATAATTATTAATGTTTAATGATTAACGATTAATGAAAAAAGCCTGAGCATGGTGTTCAGGTGTAACCAAATCCCGGAGGATTTATTATGAAAGCGAAAGAAAAGAGTAAACGAATGAGAGAGTTGGAGATCAAAAAGAACATCGCGAACATGGAGTTGCAGCACGGCTACCTGGGAGAGAAGATTGCGCGTAAGCATGAGGCGTTGGTGGAGTTGGGGGATGAATTAGCTATCGCGTGCAAAAATGCAGAGCGAAGTCAAAAAGAAGCTTCAAGCTTTAAAGAGAAATGCTTTGAAGAGTATGCGAAGGACTATGACAAACATTTCTCCGCTTATATCACCCGCGACTGGAGTAATGTCAAGGTTAATGAGATATGGGAAACGGATCATCGGGTATTTAACATAACCATCAGGGCTAAAATATAACCAAACCCGGAGGTGGGAAGATGGAAAAGAAAAAAACAGACATAGAACATAGAGTTTTTAAAACGTTAAGATTGTTGAATGAAGTGAATGCTGGTTTGGGTTATAACAAAACCAGCAAGGCGATAACACGTGCGATTATTTTGATCAAAGGCCTGTGGGATGAAAACCAATCTCTTCAGCAAGGGAAATTCCAAGTTCAAGAGTCTGAGCAATCTCATGGCGGTGCAACCTATCTAATAAGAGAATGCGAAAATCAATGTTCTCTGAAAGAAGACTGTCCGGTATGGCTGGAATTTGCCCGGCAACTAGTCGGTCAAGCAGATTCGCAATTAGTTTTAACACGAGAGGTTTTTCAGCGGGTGAAAAACAAATGGCTCGCAGATGTGATTCCTCCCAGTCCGGTGCAGAAATGCACAGTTCAAGAATTGCCCAACCGCGAGAGAGAAAAGCTATTGAATGAACTCCTTGACGGCTTTGCTCGGCTAGAAGTTGTTTCAGAGTGTCGACATCATAGTTACTGTCTTGATCGACTACGTTACGCATTGAATGGAAAAAAGATTCCATATCCACCAGTTTAGAATTACACATTTTAGTCCCTCCAGGGTTTGATCTTAATATAGCACAACAAGGATAAAAATAAAGGATGCAAGCTCAGCTACCAACCGGAACAATGACGTTGCAGTTTGCGGCAGGGTTGCTGCAAGCAGATGGTTTTGAGACGGGGCCGGGAATGATATTTCGGCAGTTGCGTGATTTACGGATGATCGAGGGTGGTCATGCGAGCCGAAAGGCGATTGAGATGGACTGGCTGTACGAGCGTGACGGAGAGTGGGAACGCGGCGGGATGCACGGTGAATATACCAGGGTATTTATGACGCGCAGCGGATTGGCGGAGCTGGAGCGGCGCTGGAAGGCAGCGATGCCGGTGATCCTGCCCCAGCAGCCGATCAACCTGGGGATGGATCAGAAACCATTAGGTTTCTAACGCAGAACGGCTGTTCGCCAGTTTATAATCAACGCCGGACAGACGTTCGTCTGGTTTTTATGCGGAAATTTTCAATACACCGATACAAGATCGGTGGGAACGAAAATAAAACGGAGGCAAAGATGAGAATGAAAAGAGTGGAAAATTTGAAAAGGATGTGGAAAGAGGCGGAGGCAGACAGCGTGTATTTCAGCCGTTGGTCGCTGTTGGATTATCTAATTGCTGGAACCGGGATAGGCTGCAGCTTAGCATTGTTCATCGTCGCCCTGGTCGCGACTGCAACTATGAAATAGATAAAGGGAGAGGCAATGGCAATGGAAAGAGAAGCAATTGATTACCGGACACCGTTTGATGTACTAACCGAACAGGAAGCTGATCCTGCGGTATGCGGCGAGCTGTGTGTGGCGGCTGTGATCCGGCTGGCCGACTGGGCGGCGCGTTATCCAGAAAGCTGGCTGACCGGCAAAGTCTGGCTGCGCAATCCCGGCGCAAGCCATAAACAGATCAGCCGGATAATCGGCATGGACCGCAGTACCGTCAGCCGTCACATCAGGACAATCAGAGAAGTGATCGCCGACAGCAGTGGTGAAAACACCGCAATCGGCAGCGAGGATTTTTATTCACGGTAATGTAGGAGCGAAACCATGTTTTCGCCCTCTAAAAAAAAGAGGCAACAATGGAAATTAGAGAAATGACAGACCGGCAACACCTGACCTATTTGCAGGGCAGGATAGAAGCAAAATTAGATTTGATGTCAGTACCGAGCAACGAGCACATCATGGATGAGATCGACCATGATGTCAACGAGCTGGTGATCTGGCTGGACGGCCTAATCGAAGATGAGATGCCAATCATCGTCGATTGCCTGGGGGCTGAAGATGTAATCCCGGACATCACGCTGGCGAGTATAGTCAACGCTAAACCGACAACCAAAGCAAAAAAAGAGGCAGCATTAGCCGCAAGTCGCAAAAGTAGCTTGCGATCTCCGAGCGCAAATAGCAAGTCCGCACCAGCGGACAAAACGGTAAATCCCAACCTCAAAAACCCGCCGGCAAAACCGAAAAAGAACAAATTGAAAAAGAAGGGACAGGGCAGAAAACCAATCATCGTCACCGTCGCTGAAATATTGAAAAAAGTCACCCCTGACGATTACGACAATATACCTGACCTGACAAGAGCGATTGTCGAAAAATGCACAACAAAGTCAGCACTTGCCCGTCTGCTGGAAATTGATCCGGCCGCAATAGCAACCGCCATCAATAAAAACAAAACATATCCCTACGTCGAAAAAGCCTTCAGGCAGATTTTCCAATTTCCGCTTAGAGTTGAGGCGAATAACGACATAACCGAGAGTCAGGCCAGAGCTGCTAACCTCGGATTGCAGGCCGGCCAGAAAGAGCCATCCGCCCTGGATGAAATAACCAAACGTTTCACACTATAACACAAGGAGCATAATCATGCCAGTAACCAGAACATCCGACAACCGTGAATATGAAAGCACGACCGTAAGCGAAGCCGACAAAAAATTCAACCGTCTGGCGAAGCTGGAAATCGACATCAAGGCGAAAAAGGCAGCAGCAGAAAAGCGTATCGCGACGATCAAGGCAAAGCTGGAATCCGAGACTGATGCGGCTGTCAGTGAATACAAGGAACTGGCCGAGTGGCTGGACGCTTACATCCTGGCAAACAAAGGGCGTTTTGCCAAGCCGCGCATGCGTCCGACAGCCTTCGGTAAGTACGGTCTGCGCAAGGCCACCAAACTGTCGATCACCGATGAACAGCTGGTGATCAAACAAAGTGACGCACTGGGGATGGCACTCTACGAGAAAAAATACAAAATACTAAAAAAGGCAGTTGAAAGTGCGATATCCGAAGGCAAGAACATCGCCGGGGCTAAAATCATCAGCGGCGATATCGCAGGTTTCACCGTCGACAAAAAGCTGCTGGACGCAGCAATTAAGTAACCTGATTAACAAACGGTTTACGCAATTTGAGGCTAATGCAATATATTGCACTGATAAAATATAAGGAAACATAAAAATGGCAACACTGGAGCAAATAACTGAGGAGATAGAGGCCTGTATCTTTCCGGTTAATATTGATGAAAAAAGTAACCTGGTGAGAAAGCTTGTCACCTACTCGAAACGCTCCAGAGCTGTCATCGGCATGATTGTGGCTAAAGCGAGACGTGATAACTTCAGTGGCGATATGGAAAGCTGGAAAGCCTGGTGCCAGCAGAATACTGGCGCAGTTGATGCCGGCAGAACGCATCTGAATCAAATTGGTAGTTTACTGCTGGATATGCATGAACTGTTAGATGAAAAAATATATCAAATATTACTGGCACTTGATACAAATAAACTTTTGGCTATCTATCGGTTGCATAGCAGTCAGGTCGAAGAGTTTATAAAAGCTTACCACCCAGAAAATAACAACGTAGAAACTGTCCGTCATCATGTAGCATTCTGCCTCAAAGAGGTTGATTCGCCTGACCTACCAGAACAAAGCAAAAATTCTAACCCTGAAAACAATAGCAAATGGCAGCCGAGTCTGTGGGATGGGATAGAAGTTGTTTTTAATTTTGACGAAGAGGATTTTTACAATCTTGAACTTGATGCTCTCAAAGCAAATAAAATGATGTGTAGCGGCATTGGTATGCTCAGTTCTTCAATAAAATACTGGAACGATAATGGCGAAAATACAACAACGCTGGCAATGGTAGAAGCAGAACTCCGCCGTCAAGCAGACACGGTCAAGGAGATCAGAGAACAGCAGGCCGCTGAATTAATGAACGCAAGTTAAGCGGGTAGCACCCGCAGGCAAGTTACCCGGCTACCGCCGGGAATAGAAAAAGGAACAGGAACCATGGGATTGATGCAATTAAAATGGCAGGTACAGGAAAAAGAGACAGCAATGTTACCAGTGAAGTCTGAACAATCAACCGCAGTAGCTGTCACTGCAACCAATGCCATCGCCACCCGGGCTGAATCTCTCCCGGCTCCATCCCAACTCACAGCCGATCAGAAACACAAACGCGACGAACGCTGGCTCTACTGCAAACTGGTCACTGAACTGCAGTCAAACTCCAAAAAGAACCGTCAGGAGGCCTGCGCCGATGTCGCTGCGCGTGAAGCTCACCGCTTCCCGATCCTCTGTCAATCAGGCAAAGGGGGCAAGTCTCAACTGACCTATAACAACTGCCGTAACTGGTTGCAGATGCTGAAGGGCGGTGAGAAAAAAGTCAACTGGGATAACATTAATATGCTGGTAGATAATTACCAGAGCGGATTGCAGGCGGTCAAAGGCGATGAAGAGTTCTGGACGTTTCTCCGGGCGTTTTATCTCAACCAGAATAAGCTGCCGATCTCCGAGGCATACCGGCTGGCCTGCCAGCGGATCCGGAAACAGGATCCATTCGCGGTTGTTCCATCTATTAGCTCAGTCCGCTATAGACTATTACAGATCGATCCTACCGCCGTCGCCCTGGCCAGATACGGCGAAGAGTATGTCAAGAATAATCATCTGAATTACATCCACCGCGATTGGACTGACGTTCGGGTTAATGAAATATGGTTCACTGACCACCGGCAGTTCGACTGCGCGATAAAAGACTGGAATGAAGAGAAACAGCAGTGGGAGGCTAAACGTCCGTGGCTCTGCGGATTCATGTGCGCCAAGAGCTGGAAAATGGTTGGGATGACCATTCAAATCGACAGTCCAAATACGAAAACAATCTGCGATACGCTTGCCCACGCGATCACCGAACATGGCCGTCCTGATTATATATACAGCGACAATGGGAAAGACTTCCTCGCTCAGGGCTTTGCTACCCCAGTAGAATTTGACGGAGTTGAGCATTCAATCGTCAAGGAACTGGGCATTAAGATTATCAATTCACTGCCTTACAATGGCAGAGCAAAAACCATCGAACGGACTTTTAAGAACCACGCGACCCGGTTTGATAAATACTTCAGCAGCTACCTGGGCAATCGCCCAGGAGCACGACCGGAAGTGGCAAGCTACTTCTGGAAGCACCCTGAACAGCTACCGAGCCTGGATGAGTTCTGCCGGGCATTCGCCGCATGGCTTCAGGATCAACACGAACAGCCGAACAACGGCAAGATCCTCGGCGGTCTGTCACCGCAACAGATGTTCGATACCGGTGAACGGGTTATCAACGCTCCTATTAGCCGTGACGCCCTGCAAGTCGCATTCTTGCGCCCATTCAGCTCCCTACGCAAAGTGCATCGTGGACCAGCCATCAGCGTCAATAAGACCGAGTATTACGGCGATTGTCTCTGGCAGTATTTCAATCAAAAAATAATGATAAAAATGGATCTTTTTAATGATGAGCATGTATTTGCATTTGAGCCCGACGGCACGCCGATCGGCGAGTGCAAGACACAAAAATCAATCAAAGCTCTGGCTCTAACTGAAGCGGAACGTGCCCAAATATCCGAGGCAATGGCAACCAATAGTCGTCAACTGAAGCGGGCCTATTCTATAATTAACGATCAAACCGATGGACTGAGACTATTAACCCCGCAGGAACTGTTGCAACTGCCGGAAGATTTCAAAATTGTCAAAGCTGGCGAAATAAGCAGCGTCAAAGGTTCAACTCATAAGTTCCGGCACTACATCGCCGAAGCTAAAGAGCAGCAACAATTAGCTGCACCAAAACCAAACAAGAAAAAACAACAACTCGCGGAATTTCATAAGCAGGTTATCAGCAAAAGTTCAGATTCATTCGAACCTGAATCAAGCCCTGAAGAGCTTGCGGAATTCCACAAACTAATAGTAGCAAACAAAAAACGGAGGCAAACCGATTATGACTACTAGAAAAGCAGGCACCGCTCCAGGCGATGCAACCGCAAAAAACGAAACACACGGACCAGGCAATGAAGCACCTGAACGCGGCATGGCTCGTGACGCAATCAATATCGCACTCAATATCTTTCGCTCCAGTACTGCGAGATATGATGATCATAATATTGAGCTACTCGAATGGCTCTGGGGTTATGCTCATGACGAACTCGGTGGCTCAAAGGCTTTGCTTTGTAAACAAATCGGTTATGACTATAATATTATATATAAGGCTTTTACAGGCGCAATGGATGAAAATGATCTCAGCGCATTTATTGCTGATATAGCTGAATTACAAAACAATACAAAAAACTCAATCAGCCTAGTTGAAACTATCGTCACCAAGCGCGTCAGTGAAGCATTGGATTATGCTCGCGACATGAACGCGATGGTCAGCATTCAAGGTCCGACAGGACGATCAAAAACTCATACTGCACTGCATTGGGCTCATAACAACAACCACGGCAGAAGCAAGTACATTCGCATCCCTTCAGGCTGTACGCGCCGAACATTAGTTCAGCTATTATCCAAAAAATGTGGAATTGGTATCAACGGCCAGAAAACAGCAAAACTGGAATGGCGACTGCACAAAGCATTCAATCACCGTCATGTAATTATAGCCGATGAAGCCGGTCATCTTATGCCTCGCAGCGGCACGTCCACCAGTGCAATTGAATTCCTGCGCGATCTCCACGATATGTGCGGTTGCGGTGTCGCTCTAATCTTTACCGATGTCTACCTGAACGATATGAAACATGGACGGCTGTCTGATTATTTCGAACAGTTCATCGGCAGAATTAAATTTGAAGTGACAATTCCTACTGCAGTACTGCGCGGTGAATGCAGTGCGATCGTCAAATCATTCACTCCCGAACCAAGCCTAAAACTCCAGCAGCTTGCCTATTCAGTAGCCCAGAACCGCGACGGCAAACTTCGGACGCTCTTCGAGGACCTCCAGCGAGCCAAAGACTGGGCTCACGCCCACGGCAAAGAATCAATCTCCTTCAATGATCTTCTGAAGGCAGTCGAATGGCGCAAGTCAGGCGGCATCTGGCCGGAGGATTGAAAAATGGATAGCTTAGACCTTCTTATATTATTTGTAGAGATTATCGAACGAAAAACCATTAAATCTTTTGCCGAATTATCTGACTATAAAGAAACCTTAACTGACCATCTCAACGATGCATTTCAGGAATATTCAGACGAACACTTCGAAGGAGAAACACCATGAAAAACAAAACAGAAAAATTCACAAATCCCGACAGAAACAGATACTATGGTCTTCGAATCGGCGACTATGTCGAGGAAAAAGTTAACGGCAAAGTCGTAACAAGAGGAACTGTAAGTGCCTGTACTCCGGCAGATAATAATTGTGCTTATGTCACAACCATAGAAGGTGAAAAAATAAAGTGCGTCGCTGAATATTGCTCTATTATTCGCAAGGTTGAAGATATGGGAAATGATACTGAACAAAAATTATTAACAGCAGTAACGCATGTGCTTAATCGGATAATTGACGATCCTAAGACTTTTAATGTCTTGGGATGGGGCACGCAGAGCTTCGCCTTACTAACTGAAGCTTATGCATCTGCTCACTCCAGAACAGCAGATGACGTAAAAGAACAAATCCTGAAAGCAGTTCAAGAGAGAGCAGAATCATGAAACGAGGCACAAAATCAATACTTTTCGGGGTGCATCAATTCCTGCTGCATCCGTTATTTGTCCTGCAGGCCTGGATCATCATATACCGGTCAGTTCCGACACTGGCCGAGTTTATGGCCATCTTGACGCATGACCTCGGATACTTAGGCATGCCGAATATGGACGGCGCGGAAGGCAGCTCGCATCCAGCCAGATCGGCAGCGTTCTGGCGCGGCAAGTTTGGCGACTTCGGCAACGAGGTAGCTGATATTATAATCGGCCACAGTCGCTTCCACGCGGCGGCAAACCGGCTGCCACTAAGTAAGCTGTTCCAGCCGGACAAATTATCAACCGCATTATACCCACGCTGGCTGTATTTGCTCCTGGGTAATTTATCAGGTGAAATCAAAGAGTACATGCATCATTACAGCAAAGGGCTGTATACCGGCGTTACCGCCGAAGGACAATCACAAACGCAATGGCTGATTGAGATACAAGGACACCTGGCACTAATGGGACTGAAAGGCGAAGATTACCACCTGGTAGCAGACCAAATGCAACGGTCTGAAAATGAGGGGAACAATGGGCGCACGTAACTTCCTAGCAGCAATTCATATCACAAAAAAAGACGCGCATCTGACCGATGCACGTTACCGCCTGATCCTGCACAAAGCAACGGGCGTTGACTCATGCAGTGGCATGACCGAAGATCAGCAGAAAGCCGCATTAATTGCCTTAAAAGCCGAACTCAATCACAAGCCGGGCTGGCAGCAACGTCAGATCAATAAACTGAAACAATACGCAAGGTTTTGTCGGATGAGCGATGAATTTCTCCGGCGGTTGATCCAGTATACCACCGGCTGGATGAACGAAGACTCTCCGCATCTCGACCAGACTCATTTTGATGATATCATGGTGGAAATGGAAAAAGAGTTATCCCACAGGATTAATAACAATATAGTAACCTTGCCAAAGGGCGTGGATATAAAATACTGGCGAAACCGCCACCCGAATAAAGGAAAAATAAACTCACGTCAGCATCATCTTATACTGGAGCTCTGGGAAGAGCTATGCGAGTACCTGACACCGGAACGCCGCACGATGCAATACCTCTTCGGACTGGTAGCACAATCATGCAGTATGACCTACGCCAAGCCACTTGATGAACTTACAAAGTACCAAGCAGTCACCGCCACTGAAGCTTTGAAACTACGCATCGAACAGCAGCAAAAAAAACAAAATAATACTCAGCAGTATCCAACAAAAAAAGAAAACCTGGAGGCATTATTTTAATTAAAACCTGATCTCGCACACTCCGAAGCCCTGGATTATTCCGGGGCTTTTTTTACGTCTGCACACTATTCCGCACACTCACTGATCACCGCCGATGAATATCATATATCCGCGGCCGCACACTCTAAACCTTGTTTTTTGCGTAAACTTGAATTGAGTTAATTTGAGGTAAGAAGCCCTAGCTCGCCTTGCGCAAACCTAATCTCTTTTTATATATAACATTATGCTACAAGCGCTTGGAATATTAAATGGTGGTGGGGGGTGGATTCGAACCACCGAAGCCTAAGCAGCAGATTTACAGTCTGCCCCCTTTGACCGCTCGGGAACCCCACCAGTGGAGCGAGTAAGGAGAGTCGAACTCCTGTAACCAGCTTGGAAGGCTGGTGCACAACCGTTATGCCATACTCGCACAACATTTCACAAAGCTTGAAGATACTCTATTGAAACAATTTTTCAAGTCAAAATAGCAATTTTTATGAAAAATATGGTACCGATGGTGAGATTCGAACTCACACTCCCGTGAAAGAACTGCGACCTGAACGCAGCGCGTCTGCCAATTCCGCCACATCGGCTCATTTCAATAAAAAATCAACACCTGACTGATAATAATCAGGAACCCTTATTTTAGTTCAAAAAATAAAAAATTCAAAGCTCTAAGCAAAAATAAACGCAAAAAACTCATTTCAGCTCATTAATCGTATCAAAAATCTGTTCGCGGATATGCTGAAGGCGGAGAGAAAAACTATCAATCAGCTTCAATAGCGATCTGCGTCGAAGTTTAAACTCGTTAAATACTCCCATCAGGAGATTTGTTTCAGCATAAAGCCGTTTCAGCACAGCCCTTTTCAATGCTGGAGTTTCCTCACCGCTGCTTAGCTCAATAAAATCGATATTACGCGTCAACAGTTTGCCAAATCGGCAGAGAATATTCATTCCAGTTGCAAAATCGCGGCCTGAACACTCTGTAGAAAAAATCAGCGTCCACTCCCTGCCCAATTGTTCAAGCTGTGTGAAGATACCATTTTTATTCCGACGCCATTCGCTGTTCATCAACAATTCATAATTATCTTCATAGAAACTCTCAAACGACAAAACTTCATCATCCTGCCTGGCTGGCACCAGTTCTGGTTTCGACATTAACTTTTTCATGATGAACTCTTCTTCACCAGGCAGGTCAAGATAGGTGCTCAATTCACAGAAATAGCCGTGAATACGCTGTTCATCCTTCTTCAACTCTTTTTCCCAGTCGAATTCATTCCAGTTTCTATTTATGCCCATTTTGTGCTCTCTTACTTTACTCTGCTTTAATTCCGGCAACAATTGCTTCAGCAGTCTTTACTGCTTCAATTTCCGGAGCATCGCCCCAGAGACTTTCCAGCTGATAAACATCCCGCATCGCCGGTGTCATAATATGAACCACTACCGAAAAATAATCCATCAAAATCCACTCACTTACCGCAGTTCCTTCGACAGATTTCGGCCGGATATTAAAATGCTCTCTAACATCTTTACCGATACGCACCGATATCGCCTTGATATGCGGTTCAGAATTGGCGGTACAGAGGACAAAATAGTCCGACATCACCGACAATTCACTCATTTCAAGTATTTTTACATTTTCAGCTTTGCGATCATCGGCAATAGCTGCACACAATTCAGCGAGCTCTTTCGCTGACGGCTGTTTTTGCTGTCTTTTATCCATTTTTTTTCCTATTCAGGCACTATTTACAGACTAACCTCTAGCCAATGGCATAAAGATCATGTTCTATTATATATTCCCGTACTTTTTCTGCTATAAAATCATTAATTTCTGCTGATTGCATTAACCGCTTTCTGATTTCAGTTGAAGATATCTGCAAAATTTCTGCGTCAATCACACCTTTTGATAATATATCACACTCTTCATCACTCCACCAGTCACTTAAGTGAAATTTATCCGTCATTGATTTGTCATCACGCGGATAGGTCAGCAACTGCCACCGGCGGATAATTTCAGCCCCTCTAAACCAGGTATGAAGCTGAATCAGACTGTCATAGCCAACCACTACCAACAGCTCATCATCCGGATAACAATCATCCAATGATTCCATTGTATCATAAGTATATGACGGCGAGCGTCGCTCCTGCTGTTCAATCAGAGAAATAATAAATCTATCATTACTGCCAATTGCCAGTTTAAGCATTGCCACACGATGCTCAAACGAAGAGATAGCAATATTACTCTTATGCGGCGGATCATAAGCCGGCACAAACAGTACCTGTTCTGCATAGTTGTTGGCAATTATAAATTGTGCCAGCTTAATGTGGCCATTATGTGGCGGATCAAATGTTCCACCAAAAACTGCAATTCGCATTAGAATCCTTCGTTAATGGTAATTTCTTCAGCTAAAACGATTGAATTTATCAATATTCAATGATAACTTCCCATATTAGAGGTAATTGCAAAATCCAGCGCGAGCCTGATTTTGATGCTTTTGGGCGAGTATATTTTGATTTTTAGCAATTGAGCATACCCGAAGGTATGTAACTGAGCTCAAAATCAAAAGCTACCGGTCAAAATTCAAAATCGGCCGTGAAGAGTTTTGTAATTGCCTCATTAATATGATAACAGATTTTCAGCCATTTAACAAGAGTTTTCATGAAAGTTTTACAAAAATTTCCATCGACAGTCATGGATAATGAAATATTCAAAGCCGCCAGGCAGGTCACAAGCCTATTACAACAAACAGGATACCAGACATATTTCGTCGGCGGCGCAGTGCGTGATTTACTGATGGGCGTTAAGCCTAAGGACATTGATATCGTTACCGATGCACTGCCTGAACAGGTTATGCAGCTATTTCCCAACACTCATCCCATCGGAGCAGCTTTCGGCATTATTACGGTAGTCATGAACGGCTACCCGTTTGAAGTGGCAACCTTGCGTGAAGAACGTGATTATCTTGATGGACGTCGCCCGGAATGTGTTATCTACACCGACAATATTGAACTGGATGCAGCCCGGCGTGATTTCACTATTAACGGCATCTTCTATGATCCGCACAATGAACAGTTATTCGACTTCAACAATGGGCGAGAAGATCTGAAATGCGGCATCATCAGAACAATTGGCGATGCCGAAGCACGTTTTTCTGAAGATTACCTGCGGATGATGCGAGCTGTCAGGTTCGCCAATCGATTCAACTTCACGCTGCACCCAGATATTATTCCTGCCGTAACCAAGCTGAAAACTAATCTCAGTAGACTTGCAAACGAACGTATCCGTGAAGAACTTAACGGTATCTTGACCGGGCATAATCCGGCCGCAGGAATAGGCATGCTCCATAAACTCGGCATGCTTGAAATTATTCTGCCGGAAGTTGCGGCGCTTGATGGCGTAACCCAGCCGGAAAAATATCATCCTGAGGGAGATGTTATGGTTCATACCATGATTATGCTTGAACACATGCAGTTGCCATCAGTAAAGCTAGCCTGGTCTATTTTATTGCATGATATCGGCAAACCGCCAGTTAAAACGGTTGGTGATGACGGGATCGAACACTTTTACTGCCATGAGCAGGTCGGAGCAAAAATCAGCCGAACCATAATGCAGCGCTTTAAGTTTTCCAGTGAAATAACTGATGCGGTGGTCGATGCTGTACAAAATCACATGAAGTTCGCCCATATTGATAAAATGCGTCAGGCTAAATGGCGCCGATTAATGGCCTCACCGGAATTTCCACTGGAAATTGAGCTGCACCGAGTCGATTGCATTTCCAGCCATGCCATGCTGGGTAATTATAATCTTCTGCTTGATCGTTTTACCGAAGCGGCAGGTGCAATTGAATTGCCACCGCCATTGATCACCGGTCGCGACCTGATAGAACTGGGCATGAAACCAGGACCGCAGTTTAAAAAGATCCTGACAAAACTTGCTGACCTGCAACTGTCCGGCAAGCTGACCAGCAAAGTCCAGGCTATTGCCTACCTGCATGGGAAAAAATAAAAAACAGGGATTTCTTGCTATTCTTACTTGACGAAATAGTAAAATCATGTACTTTATGACTTCGTTTCAGAACGATATGCACCCGTAGCTCAATTGGATAGAGCATCTGGCTACGGACCAGAAGGTTTGGGGTTCGAGTCCCTTCGGGTGTACCACTCTTTTTAAAGTTAATACCGTTTTGCGATCTAAAAGCTATTAAAGAGCTGCGCAGTTGAACTTAAACAGGCGCAGTAAACTAGCTAAAAGAATGCACTTGTGTATAAAATCAAAATACTCGCCTTTTTGTTACAGATCTTGAATTCTTAAACAACTTACAAAACTTTTTTCGGGGCTGACGCGATATCTTCGGAAGCGTCAATTAAGCAGAAATTGTGAAATTTTTTATTATGTTTTTTCCCATTTATGCGGAAGCAGGGTATGTAAATTTTCCTTTGGAGTATTATTGATCTTTCTCAAGGTATCTTCGAGGTAGGCTC
>JAKIUY010000132.1 GCA_021647315.1 Victivallaceae bacterium
TACGGATAAGGTTGCTCCACTCTCTTTTTAATCTTTTTTAAAAATTGTTAGGACACATGTGACTTTACGGATAAGGTTGCTCCACTCTCTTTTTAATCTTTTTTAAAAATTGTTAGGACACATGTGAGTTGAACTCACCTTTACAGTCACAGTTTTCGCTAATAGGAATTCTTACTATCTTATCAGCTTCTATTCTTGAAAATATATTGCGCCCATAACCTTTATGACCTTTTTGGGCACCACCTTTTTTTGCCTGATTTTCTTTGCTTGAATTTCTTTTATTTATTTTTTTCGAAGATGGAGTATTGGACTTATAGGGTTCTTCTCTGCCAGTTCGTTTGTTTAACAGTTTGGTTAATTTTTTATTCTCTTTATTAAGTTTTGCCGCAAGTTTAGCTTCTTCTGACTTTTGAGCAAATTCAAGCTTTAAAGATTCATGTTCGAGTTTCAATAGAGCAAAATCTGTCGTCACACAGGCAAGTTCTTTACGCAGTCGTCCTATAGTGTCTTGTGCACCTGTATATTGGTCTTGCCAGTAAATATTCTGCTTAAAAGGTTCCGATGCATTATGATGAAAAATCAAATTAGCCATCTTATTTTTTAACGTTCCTCTGGCGTTTCATTTGCAAAACTTCCAATGATTCAATTGTCCACTCGACAATCTCTCCTTTTTCAAAATCCATTGCCTGGGCAAGTGCATTTGGAAAATTAACATACCATTGATTACTGTTTTTATCTTTACGAGCTATTAACTGAATCTTTGTTGGGTATCCCATTGGCTTTCCTTAAAATAGTTAGTTAAATCTATGAATATCCATAGATTACACCGTAGAAAAATATTTTCAACTAAAGTTTTTGATTTTTTTTACATAATTGACTGACGCATTACATTTTATAGCAAAAAAATACGGTTTTTTAAATTATTTGCTTGACTTTTACCGTAATGTCGAGTACACTACCAATTCTGTATAGCGAGTTTCCGGGCCCTCTATGTTAATAGGTCGGAAAATATATTGTACTCGTCAATACTGAGAACGAACAAAAAAAGAGAGAAAGATTATGGCAGAACAAGTAGATGGTGTTGTAAAATGGTTTAATGATTCAAAGGGTTACGGCTTCATCGAGTATGAAGGCGGCAAAGATGTCTTTGTTCACTACAGTGCAATCAATGCTGGCAGCGGACGCAAAACCCTGTACGAAGGACAGAAAGTTACATTGGAAATAGCTCAGGGCGCAAAAGGTCCTATGGCTGAGAACGTAACACCTGTCTAAGTTTCAGTAAATTTCTGACGCTATATTTTTTGCTTCAACAGCTGGGATTATGTGCTCTTACCGCATACTTCCGTTTTTTGGCATGCCAGCTTAGCTCAGCGGTAGAGCAGTTGATTTGTAATCAACCGGTCATCGGTTCAATTCCGATAGCTGGCTCCATTTTAGTGTCTATTTACCAAAACCTATCCAACGTTCCCTGTTCACATAGTTCAGAGAATATGATGTTAGTTTAAACCCTCTTTGGGGTTTAATTGATATCTTATATAACTTTCCGGTGATCCTGGTAAAACAGGCATTTAGCGGAGAGTTTTTTCGTGCCTGGTCTGATAAAAATACAGGGTAAGAGCTGCGCAAATGAAATCTTTAAAACTACCCATAATGGGTATATAAAAATGCACTTGTTTATAAAAATATTTCTTTCCCTTATAGTTCTTCTGGGAATTGCCCTGCCCAGCGAAGCCGTAGAATTGAACGGTAAAGTATTATGGCTGTACGACGGGGATTCATTTAAAATGGAAACCGCCGGTCATAAAATCGTTCAGGTACGGTTCTATGGTATCGATGCCCCTGAAAAAGGCCAACCCGGCAGTCGCATGGCTTTACAGGCAATAATCAAATTGCTGAAAAACCAATCAGTGCGGGTAGTTAAGGTCGATATTGATAAATACAACAGAATTGTCGGTAAAGTTTACCTGGGCAAGCTCTATGTCAATCTCTGGATGTTGAATAACGGCTATGCCTGGCATTTTAAATTTTTCTCTCAGGACAAAGACTTAAGCCAGGCGGAAACCAAGGCACAACAGGCCAAACTTGGCATCTGGAAGCTTTCCGGAAATATCCCCCCATGGCACTATAGAAAAACCAAACATTTCAAAAAATAGATACCACAGGAAAACAGTCCTTAATGTGGGAGCCGAGCGGCGAACTAACCTGTTATTTGTAAATTCCCCGTTCTCTTCGCAACAAATTCATCAATAAACAAAGTAAGATAGTTTGGACTGATGGCTGATGAATGAGGAGTTATAAGCATATTCGGAGCAGCTCTGAGCAGTGAATCAGCTGGTAGCGGTTCCGTGGCAAAAACATCCAGACAGGCTCCTGCAAGCTCGCCGTTAACAAGTGCTTCAGTCAGTGCCACTTCATCAATGGCATTGCCACGCCCGACATTATATACTACCGCCCGTGACGGCAAAAGAGCCAGTCTTTGTCGGTTGATAATCAGCTCACTTTCCGGATTTCTTGGCAACACCAGCACTAGATGATCTGTTGTCGGCAGTATTTCATTAAGCTTATCGACCGTGACAATCCTGTCAGCGCAATCAAAATAATCCGAAGCCGGTGATATCTGCCGTTTAATTCCGGTAATTTTTACTCCGAATGGTTTCGCCAGCCGCCCAATCCACGCCCCGATAGCGCCAAAGCCGAGAATTGTGAGATGAGCTCCCCGCAGTGGACGCATGGTCTGTGAAAGTGCTGCCTGAGGCCAAAAAGCAGTGGAATGCGCGGCTGTGATAATGCCGCGGCATGACGCAAGTATCATTGCCATAACTGTTTCGGCCATCAGCTCTCCGTGAAACGAACCATGACTGACTTTGATATGTTCAGGCAGTTTAATTGAAAAGTAATCCTGTCCGGCAGCCGGAGTATATATCCAGCGCAGTGAGTCTGCAATGTCAAACCACGCCTGTTTGAAGTTCCAGGTCAACACGATTTCAGTTTGCGGCAGAGCTTCGATGAATTCAGCTTCACTTTGACAGACAGTTATTTCCGCTTCCGGTATTTTATGCTGGAGATATTTTAAGTCTTCGGTAGAAAAATTCCAACATGCGACTTCCGCACTGTTTAACCATACCGTTATACGCATAAATACTCCTTAATTTAACTTCTCGGACAGACTTTTGCGACATGCATAAACCCTGTCGTAATTCGCCGCCGGGAGGCTGCTCCCACCTTGAATGTAGATAACATTAACGCAATTACGTATGAAAGTCAACTGTCAAACCACCTTACCGTAGGAATTGATCAAGGAAATACTGAGTTACGCCGATTAGCAATTCAATTAGCCTGGCTGTGATATCACTGGCAGCCGGATTCTGAAATAACCCAAAAATGGTCGAAGCAGCTAAAACAGAAAGGACGGCAAAGAAAAACGGTAATCGTTGCTATGGCACGTCAATTAACGGCTGCACTTTACAGAGATATTGTAAAAGGCGAAGAAATAAAAGGAGCAAAGAAGAACGGATAAGATTTTGGCGGGAGGACACCTCGGGTCACGAACTGTTTTGGTGTCAGCTCTAATTCTTGCAAGTCAGGAATTCTGAATTTGAAAACGAAAGATAGTCAGATGAAGCTATGATCAAATCGCAGATGTGGCCCCAATGCTTTTTTTGAGTAATTGTTCGAAGTCACGACCGTATTTTATGTAGGTTTCATATTTGCGGCGGGCAGATAAAGCTGAATTATCCTGATCATCGTCGTTGTGGAAGACTGTGGCAACATGCGGTTCAATTGAGAAGCCTCCGTTATAACCGTTCTTTAACAAATCTGTTATAATTTGCTCTACAAAGCCGCTACCCTTGCCAGCAAATGTAAATTTAGTCTCCGGACGCTCGTAGTTTTTTTTCATCTCCAGCGCAATTCCATCCTTGATATGAATATAATAAATGAATTCGCGAACATTTTCATAAAATTCAAAGGCATTTTGCAACGTATAAGGTTCCGTTCCAATACGCCGGAAAGTGAAAACCGGATTGCCTGTGTCATAAATTAATTTAAAACTGTCTGATCTGATGTTTTCAAGCAGGCGCAAAGTATGAACATAGGATTGTCCGCCATAGTTCATGCAGTTCTCATGGCCGTAGATAATTCCGGCATCTTCACACATTTTCGTTAAAATATTTACTTTCCTGAAAATTATCTTTTCCAACTCAGGACTGTCAAAACGCTCGTCCTCAAGTATTTTGAAACTCATGCCCCAGACGAGTTTGGTTCCCAGCCGCTGCATGCGCGGAATTGAATTTTTAAGCTCGCTGATGCTGGCAGCGAAAGCTTCCTCGCTGCGCGGACTTCGATTCCAGTTGGCGATACTGCTGCCAAAACAATTAATGCTGATTCCAGCAGCTTCCAGTTTTTCGTAAAGCGTCTCAAATTCAGCATCCGAAATGGTCGCCAGATTTTTTTCACCGATTGCACGGAGTTCAATATTTTCCCATCCTAATTCAAGTGTGGCTCTTATCTGTGTATCGATATCTTTACCGGCTTCATCTGCAAATCCTGTTAAATACATAGTTTTGTCCTTTGTTAAAATGATCTGCTAAAATCTTCTTCGGCAGGCATTCCAGCCGAAGCTTCTTTTGTAAATTTAGAATTATCTATAAGTTTTTGTAATTCAACCGCGAATTCATTTGAATCCATGGGGAGATCAATAGTTTTATCTTTGATCACGGACAGTAGCATGGCGTTGCCTATTTCCAAAGAATTGATTCCTTCCGGCGCGGGTGCCATTACCGGAATATCCTTGATTATCGCATTGGCGAAATCCTCAATTATGTCACGATGCTGAAATGGATTTGAACTTGGGACATCAATTGCAATATTCCATAAATCTGGAGTACCAAAACGTTGATCCGTAGTAGCGGAAAATTCTGAAACCGGTATTTCGTTGCGTTTAAATTCAATCTTGCCGTCCTCATAGACAAGTCGACCACGTTCAGCAGTTATTTCCAGACGATTAGTGCCGGGAGCTTCCCCGGTGGAAGCAATGAATACTCCGGTTGCACCATTAGGGTATTCCAAAAATGCTGTGATTTCGTCTTCAACTTCGATTTTATGGTATTTGCCGAATGCACCGTTAGCACGGATTTTAGTTGGCACTCCGAAAAACCATTGGAGCAAATCCAATTGATGTGGACATTGATTCAGCAGCACACCGCCGCCTTCGCCTTTCCAGGTCGCGCGCCAATCACCTGAAGTATAATAAATTTCTGACCGGAACCAATCGGTAATAATCCAGTTTACACGCCTGATCTCGCCAAGTTCGCCATTGTCGATTAACTGTTTTATCTTGCGGTGAGCAGGAATTGTCCGTTGATTGAACATCGCGGCGAATTTCAACTCAGGATGTTTAGCGGCCGCCGCAATCATACTTTCGGCATCCGCCTTGTGAACCGCGATGGGTTTTTCCGTCAGCACATGCTTGCCGTACCCAAAAGCTTTTTCCGCCAGCGTGTTGTGAAAATAATGCGGGGTCGCGATAATTACAGCCTCAATATCAGCTTCTTTGAAAAATGTATCGCTATCTGCAAAAGCCTGAACATTATTTTCACTGTTAAAATTTTTGATTTTTTCAGCGTCAATATCACATACTGCGGAAACATAACAGTTTTTTAAGTCGGCAATGCTGTTTATGTGAGCTTGCCCCATTCCTCCGATCCCGATAATTCCAATTTTTACTTGTTGCATGATAGTAACTCCATATATAATTAATGATTAATGATTAAAGGTATGATTAAATATAAATTATAGAATGGAAACAGTCAACGGCTGTTGACGATTTTAGATTAAAAAACTTATATTCTTGATATATTAATACAAGCTGAGAATTTCCTTTAATTTTTTATTTTAAGTTTAAATATGGTGATTTTTTATTTTATGAAACTTGTATTCTTGTATCTTTTTAATATATTAAAGAAAAGGTGGTGAATAATGTTAAGTAAAGTTGAAATTATTAAAAACAAATTGATAACGGATATAAAACGTGGTGTTTTCCGGGTTGGGGAAAAGATTACTTCGCGCAATAAATTATGCCGTAAACATAATTATTCACGCACCACTATTGATCGTGCTATCCGGGAATTGACCGCTGTTGGTTATCTGGGTTCACGCCAAGGCAGCAGTACTTATGTTATATCTGATAAACCTATTGATAAACCGCGACATTTATTTGTTGTATCCAATCTTACCAGTACAAACACCGATGTTGCTGTACGCGAATTATTTTTTCCTGAAATTGATTTCAACATCCCGATGAGTGGTCTGCCAGAGCAGGAAATTGCGACAAATCTTAACCGCTTATGTCAGCCTGGCTCTGTGGTTATATGGATCACTCCGAGCTTGGAATCAATCCATTTAATAGATTATTTAGCCAAAGCCGAAATTCCGCAGATTTTGATTAATCGTAAATACGATAATTATGATTACGTCGCGACGGATGCCAAGAGCAGCATAAAAGAAGGTTTGTTATGGTTGATGATCGAAGCCGGCCGGGACATTGCCTTTGTTTCCTACAAAGCCGCAACTGATAAACCATATTTGCACGAACGCATTATCTCATTTTATGAATCTTGTGTCGAGCTCGGTGCCCATTTAACCCCAGATGCAATATTTTCGCGGAAATTCATTGATATTCCTTCTGAAATAGCTGAAATCGGACGAAGCTTATTTGTTGAGCGTAAACCTCCGAAAGGTATTTTTGTAATGCATCAGGATTTGGTTTTACCTTTGGTAACTGTTGCTCAAACTTATGGTTTTAGACCCGGCAGAGATTATAAATTACTAACATTTGATTACGTCAACGGACTGGAAAATTATACTGGAATCGGCATGCTGAAACAGCAGACAAAACAGCTTTATCACGAAGCTGCTGAATGGCTGTTAAAAAAAACGGCACAACAGCAACAACCATTCAGAAAAGAGATAAAAACAGAGCTCGTGTTACATTAGTTTTTATCGGAGTATCTCATAAAAAAAAATAGGCGGCAGTGCTTTTGCCCATGCCGCCTTATATTTAAACTGATGAAATTATAATTTCACCAAGTCAGCAACAGTTACCGGCTGCCCGGTTGCCATTGATTTATTGGCCGCGATACCGGTCAGGATAGACATCGCGCCATCAACATAACCAGCAGCGTGTCCCAATGGGTCTTCGCCGACGCCTAGGAACAGGTCATTCAGCAGCCGAACATCGCCCCCGCCATGGCCGCCTTTATCGCCCTGTTCGTAAGTGATAACCTGTGGTTTTTCCCAATGCGCCTGGAAGATTATTTCCGGAACCATTTCCTTCTTATCACCTTCAAGCTCCCGCATTCCGGGTTGATTGAAATCTTCGCGGTCGCCACTGACATAAGATTTTTCGACAACATTGAATTCCAAACGACCTTTGGTGCCGTTAAAACATACCCGGTAACCTTCCCAAGGGCAGTGGGCATTCAGTGCATAGGTCATTACCGCGTTGTTTTTGTAGCGGACCATGACGCCCATATTATCTTCGATATTGATGCCGTCGCCGAAAACACTTTTATCCCGGTAGTAGCCATCCTCTTTTTCAGCATCCAGATAAAGGCCGATTAATCTTTCATCTTCATCGGTTACATTGAGGGCGAATGGATCATCTTTGGCAATCTCTGAATCCTTGCAGCGGAAGTAGAAGTCAGTAACCCCACGATTTTCAGCGTTTTCCTTACCATAGAATTTCAGGTCGCCCATGGCAAATACAGTTTCCGGAGCTGAGTCGATCCACCAGTTGACGAGATCAAAGTGGTGAGTTGATTTGTGAACCATCAGACCACCGCTGTTGCGTTTATCCCGATGCCAGCGCCGGAAGTAATCCGCGCCATGTTTGGTGTCAAGCAACCATTCAAAATGGACACTGGTAATATCGCCGACAACACCGCTTTTAATAATCTCTTTAATTTTGGTGTTGCGTGGGGAGTAACGATAATTGAATGTAACAGTGACATTGCGTCCGGTACGTTCTTTAGTATCAATAATCTGTTGACATTTATCAGCATCGACAGTCATTGGTTTTTCGCTGATGACATCACAGCCGAGTTCCATGGCGCGACAGATATATTTGTGATGAGTGCGATCCATCGTGGTGACAATGACAACGTCCGGTTTCTGCTCTGCAACCATTTTGTCGAAGTTTTCAGCTTTGTAGGTTTTGACAGGCGCAGACTTCCACTCATTTTTTAATGTTTTGTTGTAGTAATCCATTCGAGTCTGATTACTGTCACATAAAGCCATTAATTCAGCGGTGTCTTTGTAATCTTCGACAATTGCTTTGAGAAACATGCTGGAGCGCCCACCAGTTCCAACTAATACATAACGTTTTTTGTTAGCCATAACGATTTTCCTTTGTAATGTAGAGGTAATTACCTCAGTATTTAATTGTTTGTTAAATAATAATCTCTAAATGAATCTATTTCAACTGCTTTCGCGTTGATTATAGATGGTTTCGTACGAAAACTCCTTTGTTGTTAAGTTCTTAGTTACAAGAATTTCAATTATCTTTTCATTTATTTCGCTGATCGGATGGGCGACTGAACTGAGCGCGGGGCATGAATAGTGTCCCGGTTGGTCATCATCAAACCCGATAACCGCAATATCTTCAGGGATGCGAATTTTATGTTCATAGGCATATTTCAAAAAACCCAATGCCAGGCGGTCGGTAATAAAAAATACCGCATCAACTCTGCTTGTCATAATTTCAGGTGCCGCATTATAACCATCGGCAAAATCAATCTGTTCGGTTGTGATAAATATTTTTCCTATTTTATCAGGGCTTACTTCCTCAAACGCACTATTAAAGCCGGATATTCTATCCGGCATATTATAGCCGCAATAGGCAATGCGTTGTCGTCCAGACTGTGCCAATTGAGCCACCCCCTGTCTGATTCCCGCCTGACGGTCGACAGTGATAATTATATCACGCTGGTTGCTGATGTTACCGCAATCAACAAAAATATAGTGCTGGCTGAATCCATTCAGCAATGACTCGCTGTCTATCCTGCTGTCCCAGGCGCAGAAAATTACTGTACTGACAATCCCGGTCCACTCTCTCAACATCTGCTTTAATTGTTCCGGCTCACGTAAGCTTCCCATCAACGGGAACATGCCTTCCGCTTCGAGCCGGGCCTGCAGGTCTGCAAGTCGCCGTTGCTGAGCTTCTGACTGTTTGAGCGGTACGATGATTCCGACAAAATTACTCTGCCGCAACCGCAAGTTTCTGGCGGCGATATTTGGCACATAACCGAGCTCTTTGGCTATCTGCACGATTGCTGCCCGTTTTTCAGCGCCTACACCGGATTGCCCCTTCAGAACCCGGTTGACACTTCTAACCGAAGTGCCGGAGGCTTCAGCTATCTTTTTTAATGTGACTGCCACGGTAAAACCTTGCGTTTTTTAATATAAACTTACTTATCTGGCTGCAAGTCTATTATTGAGCCATCGATGGCGTAATATATCATCGTAACGCTTTTTTTACCAGCTGTAAACTGAAAAATATCAAAAATCTGGCATGGAGATTTCTGTCATTGCCTCAATAGAACTGCACTTTTTATCGGAGTTCATCGCTTCAACGTGGAAATTTGCAATTATTCTATTA
Organism: Victivallaceae bacterium; assembly: GCA_021647315.1. Taxonomy (GTDB): domain Bacteria; phylum Verrucomicrobiota; class Lentisphaeria; order Victivallales; family Victivallaceae; genus JAKIUY01. The sequence continues at coordinate 9,656 of JAKIUY010000132.1, forward strand.
TTTTATAAGAACATAACCGGCTATGCCGGAACTGATAAAAGCAAAAAAACGTTAGCCACGAATGTACTAATGAATAAAAGATTTTTAAATTCGCGCATTCGCGGCTAGATACAATTTTCTATTGGATTAAAATATCTATAATAAAAAACTGTGAGGATATAACGTGTCTGAAGGAAACTCAAAAAAATTACAGAAGAATCTTTCGTTACTCGGAATGTTCAGCATCTGTGCCGGTGCGATGATCAGTTCCGGTATTTTTATTTTGCCGGGCATTGCCTTTGAGGCTGTCGGGCCAGCGGTATTTCTTGCTTACCTCCTAGCTGGAATCATGGCATTTATCGGAACATTAGCAGTCGTTGAACTTTCCACTGCAATGCCCAAAGCGGGCGGCGACTACTATTTTATTGAACGCAGCCTCGGTCCACTGGCAGGAACCGTATCCGGTTTTCTCAGTTGGATGGCACTTTCATTGAAGAGCTCATTTGCGATTTTCGGTCTGGCTGAAGCTACTCATCTTATATTCGGAGTGAATTTCACCATGGTCGCCATGCTGGGAGCTGTTGGTTTTACCGTACTGAATATTATTGGCGTAAAAGGTGCGATAAAAATGGAGATAATCATGGTTGTCGGTCTGCTCGCTATTCTCGCGCTCTATACGGGGTTTGGACTGCCGAAAATTGTGATCAGTAACTTTGATCCGTTTATTGCCGAAGGTAAAAGTTCAATCTCAATTCTCGCTACCGCCGCCATCGTCTTTGTCTCTTTCGGGGGATTGCTCAATGCCTCAAGTGTGGCTGAAGAGGCCAAAAATCCACGCCGGACGATTCCATTTGCGATGCTGGGTGCTGTCGTGGTTGTTTCACTGCTTTATGTTATGGTGTTAATTGTAACAGTCGGTCTACTGCCGGGTAAAGAGCTGGCCGGTTCACTTACTCCACTGGCAGAAGCGGCTAAGCAGCACTTCGGTCAAATAGGCTTCTGGCTGATTACCATTGGCGCGTTATTGGCGTTTATCACCACTGCCAATGCCGGAATTATGTCTGCATCGCGTTACCCAATGGCCTTGAGCCGAGATAAGCTGGCGCCGCAACTGCTGAGTAAAGTAAACAAAAAATTTGACGTGCCGGTTATGTCCATTATCACAACTGGCGTGGTGATAATGCTCTCCCTGCTGTTAAATCTTGATATGCTGGTCAAGGCGGCATCAACTGTTATCCTGCTCTCTTATATTCTAACCAATCTCGCGGTAATTATCCTGAACGAAAGTGGCATTCAGAACTACCGACCCTCATTCCGTTCCCCATTATATCCATGGTTGCAGTTTATCAGCATTGTTGTCTTTGCCAGCATGATTGTTGCAATGGGGTTTGAGTCGATCGAAATAAGTCTTGGCATAATTATGCTGGCACTGTTTTGCTATCTCTTTTTCGGCCGTAAAGTCAGTCGTGAATTTGCCCTGCTGCATTTAATCAGCCGGATTACTAACCGTAAACTGCAAACGCATGAACTGGAGGGTGAACTGCGCGAGATCCTGCATCATCGTGATGAAATAGTTAAAGATGATTTTGATCAGCTGGTCGAAGAGGCTATTGTACTGATTGCATCAGAAGCCATGACGACTGACAGCCTATTTCGCGAGTGCGCCGATACGCTGGCACCCTTGCTTAACCTGAACAGTGAAAATGTGTTCAAACTGCTCCATGAACGCGAAGCAGAAAGTAGCACAGTAATCACGCCGGAAGTGGCCATCCCTCATCTAATCATTGAAGGCAAAGAGTGTTTCAAATTAATGCTGGTTAAAAACAGTGAAGGCATAAAATTTTCTGACGAATATGATACTGTCAAGGCAGTATTTGTCCTGGCCGGCTCCCGTGACCAGCGCAATCGGCATCTGAGATCATTAAGTGCCATCGCCCAGATTATCCAGAACCCGAAATTTGAAATACGCTGGGGAAATGCCACCACCGACCGCCAACTGCGGGATATGCTGCTACTGGCCAAACGCAAGCGACTCTGAAAAGTCTGGCAGTGCTCAAAAGTAGCAAAGTGTAGGTTTGACCCCGTGCATTCTAGATCTTTTTAACTGATTTGATAATACCGTCGGGAAAATACGTATATTCCTTCTGACTGGAGTCGGGATAGGTGATTCGTTTCAATTTGCCATAATATTTACCGTCGGTAGATCTGTTTTCAAAATACTCATATTTAGTAGTCTTACCTTTATCCATTTCTTCAATAACCCTGTATTCAGAATTAATTTTTTTAAGACGTTTAAACTTTGAAAGGATCAACTTTTCTTCTTTTTCCTTATAATAATAACTATTAAAATATAGGCCTTTAATAATATCAAAACTCACATGTGTCCTAACAATTTTTAAAAAAGATTAAAAAGAGAGTGGAGCAACCTTATCCGTAAAGTATATTACGGTAACTCAAAAAAAGGAGGACTCCACAATGATAAATACATCGTTAAGTTT
>JAKIUY010000133.1 GCA_021647315.1 Victivallaceae bacterium
AGGACAGCATAGTTTAAAACAGGGGGGTACTTTTGAGAAATTGAACAAAATTGAACAAAATTGAATGACTTGAATGGAAAAAATTGTTAAATCAGGTAGTTTTTATAATTGTTAGGACAGGTGTGATGTTGCAGCTGTTTATTGCTGAGAAAAATTATAAAGATAAAACTAAAATCAGTTTTGCTGTCGGCACAATTCAACTGTTGCGGTTCAAAACCCCGGTTATTGCCAAAATGACCAGCCCTGAGATTGTTTTACTGCCAGCAAAAGAGCTCAGGGTTCAGTTTGAATTAATGGGTAACCTAGGCACGGGCAAAGCCTACAAAATCATCGCGGAACTGCAAAATAAATCTGGAGAAACAGTATATTCAGTCAGCGGTGAGATTAATGCCACCAGAATGATTCTGCTCAATATCGAAAAACTTACCCCGGGAAAGTATCAGTTAGTACTGAAATTATCGGGCAAAGGCAAAATTTGCAGCCGATTCAGCAAAACAATGAATTTCCTCCCCGGTCCGTTTTTTAACGCTAAACGTTGAAAAAAAGTTTGAGCTACTTGGGTGGATCTATTTCTTAGAAGAGGTCTTGTTATTATGATTTACAAGGGGTAAAATGGCGTAAAAATACGTAAAGTGAAAAAGCACAAAAAAACCTCAGAACGGTTAAGTTTGAGGTTAATAAGCAGAAAAAAGTGGTACATCCAGGGGGATTCGAACCCACGACCCGCTGATTAAGAGTCAGCTGCTCTACCAACTGAGCTATGGATGCACATGTTGAATTGTTGACTGAAAAAATAGCTTCAATTATCGTAAAGTCAAATCTATTCGGCAAAAAAATAGGAATGCCGATTATTTTATAAAGCGTATTGTCAGCGGGTAATTATAAAACTCTCCATTATTTGCTTTGATTGAGGCAATAACGACAAAGATAATTTGAGCAATAACCACAATTGGAACGAGTAAAAAGCCGATGAAGACAAAGATTAACAGACTGGCGATCAACCCATAAATTGTCATTGAAATTTGGAAGTTGAGTGACTCTTTGCCATGTTTGTCTACAGTTGGCATTTCATCTTTTTTTATCAGCCAGATAATCAGCGGTCCGAGAATATTGCCAAATGGAACACCAACATAGAAAGAGAGTGCGGTTAAGTGACACAGCATAGCCCAAGTTTTTTTTGTCATGATTAGTACCGTTTTATTGAGATTGTTTTGGCGTTGTTGCCTCTGAAAATATAACCAGCTACTGTTTTTTTTCAAGTTTTTTTCATCTGACTGTAACTTTTTGATCATTGGTGGCGAATTAATAGATAACGATCGTTCGTAATAAAGTTAATCAAAACTGCTCTACAGAGCGTAACAGAAAGGAATAGGAACAATGAAAACAAAAAGAATAATGGTATTGACGGGTGCTCTGCTTTTTGCAGGCGGCACAACAATGTTCGGCATGGGTGGCGAATCAGTTGAAGGTACAGAAACTAAAACTGAATGCCGGGCGCAGGGTGGCGAGGGCAGAGGCGCAGGAGGTCGACAGAGTTGTGGTGACAGTAAAGATTGTGGCGAAGGTCAGAGAAAGTACCGTAATCGTGGTAAAGGCTGTGGCGAAGGTCGCGGACAAGGTCAGAGTCGGTATGGTAACCGTAAAGGTCGCGGACAAGGACCCTGCAAATATAGCAAGCGCCATGGGAAACGTGGTCAGCGTGGACAGCTGATGGGTAAAATGCTGAATCTGACAGAAGAACAGCAGACTCAGGTCAAAGCTCTTAAAGAAAAGAATCGTGAACCGATGCAGGCGTTTAATAAGTCGTTGCGTGATGCTCATATTGCAATGCGTGAGGCTGCTAAAGCCGATACCGTTGATGAAGCAAAAATTCGCGAATTGAGCAAGACTGTTGCAGATAAAATGGCGGACGCGGCTATTTTCAGAGCAAAGTGTGCTAACGAATTTAAGGCGTTATTGACCAAAGAGCAGTTGGCTAAGATTGATGCGCTTAAAGCAAAATTTGCCGAACGCAAAGCAAAATTTGCCAAACTCAAAGCTGCAAGAGAGGCGAAACGAAGTGGCTCAAGCCCTAAAAATGTTAAAAAGGCGACTGAGTAACTATCACCATAAAAGTCTATCTGAAAAGGGATTCCTTTTCAGATAGACTTTTTTCTCAGTTGAAAAGTCGGGTTTCATGGTTAAGGTAAATATATACCTGTAGTGAATAGGGTTTAGTTTGTTTTTTCAGCTTTTAGCACTTTAAATATAAAGATAAGAATTAAGGTTTTAACCGCGCACGGTATAATAGTTGAACATTAAAGATATAAACCATGAATGACAGCGATATTATTCAGCAGGTGCTTGATGGCGATATTGATCAGTTCGAGCAACTGATTGAAAAATATGAGAATAAAGTATTTTCTATTGTTGCTAGACGCATTCCGCAACAAGATCATAATGCGGTAGCTCAGGATATATTTTTGAATATCTTTCGGTCACTTAGCAGGTTTGCGCTTGATAGGCCGTTTGATAACTGGCTGACGACGATTGCGGTGAGAAACTGTCATGACTACTGGAGAAAACATGGTAGAAAGCAGCAGTTGATCATGGCTGCTCCGCGGGAAAAAACAGCGTCATGGTTTGAGAAGGTTGAGGCGGTTAATGCGCTGGCTGAATTTAAAACTGAAATTGACCGTCGTGATAAACTGGAGCTGATTGAACAACTGTTGCGGCAACTTAAACCGGATGACCGGTTAATGGTAGAATTGATCTATTTTGAAGATTTACCGCTGCAGGAAGTTGCCGACGCTCTGGAATGGAAACTGAGTAAAGTCAAAGTCAGGGCAATGCGGGCACGCGAGAAAATGCGCCGCCATATTGCCACATTAATGGATGGGAAGAAAGATGGATAATGCAGAAAAAATTGATTTGGTAGAACAGAGCTTAAAGCAAGCTTATCATGCAGCTGACTTTACACCGGTGATTGCTGAATCCTGGCGGCGTGATGTTATGACTGCAATCTACAATGAAGGTGCTGTTGAAGATATTCGCATTGAACGGACGACTGTTCGGTTATTACATCTTTCCTGGGTTGCCGCCGGTATTGCGGCCTGTTATATCATTGTCTTCAGTCTGTTTCATAATGCAGATAACGATGATATTGAGCATGATTTTAAGAACCTTTATAACGATAATTTTATAACGGAACTTATTCCGGGAGTGTCCCAATGAAGCAGCTCGTCAAATCTAAAAAGATGTGGTTGGCATTTACGCTAGTTTTTATTGCCGGAATTGTTATCGGCGTTCTTTCCGGAGTTATTGTAATGCATCAATCATCAAGGGCTGGACGCCCAATGCCTTCGAGGTTCAAGAGCATAATGCTTATGCACATGACCCAGCGACTGAATTTAACTGTGGAGCAAAAAGAGCAGGTAAAACCTATAATCGGTCTGATGATGGAGAAAATTCATCAGCATCAAACTGAACAGCGCCCCGTTATCAAGGCTGTTGTTGATACGGCTTTGAGTGATATAGAAAAAATATTGACTGAAGAACAGCAGATAAAATTCAACAAGATGAAATTTGAAATGGCTAAACGCCGTCGCCGGAAACCTCCAGGATTTAGTGGCGTGAGTGGCAGATATGGCAAACATCGGCATGGGAACAGTGATAAATCAAACAAGACAAATTTGTCATGTGCGCAGGATACTAAATGTCAGTCCCCGCCAACTCCGCCAACCCCAGAACAATAATGAATCATTTTATGTTATAAGGGAGACAATTAAGTCATGAACATCTATAATTGACTTTATTGGTGGGATTTTACCACCGTTTTTACGGTATATCAGCAACGGTACCGGATTCCTGGTATGGGTTCTGATGCTGATATCTTCACAGTTTCCGTGATCGGCAGTCAGAATCAGGGTGATCGAATCAGCCATTACTGTACTCAGCTCAACGACAAAACGACTCAAATTCATTAGAACATGTTTAAGTAATGGTTTATGTTGACGATGCCCGGCGCGGTCGCTCATGAAAAATTCAAACAGCGTAAAATCATTTTCTGTTGCGACTGTAAGCAGATCATGGGCTGCTTGTTCGGGAGTTATTTCTGACTCTGGGTTGAGGATAGGGGGAGACGTGACCATGCGTCTTGATAGCCCCATATCGTTCAACGCTCCAGTAAGATATTCACGGGTAATATCATGCAATACCGCTTTCCCATCCAGTAGATCATTGCGGGTTCTTACTTTGCCTATTTCACTATCAGTCATAATTGTGGTGACTGAACGTAATCCGCTGTGTTTAAGTTCTGCTAATGTATGATTAACATAGGCATTAGCGAAGGTTACTTTAGCACCAAGCGCAATCAAGGACTTAAAAATATTCTGTCCACGGATAATTTCACGCAGAGCGGCGTTAGGGAAACCAGGCAGATGGCGGTTGATTGCTGCCGCCGCGTTTATGCCGCAGAACAGGCTACATTGCCCGGTTGCACTCTGTGGCAAACCGGGCTGACCAAGATTAGCATCAATTGGTGTCGAGTGGTGTTCGAGGAGCTCCAGGAATTGCGGAGTGCAGCAAGTCTTGAATCCCGGGCAGCGGATACCTTCCGGCGGGATACCGAAGCCGTCGACCATAATCATGATCACTTTGTTCATTCTGCACTCCTTTTTAGTGATAGATATGGGGCTTATGGGCCCAATGTGTGGCTACGCCACCGAAAACAGTAGTTGCTATCCTTTTCTTAATGGGTCTTATGACCATTATGTGGTGGCTACGCTACCAGAGAGCGTGTAGTTCCTACTCCTCAAATCGAGCTGCTGCACTGTTGCCGTGAGCATCAAGACCTTCCATTCTGGCAAATTCCAGAATATCCGGCAGTTCTCTTTTTAGAGCCGATTTTTGGTAGTTGAGAATACTCATCCGGCGGAAGAAACCTTCCACGGTCAGTCCACTGAAAAATTTTGCACTGCCGGCAGTTGGCAGGACATGGCTTGGTCCGGCACAGAAATCACCGACCGGTTCCGGTGTCCATTGACCGATAAAAATTGCACCGGCTGATTTGACTTTTTTTGCGATATTACCCGCTTGTTTGCACATTATTTCCAAGTGTTCAGGAGCATATTTACTGGCAATTTTAGCGGCCTGTTTTAAATTTTTGACTTCGATCAGGAAAATACCATTTTCAATCACTTTATTGATAGTTTCAACTCTGGAGAGTTTTAGTTTGCGCTGTTTCAGAGCTGTGGCTACTTTATCAATCATGGCGGCATCGGTACTGAGCAATACGGCTTGTTCACAGCCACTGCCGTGTTCGGCCTGTGACAGCATATCGGCAGCTATAAATTGCGGATTGCTCGTTTCATCAGCAATAACCATGATTTCAGAAGGTCCGGCAACCATATCAATTGCGACATCACCGTAAACCATTTTTTTGGCTGCGGTAACATATTGGTTGCCGGGGCCGACAATCTTGTCAACTTTATTGATGGTGCTTGTGCCATAGGCGAGGGCGGCAATACCGTAAACTCCGCCAAGACGGTAAATTTCAGTTACTCCTGCCTGTTTCATAGCATAGAGTACCGCGGGATGAACGTTGCCATTGCTGTCCGGTGGAGTAATGGCGACAATTTCGCTGATTCCGGCCGCTTTGGCGATGCCGGCGGTGTGGATGACGGTTGATACCAATGGCGCAGTGCCACCAGGGATATAGACTCCGACGCGTTGCATTGGCTCGAAACGTTCGCCGACAATTACACCGGGACGTGGCGAATAACTCCATGGTTTCGGAATGCGTAATTTTGAGAAATCCATTACATTCTTCAACGCCGCCTTGATCGTTTTCTTGCTTGAATTTGTCAGCATGCCGGAGGCTGCTTTAATTTCATCGTCAGAGACCAGAAATTTTTTGGCAGTCAATTTTACCTTATCAAATTTTTCTGCATATTCGACCAATGCGTCATTGCCGTGTTGTTTGACATTATCGAGAATTTCTCGCACACCTGCTTCAATTTCCTGTGGATATGAGGGGCGGTCAAATAGTTTTTGTAACACCTTATTGAAATCTGCCTGTTGGTAATTTATTTTTTTCATAATTTTAAATTCCGTGTTTAAAGCTGAGTTATACCTGTTCGGGTAGCGTTTAATCTTTTTATCATTTCCAATATAAACCATTTTTTCAGAATTTCTATGCAGTAGTGAGTCTCTAAGCGAAAAAGCTGATATAGATGGGAAGACGGGGAGGTAAAATTAATATCCAATATTCAATATTCAATAACCAAGGGAAGTGGGGGGATAGCATTAATATCCAATGTGCAATATTCAATAACCAAGGGAAGTGGAAAAGTGGCAAAGCTCAGTATGACTGTTCAATTGGATGCGGATTAGTTTAGATAAATATCTGTTAGGTGCTTGGCATCTAACATAGACAAAACTTTCGACATAAGTTGCTTTTCCTGCTTCCGTAGCGACGTAGTCGCGGAGTTTGAAGCGGCATCTGCCTTCAGGTGCTACCTGATCAGGATATTATCCAATAGGCGGGTTTTGCCGAAAAAGACGGCAACGGCAATCAGAATTTCAGTTGTTGTCGCTGATATTGGCTTTAGAGTTTCATTATCCATGATTTGGATATAATCAATTTTTCCGCCTGAGGCTTCAATTGCGGTACGGATGCTGTTTACCACTGATTCAGGATTATTCGGTAGCCCATGTTGTTCGATGTCGATTTTAGCTGCTTGTAGCACTTGGAAAATAACGGGGGCTTGCTGACGCTCTGTTTCAGAAAGATAACGGTTGCGGGAGCTCATTGCAAGCCCATCCGGTTCGCGAATTAATGGACTGACAATAATTTTAATCGGGAAATTCAGATCCCGCACCATGCGACAGATAATCGCGGCCTGTTGGGCATCTTTTTGCCCGAATACCGCGACATCCGGCAATACTGCATTGAATAATTTGGCAACAATGGTGGTAACGCCACGAAAATGTTCCGGCCGTGATTTGCCGCATAAACCTTTTGACAACTCATTCTCGTTTACCCAGGTAGTGCAGTTGTCGGCATACATCTCTTCCGTTTCAGGCGCAAAGATAGCGACAACACCGGATGTTTCACACAATTGACTGTCACGTTTAAAGTCTCTCGGATAACTAGCCAGATCTTCATTCGGGGCAAATTGAGTTGGATTGACGAAAATGGTGACAATGACGATATCAGCGTGGTTTTTTGCAGCGTCGATCAACGACAGATGACCTTCATGCAGGTAACCCATTGTCGGCACCATACCGATAGTTTTTCCCATTCGTTGTTGTTGCCGGGAAAATTTTTGCATTTCTCTGATGGTACGGAATATTTTCATAATATATTATAATTCAGAAACTTGAAACTGTACTTTATTAACTTGAAATATCAACTTTTTTATCTGAATACCTAAGCCCCCAGCCCTTACCGCTCCACTTCCATCATCCAGCCGAATTCATCTGGCTTTTCGCCATAATGAATCCCGGTCATCATGTCATAAAGCTGTTTAAGTACCGGACCGATTTCATTGCCGTAACAATAGTCCCGGCCTTGATGGACAATGCGTCCAATTGGCGTAATAACTACGGCAGTGCCGCAGGCTCCGACTTCGACAAATTCAGCCAGTTCACTTTTATGGATTGGACGGCGTTCAACTTTAATACCGTTTCGTTCTGCCAGTTTAATCAATGACATATTAGTGATACTTGGCAGGATAGAAGGCGACAGTGGCGTCACATAGGTTCCGTCGCGAGTTATTCCGGCAAAATTACTGGTGCCGAATTCTTCAATATGTTCATGTGTGGCAGCATCAAGGAACAGTGCAACTGAACACCCTTTGGCTTTAGCCAGTTTTGTTGGTGAAAGACTGGCGGCATAATTACCGGCAATTTTGATATGGCCGGTACCGGCTGGGGCCGCGCGGTCAAACTCTTCAACCAGATAAGCATCGACCGGTTTAATACCATTTTTATAATAAGGCCCGACTGGAACCACCAGAACAATAAATTCGTATTCTTCACTCGCTGAAATTCCAATTTGCGGTGAAGTTCCGACGATAACCGGACGAATATAGAGTGCGCCGCCGGTGCCGTAGGGTGGAACATAATCGATGTTGTCTTTGACTACTGCATTAACCGCCTCAAGAAACATTTCTTCCGTGATTGCCGGCATCAACAAATGTCCTGTTGATGAATTAAGTCGTTTTGAATTAGCTGGAGCTCTGAAAACCCGCACTTTGCCGTCTTTGCAGGTGAATGCTTTTAAACCTTCGAATGCCGCCTGGCCGTAATGGAGGCAGTTTGAGGCCACTGATAGTGTTAATGAGTCATCATTGTAGAGTTTTCCAGCACCCCATTTCCCATTGGCGTAATGATAACGGATATTGGATTTTACGGGCATAAATTCAAAGCCAAGATTTTTCCAGTCAATTTCCATAAAATATATTACCTGATCTATTATAAGTTTTTTGTAAACCGTGAATCAATAAAACTCTTAATTATACCACACTAATGCACCAAAAACGCGTTTTATTGCAAAAAAATTAAAAATTTCACAATTTTTTAACATAAAGACTATACTATAGCTTTGTAAAACAGAGAATCAATATTAAAGTGATTAAACAACAGGTGCAAATTTAAAATAACTTGTTTATTTAAATAATTTGTTTATAATATAAATACAGGTTTAATCGAAACATAACTTAACACTATTATTTAGGGGTATTGAAAATGAAAAAAATCTGCTCAAGTTTATTAATTGTGGCAATAGCGGTATCTATGACCGGCTGTTCTCTTTTCCGAAGTGATGATGAAGGACCGACCGGTGAACCTGTTCCCCAGTCTGGAATTAAGCCGGATGATCCTACTCTTGTCGTTGATCTTAATAATGATAATGATGGCTGGAAAGATGGTGCTAGTGATATTGCTGGACAGCCGGGTGATTTTATTCCAATTCCGAATCAGCATTTTCCCAGCGTCTATTTTTCCTATAACCGTGATGTCATCGGTACTGCTGAGCAGAATAAACTGAATAGCATTGCAAAACTAATGACTGATCGTCCTGAAATCTGTCTGATTATTGAAGGCAACTGTGATGAACGTGGCTCTGTTGAATATAATCGTGCGCTAGGCGAACGCCGGGCGATTGCAGTCAAGGACTACTTTCTGAATAAAGGGCTCAGTGAAGACCGATTCAAAACTATCAGTTACGGTGAAGAACGTCCGGCGGTTGAGGGAACTGATGCTACAGCAAGAGCTAAAAACCGGCGCGCTGATCTTATTCCGGCAAAACGGCGATAAATAATTCGGCATTAACAAACAATATAAAAGCGACGATTATTCGCCGCTTTTTTTTATTGTATTGCATAGTGCTGACGGTAATGTTCCGGTGCCATGCCGATTACTGATTTAAAACGCCGGCTGAAGTGGTAAGGGTCGCGATAGCCCAACAGTATAGCTATTCCGGCAATCGTCTGGGATGAACTGCATAACTGCTCTGAAGCATGTTTCATTTTTACCTGATCAATATATTGTTTCGGGCTCATTCCGGTTCGGCGTTTGAAGATTACTCTGAACTGATTTTCACTCAGATTGCAGCGTTGCGCCATTTCTGTCGTATTCCACCACTTGCCAGGTTCTTGCTGGATTTGTTCAATCAGCGTGGTAAATTGTGGATAGTCATCATCTAGAGTTATAGCTTTTGCTTCAAAATAACAGTCAATCAGCAATTTCTGCAGGGCGAAATTAGCCTTTAGCTGCGAGTCATGGGAAGGATCTTCGGCCAGCTCGAATATAGGTAGCAGGCGTCTGGTCGCACCTATTTTCATAATCCCGCCGGTGATGATTCCGCTATTATAAAGCTGATCTGCTACCGGACCGGTAAAACATATGGAGTCTTCGATATAATCATTGTTATTGCTGCTATAATCATGAATCGTTCCTGGCGCTGATAATATTCCGTAGCCTTTGGTCAGAGGTTTGCATTTACCCGCAGGAGTCCAATACCAACCGGTGCCTTCAATTAGATGGGCTAGTCCGTAGAACTCAAAATAGCGCGGCATTATTTTATTGCGTGGCGGTGATATGCCGTGGCGACGGAAAGATAATATCCATAGACCGTAGGCGGCATTCAGTTCCGGCATTTTCCTTGCCAGTCGGTGTACTATATGCTGACGTTCGTTTTTAACATGAATGACAGTTGTTTTATCCATTTAATTCTCTCTGTTATTGTTGTATAATATAACATAAACGAATTTTTTGGCAATTGTTTTATAAAAAATAATGTAGCATAACCGTCCCGGTTGTGTATAGTTCAAGATCAGATATATAAGTTGGTAATAAAAAATAGATAAGGAGAGTAACTATGACAAAAAGAGAAAATTTACTACGCACAATAAGGTTTGAAACTCCTGAGTATATCCCGATTAAATTTGGCATAAATTCTGCCTGCTGGAACCATTATGAGCATAATGCATTGTTTGACTTGATGGAATCACATCCACTACTATTTCCAGAGTTTAAACAGCCAGCCGGTGAATACCAACCCAAATATTTAGTTAACGCTCTGGCTGATACTCCATATACCGACCCATGGCAATGTGTCTGGGAGACTGCAGAAGACGGCATTACCGGTTCAGTTCATCAGCACCCCCTAGAATCTTGGGATAATTTCTCTGACTATCAGGCACCGGATCCGTTAAAAACCGACGGCACCTATCCGATAGACTGGGATGTCATGGCAAAACAGGTAGCAACAGCAAAAGCAACTGGGCATTTTTCCCAAGGTGGGTTGCCGCATGGGCACACTTTTTTGCGACTTCAGGATATTCGCGGCTATGAAAATTTTATTTTTGACCTGTGCGACGAAGAGCCTAATGTGTTTAAACTCATTGATATGGTTGAGGAGTTTAATTATGGTTACATCAGTAAATGGATTGAGCTTGAACCTGATATGGTTCGCTACCCTGAGGATCTTGGTATGCAGGTTGGTCCGATGCTTTCGCCTGAACAGTTTAATAAATATATCAAGCCAAGTTACCAACGGCTGATGAAACCGGCTCGGGATAAAAATATTATTGTTCACATGCACTCGGATGGCGATATTCGTTCGTTGGTCGATGATTTGATTGACGGTGGAGTTGAAGTTATTAATCTTCAGGATTTAGTTAATGGCATTGACTGGATTGCTGATAAATTTGGCGGTAAAGTATGCGTGGATCTGGATATTGACCGCCAAGATATTACTTTTGCCGGAACGCCCACACAGATTGACGCGTTAATCCGTGAAGAAGTCGAAAAAATCGGTAGTAAACGCGGCGGACTGATGTTGTTATACGGCCTATATCCCGGCGTGCCACTCGAAAATGTGGTGGCATTGATGGACGCCATGGAACGTTATAGTACTTTTTATAGCTAGTATATGAAGGCGGAGCGCGCTTGTAGTTTGGTAAGGCGCGACACTTCATATAATGGTCGCTGCGCGACGGGAAATAGGAATTGTTGAATTATCTATGAAGGCGGAGCGCGCTTGTAGTTTGGTAAGGCGCGACACTTCATATAATGGTCGCTGCGCGACGGGCGAGGATGACATGTTAATTTTAGATGCCATTTTGTTTGTATTGCAAGATCATAATGATATTGTACAGGAATGCATAAAAATATGAATAATCAAAAGTTTTGACATGACTGCTAAGAAAAATAATCTCGGGATGATAAAAACAGACTGGTATGTTCACCATATTTTGCCAGAAATAATGAGTTCAACAGAATTGGCATAGAAAATCACCTGAATTATATTTATCGACCGAATGGTGAATTGTCAGATGAAGAAATTTGGGGAATCACTGCGCTACTAAACAGTACTCTATTTGACACATACTTTCGAACATTTAATGGTAATACTCGGTAGTGTCAAAAGCGGCATGAAAAAAGATGAAAGTTTTTCTGGTGTCTTTTAAATGATGTTGAGTATCATTTCGCAGTCATAATTCAAGCGGAAAATCAGCATAAACCGCTCGCAGGCTCGCTAT
>JAKIUY010000012.1 GCA_021647315.1 Victivallaceae bacterium
TTGTAAGTTAATAAATTAAAATGAAAAAATATAACTTTGGGAATACTTTTTGCAAAGTGACAACCCGCTAAATAAAACGGGACTAGCTCATGTTATCTACATTCAAGGTGGGAGCCCCGCACCTAAAGAGAGCTCAAGTAGTACGTCATTTAGGTGCGGGGCGAATAAAAGGTATCAATTTCTATTGCCGCATATCTTTGCTATTTGAGCTTAAATATTCAAATGGGTCAGGAATTCTGAAATTATGTGCTTAGGATTGCACGATTTAGGTAAAATTTTAAGTGAGGTATTACTTTCATGTTACTGGACAAATTTTCATCCGGTTTAGTTAAATTTTCCTGTTTTTTTCTATAAATTAAGATTGTAGGACAGGTGGCTGAACTGTAGATTAGAATTTGCAGATTGTACATTCTTGTTTGTTTGAAATATTAATAGCCTGCAAATTATTAGGATTTATTTATGTTGGATTTTTTACCGGAATATAGTTTATTGCAATGGTGTGTGCTGTGTGGCACGGCCTTGCTGGTTGGGGTTAATAAAACCGGGGTGCCGGGTATTGGCATTATCTGTGTGCCGTTGCTGGCAATGACTTTTCCTGCCCGAATGTCGACTGGGTTGATGTTGCCGATTCTGGCAATGGCCGATATATTTGCTGTCGCCTACTATCGGCGGCATGCCAACTGGAAGATAATCTTGCGGCTGTTGCCGTGGGCTTTGGCTGGAATTGGGGTTGGTGCAATCGTTATTCGTTATATTGATGACCGGAGTTTAAAACCGATTATCGGCATTATTATTCTGGTTCTGCTGGTTTTGAATTATTGTCGGTTGCGTTTTTGGAGCAAAGAGGATCAGATACCTTCGCATTGGGCATTTGCCGCCGCGATGGGATTTTCCGCTGGTTTAACGACGCAGTTGGCCAATGCTGCCGGACCGATAATGGTTATCTATCTGTTATCCATGCGACTGCCGAAGAATGAATATATTGGTACCGGAGCCTGGTATTTCCTGATTTTGAACTGGCTGAAAATTCCACTGTTTATCATGGATGGCAGAATAAGTGTTGAATCCGTCAAAGCCGATTTTGCGACGTTGCCGTTTATTGCGGTGGGTGCTTTGGCGGGGATTTTGATCCTCAAAAAGTTACCCTTGAAGTGGTTTAACATCATTATTCAGCTGCTGGCAGTAGGAACGGCAATCAAACTTGCTATCTCATGGGGTTGATTTTATCCCACCACAGGGTATTTTATATATAACTTGTTTAGGTTGAATATTAATTTTTATTTTACTTTTTTGCCTAAATAGACGGTACTCGAAAAGCCTTTTAAATTTTCCGCATCGCGGAAATTAAAGGCTTTTCTCTGCTCCGTTTGTATTAATTTCAAAGAATTTTCTTTGAAATCTGAGCATTAAAAATATAGTCAAATAAATGAATTTAAAACTACCTATAATGGGTATAATTTGGAATAAAAAATGTTTTTCAGAAAAAAACAGGATGTTTACCATCGGGTGCATACTTACGGTTCACCGATATTAAATAAAAAGGCTGAATCGGTAAAAAATATCAACGAAGAAATTAATGCTATTGCAACTGAAATGATTGAGACGATGCTCTGTTTTGACGGTATCGGTCTTGCTGGCCCTCAGGCAGGAGTGGGGCGGAGGATTGTCGCATTCGGTATTCCTGAACATCGCGATGATGAAGAACAAGCTATCCTTTCGCCTGGAGAAGCTTTGTTGTTGCCGAAAATGCCGTTTGTCATTGTTAATCCGGAAATTACCTGGCGCAGTGATGAAACAGAGATCAAAGAGGAAGGGTGTTTGAGTCTGCCGGGGATTTATGGTGAGGTAGAACGTCCTAAAATGGTGACGTTTACAGCTGAAACACTTGACGGTAAAACTATTTCATGTGACTGTGACGGTTTGCTGGCACGTTGTGTTCAGCATGAATGTGATCACCTGGACGGCAAACTGTTTATTGAACGTATGACTGAAGAAGAGTTTGGGATTATTAAACCTAAGTTGAATCGTTTGAAAAAGCGTGGCCGGAAAACTCAATTTATGCGTATTGTCGGAGGAGAATAAGGTTATGGAACATAAACCCCGTAACATGAGTTTTACCACGATATTTATTTCTGTCTGTCGCGGTGTCGGTGATTTTCCGAAATTGATGAATATGGCTCCGTTCCGAGTGGTGCTTCACCTCTTTTTTCTTGCGTTTATAATGGCATTGTTTATTACCGGGAGCCGTTCATTTTCTGTTTTTCGTTCGATAAACATGCTGTGCGCTGAAATTGAACAGCAATGCGGTGATTTTGTGATGAACGAGCATGGATTGCGTCCAGCAATTGAGCCGGATAAAGCGAAAAAGATCTATTCAGCTGACTGTTCTTTCAGGTATTTTCCCGGTAATGATTTTAAACTTGAAACAATTGAAAAAGATCTGAATAATATCGGGGTGATCTGGAATCCTGGTATTATGTTAATGTGGGTAAAGCAACCGAATGATAAATATTCAGCTGTTCCGCTGGTCTATCCTGTTCTCAATAACCAATGGGGGGGATTTGATCTTATTAAACGAATATCTGATGCCTCTTCTCTGAGCACTGCCGAATTAGCGGATTATGTGAAAAACAAGGGGAATCCACAGGGGCCGTTTAATATGAAATTTTCCCAGCGCGGTATTGAAGCAGCACGTCCGGCAATTAAGTTTTATACCGCGGTAATTATTTTTATTGCTTTTTTCGGACAGATTTTTTCCCAGGCACTGTTGTTTACGGTAATTTATTCAATGATATTTGCTTTTGTCGGCGGCGGCAGGATTAGAACTTTAAAATTCAGACAGATTTTTGCGGTCGGTACATATTGTACTTTTCCGGCAATCTTTATTGCCTCATTTTTTCCGGCATTACGGTTGCCTTTTGATTACCAAACAGTATTTTTATTCGCTTTCCTGATATATCTGGTTGTTGTGTTTAATTTTCTGCAACGTTTTTTAGCTGCCACTGAAGCAATAGCAAAAGAGATAACAGGTAAATAAAATGATTTTGTCACAAATAATTCTGTCACAAAAAATGTGCTTTAAACAGGAATTTTTATTATGACTAAAAAAAATGAATTTTGCCGGATGCCGGTTTGGTATCCTGATTTTTCCGCGTTTGCTTTTATGACTTCTTTTGTTAAATTGAATGATGATGAAATTGCCGCGCTGGGGGAGGGGGTTACCAGTGGTCCACGGGTTAAAGATGTTATAAAACGGATGAAACAACCGATGCATTTTATTCCCGGGAATAGTTTTGTTTCGGTCGATTTGGTGGCTCCCACGGACACGGAACGTTTTAAGCATAAACGTGGAGCGGTACATTCAGCTCGTAGCGCATGGAAATATCTTGCTCTTAGTGAGAAAGTGCGCCAGAGTGCGCAGGCTGGCGACGTACAATATGTCTGCATGCGTCCGTTCCGGCGGATGAATCAGACCCGTGAATTCAGATTGTTTGTCCATAAACGTGAACTGAAAGCGATGAGTCAGTATTGCCTGATCCGTCATTTTCGTCGTTTGGATAGTGTTCAGGGAAAATATTGGGAAATGGCTAAACTGTTTATCGAAGAGATTGCCTGGCTGTTACCCACCGAAAATATTGTGGTGGATATCTATTTTACTTCTGAAAGCGATATACTGTTAATTGATTTTAATCAGTGGGGTGAATGCAAGCCGTTGATGTTACACTCCTGGGATCAGGACTGGGATGAAGAGCTTGGCCCGTTAATGATGCCGCCACCGACAAAAATCAGTGGTGATGTAAATGTGTCGTTCTAAAAAAAGCTTCTGTAACTGCCTCGACAAAGAGAAATAAATTATGAATATAGATAATGTATCATCCCGGTTGCGAGAGGAGATAGCACTCGTTGCCGGTATTGTCGGCGACGAGGTCAACATTGAATTGTCACTGACTGATAATGGCGTTAATTCCTTGGGCTTTGTTGAACTGATGCTGGCAATTGAACAGCAATTCGGGGTAAAACTTATGGACAGCGGTTTAAACCGGGAAGATCTCGCTTCAGTTACCGCTTTGGCTGAAAAAATTATTCAATTGGCAGAGTAAATATTGAACTGATTTTTTTCTCTGTGAAGCTCTGTAGTTCTTTGCGATACTCCGTGGAATGGTTTTTCTTTGAACATAACTGATATTGAATATTCAACGATATATGATTTTTACCCATAAATATTATTTGAACGGCATGGACTGGGTTAACAGTGCATTGCATCACCAATGTCGTAAAACGCCGGCTGGCGGTAATAGTTTTCTCATCGCCTTGGAGCTCCAAGGTGTAGTTGAAGTGCGTGACGCTGAAAAAATGGTCAAATCGCTACAAGCGTTGAGCCCAATGCTGAATAGTTCTCGTACTCGTCAGTGGTTCCATCTTGCACCTTACTGGAAATTCAGTAAATCTTCATCGTTGCCAGAGTTTAGCTATATTTCGGCAACATCTGAAACTGAGCTGATTGAACATTGTGAAGCTTTTATAAATCGACCATTTCGCATCAAAAATGAACATCTGGCGATTCATTTTATTGTTACTGTTACGGATGCTAAGACGCTGGTGTGCTTTAAATTTGATCATCGACTGTTTGATGGTCGTGGTGGTGAAATTTTACTGAATAAAATAAATGCTGCCTGGGAGGTCGACGGCTTGGTTGAATGTCTGGAACCTGATTGTTGTTCACCTCAACTGACTGACTGGAGTCCGAAGTTTGACTCCGGGAAAAAGGTTAACCGATGGTTTCGGGATTTGAAGCAGTATGGTCGTCCATATACCTTTACCGGTGATAATAATAAATACGATACTGCTTCAAACAAGTTTAGACTTTTATCTTTCTCTGCAACGGAAAGCTCGGCAATATTCCAGCATGCTGAACAACGCCTTGGTCCTTATATGAATACCCCCTATTTGGCGGCTGCAGTTTGTTATGCGTTAGGGCAGCTGTGCAAAGAGCGTGGTTATAGTGATGATGAAAGAATTTTACTGCCGATGACAGTTGATCTGCGTGATAGCCGTATTGGTAATGAAGTACTGTTTTTTAATCAATGGAGTCTGGCGCCGTTCGTTATCCCTATTGCAGAAACAGCTGACTTTGAACCGTTAGCTGATGAGTTTAAACGCCAGTTTATCGATTTTTCCCGCAGTGGCTTTATGCAGGATATCCGTAATGCAAATTTACTGACCAGGATTATGCCGTTACCGATTTTTTCCCGAATGTCCGAGGAAATATTTGCTGGTACCGCCGGAAGTTGTTCCTATGCATTTATCCCTGAATCAAGTTTTAAATCAGCCACATTTATCGGTAGACCGGTTAATGGATTATTTCACCTGCCGCTGATGCCGCCGGAACCGGGCGTGGGAATTTTTATGACAACTTATCGTGGTCAATTGACCGTAACTATTTCATACCGCGATGGTGTGTTAAAGAACCGCGAAGTAGATTTTCTCGTCACGCAACTAAAAGAGCTCTTATAAATGCAGAATAATTTATTCAATTGTGATGTTTTAGTTGTCGGGGCAGGGGCTGCTGGCTGTGCCGCTGCTGTTACTGCGGCTGAAAATTGCTGTTCGACGTTGTTAATCGATCGCTGTTCAAGCCTGGGTGGAACCTACAGGGCTGCCAGACTTAACACGGTTTGTGGACTTTACCTGAGCCATGCTGATGATAATACTCTCAAAATATTACCGAGTAAGTTTATTGAACGTTGGTTGAGTAGAGTTCAGACACATGACAAATCATTTATGCCGCGCCGCGCAGGACGGCTCTATACCGCTCCTTGTAACAGTGAG
Source organism: Victivallaceae bacterium (assembly GCA_021647315.1). Lineage (GTDB taxonomy): Bacteria > Verrucomicrobiota > Lentisphaeria > Victivallales > Victivallaceae > JAKIUY01. The sequence continues at coordinate 5,830 of JAKIUY010000012.1, forward strand.
CTGATGACAGTAGTTTTGGTAGAGGCAATAGCAGAACAGTCAAAACATCTGACCTATCTGCCGAGCATGGAATTAAATTCAGTTACTCTTGCCGGTAACAGTATCACTGAACTGAATGCGGTAATGGCAGATGGTAATATTTTAACGATCAGACCAAAGACAGTGATAGATTGTTCAGGCAGTGGCGCGATAATAAAATATTGTCAACATGCTGAACATGGAGGGCGAAAGTCTCTTGAGCCGAGAATGTATAACTCCGACATGAGCACCTTAGCCGCGATCCATTTTACCTTGGATAATTGTCAATACAGTGAAATGCTCTCATTAAAGACTACGTATGAATTGTCATGTTTGGCAAAAGAGTCCGGATGTCCAGCTTACTGGCGATTTGTTGTTCTGCGAAATGGAGAGAATAACAATGAAATTAACGGTTGGTTTAATTTTCCGTCGAAGTTATTTAATTCAGCAGTTGAAGTGAAAACTGAAATTTGTTCAATGTTCGAATTGTTACGTGAGCGAATGATTGAATTTAAATCTACCCAGCTGAGGTGGAGTGGCGATGAAATATGTCTGCGTGATGCTCCGGTAATTGATGGTATGAACTGTTTGACTGCTGCTGATATTATTAATGGTATAAAACAGGCAGATGCAACGTTATGCGGTAGCTGGCCGATTGAATTATGGGACGTAACAAAAGGGCAGCAACTTATCTATCCACCAATCAATGATTACTACAATATTACTGACGATTGTCTGAAATCCGCATTTTGTTCCAATCTGTTCGCCGCCGGTAAAGGAGTAGCAGCAACTCCCGAAGCTCAAGCAGCAATCAGAGTAACCGGTTTAGCATTCGCCACCGGAGAACGCGCCGCAATGTTGGCAAGCAAGTTTTTAAATTAAAAGATTTGGCAGAATGATTTTCTAAAGAATAAAACAAATACATTTATTGCTTAAAAATGATGTCTTCTGTCAAATACAGTAAACTCATATTAGCTTAACCCCCATCCGCCTTTCCCGACCAAGTATACCTGTCGTGTTAAACGCTTGAAGAGAAAACTTATCAGTCTTTGCGTACTTTTCCTAGTTTTTTGCTACCCAAAACTGCAACACCCTGAAGCATGCGGCAGAGTTCTCCAAGATCTTCAAATTTCAGAACAGACAGAATTCCGCTGTTTTGGAGTTTTTTCAATGCATTTTTAATCTCTTTTTCGGTATGAAGTAGCAACGAAGTTAAGATGCCATCAGTTAAAATTCGGTAACTGTGATCGTTAGATTCGGCTCTGAGCACGTTTCTGATGCGATTTATGTTAGACAGTTCACTCTCATTCTGTCGGATTTTTAGATAAAGGTACTATTTATACGCGGCTTTGATGGCATTGACTAGCGTTTGCTGATCTTTTACGCCGATAAATTCATTGACTTTTTTGCCGTCTTTCAGAATGAATATTGCCGGAATTGTCCGGATGGCATATTCGGTTGATAGTTGTGGTGATTCATCAACGTTGACCTTTGCGACAATAGCATCGTCGCCGATCTCTTCGGCTACCTTGTCTAGAATTGGTCCCAGCATTCTGCACGGTCCACACCATTCAGCCCAGAAATCAACTAGGGTTACGCCTGATGCGACGGTAGCTGCGAAATTTTCAGAATTCAAATGTTTTACTTCACTCATAATATTTTTCCTTTTTTGGGTTAAACGAGTCTAGCTGTTAATAATACAATATAACCATTTTATTATATAATCAAATAATTAAGTAATAAAATAGATGTTTTTTTTTATCTAAACAGACTCGTGTAAAATAGTCATACTGCGTGTAACGGATGATTAACAGTTGTTTTTTATACGAAAAAGTTGCAATCTGTCGCTGTTAAGTTATTATTAATAGTAGAGAGAGAAATATAGTTAATTTATGGAGGAAGAGTTATGACAGGACTGCAATTTGATATGCTGATTGGTGTTATCTGTGTTATGGTGCTGATAAATTTGGTGATGCTGATTGTTTTTATTCTTGAAGCTGGCAAGATCGGCAGAATGTTTGATGAACTGGAGAAATTCAAAGTTGCCAATAATGCTGAGATGAACAGTATGGTCTGGCATGAAAAGAAACTGGAAGGTGAGGTTTCGGAAATAATTCTCGAATTACGGCGGACAAATAAACTGCTTTATGAAATGCGCGGTGCAGGGGTAACGGATTTTATTCAGGAATACCACGACTCTGATGTGTTTAGACAGGATCGGGCAGATAAGTTTAAAACCCACATGCATGACATAAAAGAAGAAGCGATTAAAGATAATGCCGAAAACAATACGCCTAGAGGTATTCCTGATATTGATGCTTTGAAGAAAACACCGGTAATAAGTCGCAAAAATAAAATTATTAAACGGGCTGAATTGATGAAAAAGCTTGCCGGAAAGAGTGTGCATGGTGAAAACTTGGTTCAGAAAATGCTTGGCGGTGAGTAGGTTAATTAGCCATAATTACGTTGAACCCGTGGCCCAAAAGAACAGAGGATTTCGTAAGAGTTTACTGCTTTCATGGTTGCCCAGTCATCAATGGTAATTTGGTGACCCGGTGAACTGCCGAGACAGATAACTTCATCCCCGCATACTGCATCTGGAATATTTTCCAGCGAAACGGTTGTGTAATCCATCGAAACTCTTCCGATTACCCGGCATCTGCGGTTTCTGATGATAACTTCACCGCAGTTGGACAACGCCAGCGGGAGTCCGTCTGCGTACCCCGCGGCAATGGTGCCGACTAAGGTATCATGTTCCAGACAACAGGTTCTGCCGTAACCGATATAGCTTCCCGCCGGTAGTTTGCGTACTGCCGCCAAGCTGGTTTTAAGTTTAATTACAGATTCAAGATCAACGGTTCGCTGACCGGTTTTATCAAAAATGCCGTAAAGGTTAATTCCAGTTCTAATCATATTGAACGGAGATATAATCGTTTGTGGCAGGTTGTTGACTGCATCACTGTTGGCGATATGAATTTGGGTGAAAGTAATGTCTTGTGCTTTCAGTTGTTGAATAATGGTTAAAAAAGCATTGATTTGTTGTTGGTTACTCGGATCTTCTGCCTGATAGGCGAGGGGGAAATGGGAGTAGATACCACTGAAGTTCAGCTGAGGTAACTTGGTGGCGATTGGTATAATGTCCAATGCCTCATGCAGTTGAATTCCCAGTCTTCCCATGCCGCAGTCAATCAGGAAATGACATTCTGCAATACGTTTTTGTCGCGTGGCTTCGTTATTGACTTTTTTGGCAGTTTCAAGGTCATTAATTGGAATGATAACTCCATTTGCCACCGCAGTTTCAATCTCATTCGGCAGGATATTGCCGATAATTTGAACAGGCATCCCGTATTTAAGCAACTCCAGTGCTTCATGCAGTTCGGCGACGCCGAATGCGGAGATGCCTTCGCAGTGTAATGCGGCGGCAATTTCAGCAGCACCGAGACCATATGCGTCAGCTTTCAATACAGCCATAACAGTGCATGGCTGAACCGCCTGCTTTATTGCCCGCAAATTGTTGCACAATTTGCTTAGGTTAATATCCAGAGTAACTCTGCTGGCTGTATTTATTTGATTCATATTTCCTTGTCTATATTATTGTTCTGAGAAAATATCTAAGCTAACTTTGTAAATATAACTGGCGTTGAGGGGTTGTCAAATGGTGTGATTGAATTATATTTTAACTTAATAGGATTTTATTGCGCTACGCTTCATCTGTCGCTGCGCTCGTGTAGGTATTTTTTTAAATAAACATCTTGTCTATCCTGTTATCCTGTATGAAAAGTTCCGGTGCAGCCGGTTATATTAATTGTGGAGTTTTATTATGTCAGAATTAGCAACAGAAGAGCGGGCCAAGGCGTTGAAGAAAGCCTTTGATCTGTTGTCGCGTCGCGACCATAGTCGTTCAGAACTGAAAACAAAACTCTATAGCCGAAAGTTTTCCAGTGCTAGTATTGAACATGCGCTGAATGAGTGTGAACGGCTTGGTTTTATTGATGATCACAATTTTGCCACACGTTATGTGGCTGAACTTCAGTTTAAAGGTTACGGGATTTTTCGTCTTCGTGAAAAACTTTACCGTAAGGGAATAGGTAAGGAGATTATTGAAACAGTTTTAGCTGGCATTGATGTGGATGAAGAAAAAACAGCCGCACGTGAGTCGATGGAGAAAAAATTGCGCCAGCTTAGACGTGAAACCGATGAACAGAAAAAACAGCAGAAACTTTATCGTTATCTTATTTCGCGCGGCTTTTCGTCTGATACCGTTCGTGAACTGTTGAATGAAGAGCGGGGGTGAGGGATACGGGATATGGGGATAGGACTGATAGATAGAATTTTCTACCCGAAAAAGTATATCATGACTGGAATGGTGGCTATTGAGGCTATGGTGGTAACAATTATGGCTTGACCGGCAAAGTTAGGGTCACCGCCGAAACGCCGGGTGATAACAGCTGAACTGGCGGAAACCGGCATTAGTGTGACGATAAATATAACCCGAAAATTGTCTTGTGGCAGGTTAAATAATTTTAAAATAGCGACAAGAATCAGCGGGATGACGATCAGTCGAACAATGGTCAGGTAGGTGACATCCCAACGGTTTTTAAATAGATGAGGGGCTCCGTAGATTGCCGCACCGATGAGCAACAGCATCAGCGGCACCGCTGCACTGCCCAGTTTTGTACAGATATTTGTTACAATTGGTGGTACTGGAATGCCGATCAGGACTATTGCTATTGCCGCTATAATTGCTACTAGATTTATGCTGAAGATGTTTTTTACGGCACTTTTGAAATTACCGCCAAGTAGCGCAACGCCGATAGTCCAGAAACCGATGGTTGAACCGATATTCATGATAAACAGTAACGGTAGGTATTCTTTGCCCCACAGATTACTGAGAATAATTATCGGCAGAAAAACATAGTTGTTAATTGCACAATAGTGATGGAAAGTTGCGACCCGCTCCGGTGAACGGTTTTTAAGTCCTTTTTTGAGGAAGATTCCAAGCAGGGCACCGCATGCCATCAGACCAAAGCCGGCCAGTGGCATTATCCACAGTTCATTAAGTTTATTGGGATCAAGATTTTTGGTGATAGATGAAAATACCAGCATCGGGAAGAGAATATCTACTACAAGTTTGCTGAGTTTGGTTAAATCCTGTTCTTCCAGCATGCCGCGATGTCGGACGTAAGCCCCGATGGCAAAGATAGTGAATATTTCAATTATGGCAAAAATTACCTGAGTGATCATACTAAATGTTTCCTAAATTCTATGTGAAAATTTTTATTGTCGGATAAATCTAGCTTAGTTTAACGTTTTTCCAAATGGTGGACAAGCTCATTTCCTCAAAAGTTTTTTAAAGTAGCATAGGTATCCCCGCCTGTGACACCTAGGTCTCGCAGAGACTGGCATTGGCATCCCCTATTAGGCAGCGCAGTTAGTGTTTTTTCTGTACGGCCTGTAGGTGCGCATGTTGCTGGCAGTATGCGTTGTCCCAACGTATGAAACAAAGGTCAGTCGTGCAGATAATGTCTGTTTTTTTTGAATGTCAATGTTATTCAAAACCAGTGTCTTCAGTCATCGGCAAAAAAACTGAAGACTGTTGACCGAAAACTGAAGATCTGAATAGTCAATGCCAGCCGTGGCGTAATGCGCTTCAGCGGGATAATCTTCTTTGCCATTTGCGCCATTTTTTCATGTCGTTGCCATAGGTTCTGCCACTGATCTCTGATAATGCCTTTGTCACCGCTCGGCGGATATTGCGGTTTTTGGAACGGAGGAAAGGCATAAGATAGGCTGCTCCCGGTTCTCCGAATGATTTAATTGATTTGATACAGCTGTTGGCGGTTGAATTGCTGGTCATTTCACTTTTACGTAACATAATAGCTAAGGCTGGTAGGGCTTTTGAACTTTCGGTGCGCATGAGTACTTGAGCCATGACTGCTATAACCCGCATATTATTTTCACTGGTGGTACGTTTGATTATTGCAGCGTAAGCTGTTGAATTGCCGATCTCGCCAATGAGGAAAACGGCCTGTTCCCGGGTATTTGGATTTTTACTGTTAAGCAAACTGATTAATGTTCCGGGGTTAGGGGATTGTTTGTCTGCAAGTTGCGCAATGCCTTTGGCGGCGACGCTGATAACATCGGCATCGGCATCGTTAAGCATCGGCATCAGTAACGGTACTGCTTTGCCTTTGCCAAGTTGTGCTAAGTCGTATGCCGCAGCCATTCTGTTTGTCGGATCTGGGTCTTTCAATTTAGCGGCAATAACTTCAAACAGTGGTTTTGATCTTCTGCGTTGTTGAGGTTGTGGACCTTTGTCGTCCAATAATTCTTGCAATCGACGGTCATGGTTTGATACTGCTTCCTGCATTTCGCTTAAAGTTCTAGCGAGATGGACTCCTGCCTTGCCCATGCCATAGAAACTGAGGACATTATTGCTCTTGCGTGACATTGCCAGAGCCGCTTTTGCCGCGGCTCTGACATGTTCGTCTTTATCACCGTATAGTGCCAGAATAGTTCCCATAAATCTGGAACCAATTGTCAGATGGTGTCCGAGGCTGAGGATGGCTGCAACTCGTAGTTTTGTTGCCGCGTTTTTATTCGTCGCTATTTTTATCAGCAGATCATTTATCTTTTTATAATTGAAACGGGCCAGCATAACCACAGCCGGGATTTTCAGTTTAAGTGGATTGCTTTCTGTTGATACTACAGCTGATAATGCTCGGCCGATGGTGCGAGGGTCTGCACTTTTCTGTTCGGATATTTTATCCATGGTTTTCATTACGACAAACCTGAGTCGCAGTGAATAGTTACTGTTAAGCATAATAGTGGTCAGTTCCGGTACCAGTTCACTGTTTTTCAATTTCATAATTATGTTACAGCTTTTGGCAATAACATTTTCCTGATCACTTTTCAGACAGATGCGCAGTAATTTGACGACTTTTGTTATATCTTCACCTGAAGTTAGTTCTTTAGCATCAATTCTGGCGGAGATTTCACTCAACGCACCGATGCGGCGTCCAGCATCGCCACTTTTAATGGCCGGTTCGGCAATATCCAGGTAGTCAGGTGCCAGCAGAATAAGCCAGATTGCCGCAATAACAAACGGGGTTCCGATTAGAGAGGCCAGCAGTAACGGTTTTTTATGAATTTTCTGCCAGTAGTATTTTGTCATCGAGTGTGATTTTGCCAGAACTTTACCGCCTTTCAAATACGCGGTAAGGTCATCCGCAAGTTCGCCCATGTCATTATAACGGTCATCCGGGTTCTTTTCGATGCATTTCAGGATAATACTCTGAAGTGCTCCGTTGACCTGTTTCGGAGCCAGCTGACGCGGTGGTTGAGGTGGATCGTCAACTAACATTCTGACGGTGTCTACTATTGTTTTCCCATTGAACGGTACGATGCCGGTAGCTGTTTCATACAGCACTGTTCCCAGACTGTAGATATCGGTACGGTGGTCAATTTCATGCACCATTCCCTGTCCCTGTTCCGGACTCATATAATAGGGTGAACCGATCATGGTGCCGGTCATTGACAGCATGGTATTATTATCAATGCTTTTTGCCAGCCCGAAGTCGGTCAGCATCACTTTTTTATCTCTGGTTGCATAGATGATATTAGGTGGTTTCACATCGCGATGGATAATGCCGTGGTCGTGGGCTTCTTTAAGTGCTAGGGCAATATCGCGCAGATGGGCGATCTTTTCATTTAGTGTCATGCCATCGTATGGAATGATTTTGTCGAAAGACAGTCCTTCAATGAAGTCCATGGTGAAGAAATATTCACCGTCAATTTTATCTACTTCGTGAATTGGGACGATATTGGGGTGGTTCAATTGCGCCGCGGCACGCGCTTCGCGTAAAAAACGGTGCAGTGCCGCTTCGGTAGCTCCTGCGCCGGCTAGCAGTACTTTTAAGGCTAAGTGACGTTCCAGTACTGTGTCAAATGCTTTATAGACAATGCCCATACCGCCTCGGGCAATTTCATATTCTATTCTGTATTTACCGAATGATTTTCGTTCGCGGGACAGTGCTACTTTGCCTGAACCCGTGCCGTCAACACCGTCAAAAATCACGGTTTTGTCATATACTTTTTGCGATGTATTATTTGTCGGTGTTGTTGAACCAGGCTTTTTTACCAGGATTGTTTCGTCACTATATCTGCCGTTATTCAATTTTTTTCTAATATTTGATATTGGTTTATCAGGGGCGACCAGTTGCTGTTCGATAATATCCAAAGAATCACCGCATTCAGGACATTCGATGAAGTCAGCGCAGTCGATATCCGTAGCAGTGGTAGTGTAATCACAGTTGCAACAGGCGATTTTAACTTCACCCGGAATGGTCAGTATCCCATCGCAATCACTGCAGCGCGGCAGGTAACCGACAGATACCCGATTGTCAGTTTCGAACTCTTTCCGGCATTCCGTACATTGTAATTTTGTTACCATAGCTAAACTTTCCCTGTTGTTTGGTACATGAACCAGTGTCTGAACGGAAATGCCGTGTAGATGCTGTTTTTTGTTGGAGTGCGAAGAGTATAAGTCCTCGCACGACCTTGCAAAGCAAGGACTTCAGTAACGCAGTGTACGGCTTTAACCTACTAAGATGGTGATCTTAAAAAAACAGACTAAAGTCTGTACTCCAACGTGATATTATAGCGTTTTAGTTCAAGCACTATCTACTCTACAGTTTAAAATCCAACCTTGCAATCTAACAAATAAAAAAACAGAAAAACTTTAGACATTATAGTCGCAAAGTATTGTAATTTTTTGGACACTTGAGTTCAACGAAAGATTGAGGTTTTACTTCCGCTTCCGTAGCGACACAGGAGCGGATGTTGAAGCGGCATCTGTTTTCAATTAGGTCAAGCAAATACCGCTGCTTTCTCGAATAATCAGACTGGTTGGAATGATTGTTTCCGGTGGTGGCGTTTCACCATTCAGAATAAATCTTAGATGATTTCTCAGGGCATCGGCAATTTTAGGGCTGTTCTGGCTGACGCTGGTCAGGTTTAGATCTTCGGCTATTGCTGTATTACCAAAGCCGACGATTGAACATCCAATCGGACAGTTGATTTTATTCGCGTTAAGATAACGGATAACACCGGCGGCAATAGTGTCATTGCCGCAGAATAGGGCTGTTGGCGGAGTTGAGCACTCAAACAGTTCTTTGGCGGCGTAATAACCCATTTCACGCGATGGAGTTTGCTGTTTTACTAATTTATCTGATAAATCTATCTGATACTTTTTCAGTGTATCGCGATAACCTTGCAGGCGCAATTCCGAGGTGCGTTCATAAATTCCCCCGATATGGGCTATGTGGCGATGCCCGAGTGAAATAAGGTGTTCAGTTGCGCTAACTGCACCGCGATAGTCGTCGGAGGTAATCGCTGGAATATTCAGTTCCTTAATATTCAGGTCAAAAAATATAACCGGAATATCCAGTTCTCTGTATTTATCCTGGCATTGGGCATTGGGAACTGCAACTACCACTTCGGCATTGACTTGATTGAGGAAGTCAAGAATGCGTTCCTCTTTTTCTTTAATGCTGTGCGTTAGGTGAACAACTGGATGCAGGCCAGCTTCACTGAAACTTTTTTCCAATTGAGCGAAGAGTTTATAGTAAAAAATTTCATCATCAGGAAAAATAAACCCGATTAGCCCGCTTTTACCGGCTTTGGGCGGGCGCGTTCCAACAAAATTGCCCCGGCTTGGCTCTTTATAAATCAGTTTTTCCTGTTCAAGTAGGTGCAGTGACTTACGTACAGTCAGGTGACTGCACGCAAATAGCTCGGCCATTTTGCGTTCTGACGGCAGTGCGTCATTACGCTTTAAACGTTTACGCTTTATCAATTGCCTGATCTCTGTCGCCAGAGCAATATATCTTTCCGGTTTACCGCGCTTCATCTTGATTACCTATGTTAATTTTTATCAGTATGCAAGTTTTTCCCAAACTGGCACATTCGCGCTTTAATCGCAGGTTTGTTCAATACTAAAGCTTAAATGCGCTTGTTTGTAGTTCCCACTTCAGTGGGTGTCTTCTCGTCCCTTTATTTAGGGACAGCGTGGGCGCTAAAGCTTCCCAGAACACCGCCTAAAGGCGGAACTACAAACACGATTTACTTGCTTCGTAACTTTAGCGTTGAACAGCCTTGGCTTTGATCGTAACAGCCGTGAGGCGGTTTTGGCAAAACCGCCATACTGGTCTGTTAGCATTACGACCTTTTGTTTTATCTCTTTTAACTATAGTTCCAAAAGATAATATTTAAAGTGCTGTTATGAAAAACATTCAAATTATACCGATATGTTTATTACGTGGAAAAATATTTTATCCATGGTTAATTATAACATATACCGGTATGTTGAAAATTGAAAATATTTCCAGATTACGTTTGCTTTTATAGATAACAAGGTTAGATTTTGAGATATACTATAATCAATATAAGAGTTTAAAATATGAATAATCAGTTAAAAGAGCTGGATAGTGAATTGGTTGAATTTAAATCCGGCGATGGAATGGTTTATGTTTCGCCTGGTTTACAAGGGCGGATATTTTGCGGTATTGACGAGATGATGATTCATCAGTTTGACGCAGAATTGGCATCTGCTCCCGATCCTATTGAATTTAATAATATTGGTGGAAATTCACTGTGGCCGGCACCGGAAGGTGGCAGGTTCGCCTTTAATTATCCGCCAAATAGTGACGAATGGCTGGTGCAGCCTGCGATCAACAGTCAGTGCCTGTCGATCGTTGAACAGCATGAATCTTCAGTTATCATCGGGAAAAAAATTGAACTGTTGAATAGAAATAATTGTCGTGCTGAACTTTTGCTGCGACGTGAGATCACTGTTAATGAAATTGATCTTGCCGGTTTTGATTTGCAAGGGGTGGCATATAGCACACAAGATTCATTTTCAGCTTTGGGTGAATATCCGGTTGATGATTTTTTACTGGCTTCGTGGTCGCTTGAACAGTTTCCTGGAGGGGAGGGGATTGTCGCATTTGGTAAAGTTGGTGGTAAGGCAGCGGATTGTATTAACGATGATTTTTATGGCGATGCTGGAACTCGATTGAGTTTTGATGATAATATGTTCGCTTTCCGTCTAGGTGGAGTTGAGCGTTTGCAAATTGGCATAAAACGTTCATCGCAGCCTGAACTTATCGGGGCTTATGATCCGGCTCGTTCGTTATTGATGATTAGAGAAACTCCGCTAATCGAAGGAAAATATATTAATATTGCAGATAATGAACAGCCTGACGGGCCATTTTCTGCTGAAGATGTTTTTTCAATATTTAATGGTGGTGAACTCGGTTTTTTTGAACTTGAGACTATCGCGCCGATGGCTGTAGAGAATGGCCTGTGTGCCGGCAGTCAGCTTGAGTCCAAGACCACGATTCTGCGCGGTGAACGCGAACCGTTAGCACAATATTTGAAAAGTAAATTTAATATAAATATGGATTTGTTAAAGGAGCTCGGGCGTCCCGCCTGAGAAAAAAACACACAGGCGGGACGCCTATGCTACTTTGAAAAAATGGAGATATGATTATGAGCAAAATTAAAGTAATGCTCGGTTTTGATATGGAAACCGATATTGGCAGTTGGACGCCGTGGTATGATGGATTGGTAAACGGCACTTCGGTTATTCTGGATATTCTGAAAAAACATGAGATCAGCGCGACTTTTTATTTCACTGGTGATAGCTGTAAAAAACATCCGGAAGTTACTCATTCGGTAAAGGATGCTGGACATGAAATTGGCTGTCATACGCTGTTTCACGAAACGATTGGTGAAGCACTGTTTGAAATTCCCGGGATGGTGCCGGTACTGTCGCACGAGGTTGAACCGAGAATCAGATTGGCAACTGAATGGGTTGAAGAGGTTGCCGGAGTTAGACCGGTTTCGTTCAGATGTCCACGTCTATTTGGATCGACTACGGTCGCTAACGCACTGGAGAATTTGGGTTATCTGACTGATGCCACCTATCCGATGTACTATTTCAGAAAACAGTTGGTACCTTATCATCCAAGTAGCGATGACTGGACAGAAACCGGTGATATGAAACTGTTGGAACTGCCGAATTTTGCCGACCTGTCGATGGATTCTCAAGATGAATACGGACGTGATATGGATCAATGGCCATTATTCAGGACCGAGAGTGCGGACAAGGTAATGGAACATATTAGCGGTTATGTCAGTTATTGTGAAAAGCAGGGCGTTGAACCGTTCCTCTGTTTCTATTTTCACCCGTGGGAATTCTGGCCGATGCCGGAAGGCTTATTACATTATGGGGAAGGGGCAGTATTACCAGATCCATTTCTTATCAAGAACTGTGGAGAATATGGAGCACAGCAGTTTGAGATCTTGGTAGAAAAACTTAAAGGGATTGGTGCTGAGTTCTACCAGGCAAAAGAGCTGGTGTAAGTAAATCGCTGGGAGCGATGGTCGTCAGACCGGTATTTTTTGAATTATTAATTATTAAAGTCTAATTTTATATTATAACCATTTGTAGCAAAACGTTACAGATAACAACAACAGGAGAGTAAAACATGTCTAAAAAAATTATGATCCCTGAACAAGAGTATCTTGAGCGAATTGAAAAAGCAGCCCCATTGATCGAGGCGGCTGGTCTTGATGTACTGGTAGCAAATTCCAATGAGGCTGACTATTCTAATGTTCGCTATTTTTCAGCATATTGGCCATTGTTTGAAATGGGTGGCGTTGCGGTGGCTCCGTCAGGCAAAGCGGCACTGATGGTTGGACTTGAATCAGAAGAGTTTGCGAAAGGTAGAAGTAAACTTGCTAATATTCATCTGATGAAGGAATATCGAGAGACCGCAGATCCTGTCTATCCTGGGCATGCCGGTAGTAGCTATAATGATGTTTTTGCCTCTATTGGAGTTAATAATGTCAAACGTATTGGGGTTGCCGGTTATCTCTGTACAAACATGGCAATGTATGAAGGACTCAAAGCAGCTTATCCAAATGCGGAAATTGTTAATGCTGATGATATTATGACAACTTTACGTGCGGTTAAATCTCCAGCTGAACTTGCCTGTTTACGTGAAGGACTGCGGCTAGGAGAGATCGCCTTAGAAACGATGTTAGCGCAAGTAAAGCCTGGAATGACAGAGTTGCAATTAGCAGGAATTGCAATTCAGACGTTGTATCAAAACGGTGCCGAGAGTGAAGCGCATACCGTCTATTCGTTTGGTGGCAAAAAGACTACTAATGCAATTTCAAGATCAACACATCGCATACTTAAGAAAGGTGATATTGTGCAAATTAATATCGGTGGTAAAGTTGACGGTTATTCGCCATCCGTTGGCCGTCCGTTCTGTCTTGGCAAAATGACTGATGAGCAGAAACGATTAATCGAATATGGTAGAAAAATGCATTACAAGACTTACGAATGGGTGCAGGCCGGAATTGTCGCTAAAGAGATTGCCATTAAATATGAAGAATGTGTAAAACGGGATGGTATGGAGCAATACTATCTCTATGGACCTTGCCACGGCTTGGGTTTGATTGAAGTAGAAAAACCATGGATGGAAACGGTTAGTGAGTATATTCTTGAGCCCAATATGACTTTTCAAGCTGATACCTTTTTCGCTGCAAAAGATTTTGGTTTAAGATGGGAGAATGGTCTGTTGGTAACAGCATCCGGCAAGGCTGAGATGTTGAATGCCGGGATTAAGATGGATTTGATCGAAATAGATTGCTAAATAAACGAGCAATAAATTCATCGAGAATGAAGTTATTCAGCTCAATATTGGTGCGCGGGTAGGGGGGCTATTCATCAAGTGTTGGTTTGCCAATGTCAATTGGCAAACTGCCTGAACGCAAACAGCATCTGGTTGATTTCGGCTTGCGCTGGGAAAATGGTGTAGCTGTCACTGATACCGGTGTTGATAAACTGTCAAGCAAATTCATGAAGCTGGTACAAGTCTAATATTTTTATATTACACTGAAAATATAAAGGATTGAAGCGACCGTTAGCGGTTCGTTTCAATTCCCAGCTCTCTGCCACGTTCCGTAGCTCGTTGGGTAGCAAGGTTCTCATAACCATAAATTTTCCGTACATATGGTGAGGCCTTGGCCGCACTAACATGAGTCGCCCCCATTTTGCCAATCCCTAATACTGCAATATCAATTTGCTCCATAATTTTTTCCTTCTAAAGGTTTTGTTTAAGAAAAGTAAAGTTTCTTCACGTTCAAAGTGTAACCCACTTTTACCCACCCTTTCCTAGCCGATCTTATCCACGGGTTGGTCTCCAAGTTTTTTCTGGAGTTCATGCAGTTCATCTTTGAGCTGTTTTATTTATTCTGCTACCATAACATGACAATGCATGAGCTGCATGGTCATCAGTCATAATAAAAATAATATTCGGTCTTTGTTTTCTCATTTTTTTTGTTCGATTGCGCTCTTTTCCAGTAGGACAGTGATTTCTGTCCATCCACAGAGAACCGGTTGCTACTAAACCGGTTCTCTGTGATGGGACATCTATGCTACATTTCCCAATATAAAATCATGATTTATGGTTTTTTGACAAGATATATACCTTCAGAGTCATTGTTCCATGTTGGGATGTTACTATACAGTTTTAGCCCGTATTTTACAGACATTGGGCCGCTGTAAAAGTTAGTCGTTCCGGGATTGATTAGTGAGTAAAGAAACAATGCCCCACCACCGACATCAAAATTAAAATATGAACTTACAGGAGCATCTGGAGTGAACTCACAATGATCAAAACTGTACATATAGTTGGCACTAGTTCCACCTTGTTCATATATTTTATTGCTGTTGGAAAATACTCTATGGAAATACCATACACCGCTGGAAGTTCCTTTCGGCCAGAAATCTCTACCGTAAGAACCATCAATTGTTGTATGATACAATGCCCAAGTACCAGCCTTATAGCTTTCAGTTTCCTCACATGCTCCTGTAGCAATCTCATTGTTTTTAAATAGGCTGTTACAGGCCAGGTTAGCTAAAGCGTTAAATCCGCCAGTTGAAAGACCATATTTAGCATTCTTAAATACACAGTTCACAAACATTATTTCAGAACATTGGGTAGGTGAGACTAAGCCAAGCCCGGCAGCATATCTTCCTCCAATGAATTTGCAATCATGTAACATCACTTCCTGGGTTGCGTGTCCATAATTCAGGAATTCAAGCGATACACACGGAGCTGTAATAGTATTCTGATCTGCTGAATCATATGCTGCGGTTTCAAAAGATATACCCTGTATGGTAAAATACGCTATACCTTCAGAAAGAAATACTGAACCTTTATCAGTCAGCCTGCGAATTATCTTAGTTTTGTCCGAACCTGCTCCTGCAATCCAACCTCCGGCACTTTTCTGAGTAGCACCATATGTAGAGTGCGAATAACCGAGCGGACTTGTTACCAGATAAGTTCCTTCAGGGAAGTAAATCATCTTGCCTGCATTCAATGCTGACTGTATTGACGTTGTGTCATCTGTAACACCATCACCAACAGCACTATATGGAGAGTCTTTAACGTTTATCATTCCTCCTAATACAGTATCAACTACTGGGAGTTCAATCTGTTCAGGTACAGTAACTTCCGGCATCAACGGGTAACTGGATAGAATAGCACTCGAATTGACCCATCGAGAACGCGGAAAGGTTGAATCTCCGGTTAATTTATAATAATTGTACATATTTCCAGCAAATATCTTGGTAGCTCCTGTAATTGGCAGCATATTAGCATTAGTGTATAAATAATTGCCGGAAGCAATTACTGTAGCACCTGTTGCTGCAGTTCCAGTTACGAGCTTGCCAACATCACTGATTGAATTATTGCCAAGCAACCAAAGATTTCCTCCACCGTTGTAATCAACATATACAGCCTCTCCATCTGGTTTAGCAGAGGACACACTGTTGTTCATAACAATCACGTCAACTTGGCTTGTAGTAGTAGGCACATGCACTAAGACAGAAGGAAGAGAATTGGCAGTGGCACTACCTTCAGTACGCACATTGGCAATCATATGTGAACCAATGATTGAGGCAGAGCTGATTTTTATATCTGCCGGACCTAATGCATTCTGAAACCCAGTACTGAATAAGCGCAGTCTGCCTTGCTTTTGGCTGACATGAAAATGTTCGCTGGCTGTTGACTGGGCGGTTGCACCGGAACTACTAATATTACCACCAATAATAAAAGTATCAGCTAATGGGTGGTCAATAATGATTGCGGACTTGGAATAACCGCGCATTGTGAGAAAAACCCCTTGGAATGTGAAGCTTCCACGGCCTTTGATCTCAACAGCGGCACGATCTACAAAACAGCCATGCATCTCAAATATTGTCGGCACAAAGTTTTCGAAAACAAAACTCCGGAATTCTGTTACTTCCGGTCCTTGATGATAAAGTCCAGATATATTAATAAGTGGAGCTTTTTTGACAATAAAAAGTGGTTTTGTATTATCACTAGGAATCAATTTCGTACTCATGCGGTCACCGCCATGTATGTAAAGCGGTGTATCACGATCAATAGTTATCGGATTACTGATTGTGTAATTGCCTGGAGGAAGGTAGATGTAATCCTCATTAGCAATAGCATCACTTAGAGATGAATATGATGTTATTGAAGCAAAGTCACTATATTTATCTGGACGAGCATAGCTAAATTGAGCTGTTAAACTTGCTTCTTCCATTGGAGACACAATCACATTATCCAGTAGAAAGACGCCGTCAACAACATGATCGTAACCGCTAAATCCAATTGCATCAACAGTATTGAATAATATATTCGATGCATATGGTAAATCCAGATAAACTTCATACCTTTGCCAACTGCTGCTTAGTGTTACTTGGTCTCTTATTGTCCCTCCCCAAACTCGTTCAATGTTCAAATAAGGAGATCCTGAAACTGATTTTGCCCAAAAAGAGACTTTTATCCTGTCATAAGCTTCTAATGCATCTGAAAATTGTGCGCCACTAGTATGACTGGATAGTTTACTGCCGCCATTAAGATCAATATCTACTTTTAACGCTCCGGCAGATGATCCCCAGGTATCTGAAGTCTCATGGGAAATCATTGTCGCATCCGCAGTGCCGTTCCGTAATCCTGTCCAACCAGTTATTGAAGATTCAAAAGTATAATTACTGACAGAATTATCTACAACATCAATATGCACATTATCTATAAGAAATTCTCCGCTGGTTACATTTGCAAAACCACTATATCCCAACACTTCAACGGTATTGAAAATAATGCCTGCTGTCGTGTAATTTTCGTCAAAGGTAAGAGAATATTTTTCCCATTCACTTGAGAGAACTACTTGCGCACGTGTTCCGCCGCCGTACATTCGTTCGACATTAAGATAATTTGAACCTGACACACTCTTTGCCCAAAAAGTCACCTGTAAGCGTGAATTAGCAGGAATGCTGTTGCTTGTGCAATAAGCACCGGATTGGTGACTGTTCAATAACGTAGAGGTACTGATATTAACTCTCATGTAACCGGATTTGCCGTCCGGCCCAATTCCAGAATCATAGGCAATCATTGATGACTCAACTGTTCCGTTATTATATCCTTGCCAATCAGATGTACCGCTGCTGAAATAAGGATTTTTTACGTAAGTTTCTGAAAATGTAGATACTGTTACATCATCCAAAATAAATTCACCGCTGACAACGCATTGATTTGCTATACCGTCAAAAATATCTACTGAACTAAATACTAAGTAATCAGTACTAGAAGCAACATCTATTTCTACTTCATAAGATTTCCAGTAAGGTGTTATTTTAACACGCCCTGGAGTGGAGTCTTCATTTTCGCTAATAATATTTAATATTTGAGAACCATACAAGGATTTGGCTTTAAAACTTACTTTTACTCTGGAACCTGCGCTAATTGTAGTACAATTATAACGTGCTCCTGTAAGGCTGGTCGTACGAGTTTGACCTTTAGGAATTCTCATTACAACTCGTAATGCGCCAACGGAATCATCTGTATTAAGTTTCTCCCATGTCAAATTAACTACATCGCTGGAATTTTCTTTGATTGCTGCCCAATTTGATATACTGCTTTCGAAATCATCTGCGTACACATTTGAACATGCGTTCGAGAAAAAGATACCTAACATTAAGGCTAAATTCAGAATACTTTTCATGTTTTCTACCATCCTTATTTTGTCGTGCTGTTAACGTAATACTTGTCTTACATTATAAACATCTCACTATCTGTCTGTGCACCTCCTTTGGTCATAAACCATTATTTTCTCGTTCGCAAAATAGAGTTTGATTAACTTATTTAAACTGTATTTAGTTATTTTTTGACATTCTTATCCAGGTATGTAATTAGCAATGGTCTCTAATACAGCTTCCATATTGGCAAAAGGCATATTGTGCTCCAGGGGAGCATAACCGATAAGACCGCCGGATGGAGTTCCAAGATGCTCATACATCTTCAGGATGTGTTCTCTGACATCATTAGGAGTACCATTAATTAATATATCCTGACGGTCTATGTCGGGCATTACAGTAATTCTTTCTCTAGCAATATTGCCGTATTCTGCAGCATTCATGATTGGTATTTGGGGATTTACAATATCAATTCCGACATCTATTAGTCCTTCGAGAATTTCCATTGTATAACCACAAGTATGGAAGGATACTTTAGCACCAGCCTGTTTTGCAGTCGCAGTGAGCTTTGCGTAAACTGGTTTGAAAAATTGGTCCCATATTTCTGGATTAATAATCAAGCTCTGCTGAGTTCCCCAATCATCGCCTAGACCTACTATATCCGGTTTTAGTTTGAGCTGTTCTTCGAGAAGCGGAATATGGTTTTCATTCATCATCCGGTCAATTAATTTCTGGACATTCTCCGGTTCCAGATAAAAATCCATATAAAGTTGTTCCGCACCACACAGATTTTCCATTATTTGGAAAAATTGATCGACACTTGCCCAGACAGGATATTTTTCTCTGGTCCGTTCAGCTCCATCAATATCTTTTTGAGTTATTTTTGAAATTTTCGGCATCTTATAGGAATCAAGATTTTTCCAATCTGCCAGTGGCTGATTAACTACCGCTCCGGCAATCATTACATCAGCGGTGTCCCAGACACAACCCCATTTATCGACAATCCGGCGATTTTTCTCCAGTTCTTTAGGTGTTGGAACATTAAGTTTACTCGCGTCATTAAAATCGCCTGGGAAACGGCAATATAGGTCATGCAGTTTTTTCCCATGTGCTATTAAGGAATTGTGCGACGATATACAATATGGAATACGTCCGGTATTACGATGTTCAATAGTCGCGAGGATTTTTTCTCTTGAATTCATAATTATTACCTTATTTTATTCCAGTCAAAAACGCAACCGAGATATTTTTCTTTGTCATATACCAAATCCTGTAATACTTGCTGACAATCTGCCGGACTTACTAGACTAATAAGAGGCTCCGGGGCTAATTTACCACGATGCATTAATTCAGCAATCTGACGATAATTCCCATTATGAGTGTCATGCAGAAATGGTTTTTCCGCTACAGGAAAACCCATTCCGCCGGCACCTTGGATACGTAGACTATTGCCGTTGATACGATCAAATAGTGGTGCAATGTTGATCATAGTTTCTTTGCGGTAGCCGCCAAGCAGCGTGATGCAACCGTAAACCCGCATGCATTCAACCAGCTCTGATATCAGATTTCCGCCTTCTACTGCCATGACACATTGATGAAGCTTGCGCCCTTGAGTTATTTCTTCGACAATATCCTGATAGCTAAGTCCAATTGGATTAACTGTCGGAATACCACATTTCTGCATAATTCCAAGACGCTTTTCAGATATATCCGCAACAGTTACCAATGCTCCAGCGGCGGCATACAGCTGCGCGGCTGCGGCTCCGATAAAACCAGCTCCGATAATCAATACATCGTCACCAGGTTTTACCTGTGAATGTCTAATTGCTGACATACTGATATTATAGTGATAGAGAACTGCCGCATGGTGCAGGGGCAGATAATCAGGGACTTTGATGCCCAAACGAAAACCGTTCCAGCCGTATTCACGAGGATTTTCATCAAATTTAGCATAATCATCATGATTACACCAGCTTATTACTTTATCCCCTATCTTGATGCTCTTTACCTCACTTCCGACAGCGATTACTTCGCCAACATTAGAACTGCCGCTTGTTGTCGGTGGTTTCGGTTCGGCATATCCAGCATAAATCGCGCCTTCCGTACCAGCACTGATTCCAGAATAGAGTGTCCGGCTCAGAATTTCCGTTGGCTTGAGTTTGTCATCAAGTTCACCTTCGACAAGTACCGCCTGATTGATCTCGGTAAAAGTCATCCGTTTAACTTTCATCATTCATCTTCCTGTTAAGTTATGATATATTTCCATTGACTAAACGTCGACTGAAGTCGAGCATTTTACTATATGCTTCCTGTGGAGTGCGTTCTTTCTCAAGCAGAGCATGACACTGGTAAAGAAACCGTGTATCTTTGTAATTCATTATCTGGCTAAAATCATTCCACCAGAATTGAGCTACTTCCTCACCGGTTTCAAGTGGATCACGTAGACTGCCCGGATAGTTTGGTGCAACAGAGTTTTCAACTCCGCCAACAACTAAAACAGCCCGGTTATCCACAATCGGCGCGGCAATAGACAGTGGCTCATGGGTGTTGATCGCAACAATTCCCTTAGTTGATGCCACGTTCTCTAGATTATGTTTGATCCCCCCACAGCTATGAAGTGATACTGCTCCAAATTCTTCGGCAATTATTTCATTGTATGGTTTGCCAAACTCAGCATAAAGTTCCGGGTCAAGCACTGCCATCAAATCATCAGACATAAAAACTCCTTTCGGTATCCACCATTCGAATTGACTCAACGGCCAGTCCGTAATCATTTCTTTTTTAATCATGTAAAGACTAGTAATCAAAGTATCAGTAATCATGCGCATTAGCTGGTGGATTTTGGCTGAATTATCCATCATCATATATATTAAATTAGTGTAATCAATCAATATTGAAGCAAAATTTACTGGACTTTGCAGATCAATTGACTTGACAGGAATTTTATCACCGACTTTTTCTGCAAAATAACGCATTTGTTTCAATCCTTTATGAAACATCTCTCCTTTACTGATATCCGGCTTCAGGGAATCAATCTGTGAAATATTATCAATAATGGGATGAGGATACGGAGGACGGTTATTGAACCATTCATTTTTACCGCCGAAAAATTCATTGAACCACCCCATAGCCCCGCTCATCGGTTCAAGGGCAAATACAGTATCACCTTGAAACTCTAATGAAACTCTTTTCTCATAAGACTTCAGTTGTTCCTGTAAAGCTAATTCGTCATCAAAGAAACGTTTATTATATTCTTCAACTGTTGCGGAAACTTTACGTTGATTATCAGTTTCGAGTTTATTCTTGACATTATTATAAGGAGTGAATTCAAAGGGCGTGTACTCAAGGGGGCGCCATTCGTATAAATCACTCAGATTTTTTTTAATCTTTGCGACTTGTTTCGAGTTCTGAATTTTGATGTTTTTCATTGTTCTGTTATTCTTTCATATTAACAGTAAGGTTATCTAGGTCACAATCGCCTTTTACGCCTAAAGCCAACATGGATAACTTATCATCCCCGTATTCAGATATCACTACTGAAAACTTCTGCCATTTATCACTAAGAGTAATTTTTTTAATAAGTTTTGAAGTGATATATTTAGTTTTTTCCACTTTATACAGGTAAGTATAAACATATAATTTGTTGTTTCCGGTTGGAGCTTTCGCATAAAATGTTACATCATATTTAAATTCTCCAGGCAGTTTTACGTTTGGATAAACATGTGTGTCTGTTGCTTTTTTGATTTGCAGATATTTTTCCCCATCCGGTGCATCTTTAGCATCAACAAGCGTAATCTCACCTTTATGAGAGGCATTGTTAATTACCCATATCTTTGTCCAATCAGCTTTTTTGAAGTTTAAAGTAAATCCTTTTTTCAGGAGCATATCATAGCCCAGGCAACTTCCTTTTTCTTCAAAAGACCCATTTTCAATTAAATTATCAGCACTAAGAACTGTCGCGATTACAGCAACAACAACAACAACTGTTAAACTACATTTAATGATTTTTTTCATTGCTTTTCCTTTTGTTTAAAGATTGTATTTTATACTATCTCCGGCCGGAATGGTTACGGAGAAGGATTTACCGCCGAATACCGGGGTATTCTTCGGAGAATATACTTTTGTTTTAATTGTTTTGCCTGTCGGATTATGAATTTCCAGGAATGGCTTTTTACCTTTAGCCTGTCCGTCCTTGACCAGAGTCATTTTTATAGCAGGGTTTTCAGCGACAAAAACATTTCCGATCCAGATGTCGTTTGCTTTAGCAATTGATTCCTGCAAAATTGCTGTTCCTTTAACTACTGGAACGAAATTAAACCATGGGTGCATGGATGAATATATTGCCGCGCAGCCGTTATCCTCTATTCCACTTATCTTCATCGGCATGTCAATAACTGTTTCTGCTGGTCCGGCGGTGAATTTAACTTCATTAGCATCAGCCTTGATACTTAAGAATATTTCCGCACTAAGCAGTTTTCCTGTTTTAACATCCAGTGGATAGCCCTTAGTGCCGCCGTCAAGATTATAGTTTTTAACCAGTTCCTGAAGCTGTTTGGCATTATCAGTCGGATCAGTCAGGATAGCGGCAATATAGCGATATTTTATGACTTGACCTCTTTTAATCTTTTGACCGTGTTTCCCGAGCCCTACATATACTAAACCGGGCCAGTGAAAACTGTAGGTCAATGTCTGATTATGTGGAGTCATAAACCCTATATAACCAATAGGTGAATTCATTACCGCCAGATAGCCGCCGGGTTTTACTACACCAGAATAGCTTTTCGGCTCTCTATCAACTTTTATTTCAATACTTATGCGGTCACGTTCGAGGTCGTCGACTACCAGTTTGTTAAAACGTTTTCCAGGCTCAAATGGCGTGTTTAATTTTAATATTTTAATTGGCACACTACCATTAAGAGTAACATCCTTCTTGAATTTGAATTCACCTTCATGCAAAATAAAGGAACCCTTAAATTTTTCCAATCCTTCACGCAAACGGCGATAATTCCAGATTGTGAAGAAATCAGCATTATCACGAAAAGCGTACATGGAATCTGTACGTGTAAAGTATTCATTATCCTCGACTTTTCTACTTATAGAAGCGAAAGCCGGCCCGGGACGCTGCGCCGTATCACAATGTTCCATTATTTCGTCCATTTTCATTGTTACCATTTGAACATCATGGCTTGCCAGATCTACCCGCATACGGGTTCCTGAGGTGATTCCTTTAATGTAAGGCGGGTAAATTCCAACACCTTCAATATTGACCATATTCAAAGGTCTTGGATCAGGAGTTGGACAATCAGCCTGAGCTCGATCCCAGCCCATAATGGAATATACTTCAGCGTTATGAAATTTTTTAATTATCGGTAGCATCTGGTTGCGATCAGGATGCCAGTACATACCCAATGGACCCAAAATATTCAGGTTATCTCCACAGCGATAAAGTCCTTGCTTGTAGCACCATACTCGCTCAACATGTGATGTCGCGGTTTTGCCTTCGCTGTCTGTGACTTCCAGCCATAAGGAATGTTTGCGGCTATTAGAAAACTCGAGTTCTTTAGTTAGTTTTTTGGCTCCGTTACCAGCAAAATTTCTGAGAACTTCGCCAAATGCGTCAATTACTTTGACAGATTTGATTCCGGCAGGAGATTCTACAGTGAAACTGCATTTTGCGCGTTGTGCGCCTTTAGTGTACAGCCAGTTGCTTTCCATTTGTCCATTAAACATCTGCCAGTGGATCTTTATATCTCCATTGGTGATATATTGCTGCGCGGCTCTAGCGTGATGTGCCGGATTACCACGTCGGTTTAGAGTTTTCTTTGTCCATTCCATATTATTGAAACTGGTAACTCCGGTTTTTACCGATTGCTTAATCTGCGCCGGGGATTTTATCCGATTAAAAGTAATAGGATATACCCAGCGTAAATCGCGATGCGCAAATTCCATCTGTTCGCTGTTGTCAGCAATCAATTTACTGCCTTCATAAGCTTTCGGGATGATATTATAGAACCACCACATATTTTCAGGATATGAACCATTTTCTCTGAGTTTTTTATAATTAATCAGAGCACTGCCTGATATGCCACAGTTAAACAGGTATGTTCCGGCGTGTTTAATAACTTTCCCATCCCATTGTTTATAGGTGAATTTACCTTTTTTGAATGTCTTGACAGGCCATTTTATTCTTTCACTCCATGCCACCCAGCGATTACCGACGCCGTCAGTAAATTCGACTCCAGGACAAGCATAAAATTTATCATTTGAGATTGTTTTACAGTCAGCAATCAACTTTTTCAATTTAGCTGGTGACAACAATTCAAGCGGCTCTGAAAATACGATAAATGAAAGTCCGGCAGCTTTGGCGGCTTTGGCGTAATCGGCGACAGAGCCTTTTCCGTCGGTCAGATTTGAATGTAATCCCCATGTACCCTTGAGAGGTTCTTCAGTTGGTTTCGCAAAAGTTTTTGTATCGATAGAAATACTTTCAGGATATTTGACCCTTTCATGTGAAGGTGCTTTGTATTTGCCAAACACAGGGCTTTTTATTGCATTAGCCGCAGCCCATTTGACCGCATTAGCGAATAACAGCATTGCATTACTCGGCTTACCCGGTAAACCTTTATATTCAACTTGATTTCCCCAGAATTCATTCTTGTAGTTCATTCCAGTGTGAGTTTTTGCAATTGGAATCGCGACGATCCTGCCCTTACCGAGCGCACGTACCGCGACTACTGGCGGAGCACTTTTATAAGTACCTGGCTTGGTGGGTTTAAAACGATTGTTAATTCGGTTGTTTTGATAACTTTTAGCGGTTTTTTCCGCGTTGACTATAACTTTCCAGTCTTTGGAAAATTTAAAAGCCGGTGTGCCGGGAAAGTTGTTATAACCATGAAGCGGCAGCAGTAAACCTTTGACGCCTTTAGTTACAGGATGCGCTTTTATGTTTTTAGTATGTGACAGCGATTTTGATAGATTAAATTTAATTTTTACCATTTGACTGTTTGCCGGATCATGGATGCCTTCGTGCAGTATCTGAAGACCAAGAGGTTTAAGGCAGTCATTCCAGAAAAGCTCATCTTCATCATTAGGGTATCTGACTGAACTTATTTGAACTATCAAGCCGCCGCCTTTTTTGACATACATTGCTAAGGCCTTACCTACGGCCTTAGCATTTTTTTTCTCTTGAGCGTCGTATGTATCTATTCCTTCACAGTTTGTCCGTAAAATAATTACATGATGTTTCTTTAACTTGGAATAAAGCATCAAGAAATTAACTCTGCCGTGCATTAGTTCCCTCATGTTAAACAGAGCTGGCTCGATCCCCTGTTCCTGGAAATATCTAGCTTGAGGAGAGTAATTGACAAATTCATGGTTGTACTTTGTTCCATCAATCCGCGTCAAACCCATTTTAATTTCAGCACCATGCATTATGAATGTTGCGCATAGAGTCAATGCCAAAGTTAAAAATCTTTTATTCATTATTTTACATTCCTTGCGTAGTTGTAGTAACAGCTTCAGGCTGAAAGCCTGAAGTTAGATGAAAATAAATTTAAATTTTCATTTCACCCATATTGATGGTGATTTTGCCCAGAATGATGACATGTCAATGTAACTGCTGCCAGATGTATAAGAATCGCTATAATGTTTCATCAAGTCACTATATGAATAGCCTCTGGCATTGCCGCCGAGTGCGAGCCAGTTAAAACGGTCACTATGACGGTAGTCAAGTGCTACCCAATAGTTGGCATAGGTAACATTGGGTTGACAGGCCGAAGGAATTCCCAGTGAGTATGGATCTTCCATGTCATATTTTCCAGGTTTAAATCCAACTGAATCAGATAGGATCATTACTTTACTGGTGGTTTTTGCCCCGGTAATTTTCCGTCGAAATTTTCCTGGCGGAGCTTGGCGGGTTATGAATTCATTTTGTCCGTAACTGACACCCTGGGCTGCATCATTTTGGGTAAACCGTCGGTCAGTAGGACATTGAAAAGAATTGGCCGCATTTTTTTTACGGATGGCAAGATCCATCTTATTTCCCATGTAAGAAACTAGGCAGGAATACCACCATCCAATTCCGCCACCTTGTCCTGCTTGAAAAGTAGCAGGTAGCCAGTCATCGTAATCGCTGGTATACATGGCGTACCCTGTTCCCAGCTGTTTGAGATTGTTGACACAGCTGATAGATTTTGCTTTTTCGCGAGCCTGATTTAAGGCGGGCAACAGCATTCCTGAAAGTACGGCAATAATAGCTATTACTACGAGCAATTCAATGAGTGTGAAACTTCTTGTTTTCATTTTCTTCCCTCCGGTTGATGTTTTAATTATTAATGCGAGTTGGGTTATCGTTTGTTTTTTGCTCAGGATCATCTTTACGGCCCTCCGGTTGATGTTTTAATTATTAATGCGAGTTGGGTTATCGTTTGTTTTTTGCTCAGGATCATCTTTACGGCCCTCCGGTTGATGTTTTAATTATTAATGTGGGTTTGATGTAGGTTATTTTTTGCTCAGGATCGTCTTCGAGAGCAAGTTTCATTGCCAGATTGGCTAATTCATTCCAGTCATATGTAACCGTTGTCAATGGTATTGGACTTAATTCACTCCATGGAGTATTAAAAGCTCCGGTAACCGCTAGATCATCAGGGACTTTCAGACCGTTTTTCATTGCGGTTATTACCACTTGCAATGCAGTATAGTCCATGTCACAGACTATTGCTTCAGGAGCATTTTTGCTTTTTAATACTTCAGCTATCTCCTGACTGTTTACTTCATGGTCGCGATATAATATTTTGTCATAACTTGCGATATTGTATTCACGCAGTGCACGCTTATAACCGCCTCTGATTTGTGTGGATTGATGGCGATGAATAGTTTCAATATTGATCGCGTGAGGCTCGGGCTTGAAAGTACAGAGCATGATTTTTTTGTACCCGCGTGACGCCAGATGAGCGGTTGTCTGAAAAATTGTGGATTCCAGATCAAGCAGGACAGCCCTTTCCGGCATTTTTCCGGCATAATCAATCAAATAGAGGAATACCGCCCGGACATCTGGATGATTTTCCAAAAACGGATAATGCCAGTAATTGTGTCCAGTCAATATTATACTTTTCAACCCTGAATCAAGAATTGTACGAATATTTTTTTTGAATTTTTCATCAGGTTCAAGGTCATCCATTTTTTTAAAGTCCATAGCCACAGGCAGGTAACCGCGGCTGATAAGACCGTCACTGATTGCTGTGGAGACTTCGCTGAATATATGGCCTGAGCTCTGTAGACAAAGCATAATTTGTTTTTCTGCATTATGGACAGGAACGGTATCGCGAATCAATGCAATGCTATTGGTTTTGCGCTTAATTAGTTTTCTTTCCTCTAATTCCCGCATAGCTGATTGTATAACTGAGATACTGACCGAGAATTTATCTGCCAGGGCACGTACTGTCTGAATGCGGGAACCAGGTTTCAGGACTCCGCTATGGATATTTTCAGCAATAGCTTCAGCCACCATAGATGACTTTGTATGTCCTTTAGATAAACTCATTGTGCCAAGTTCTGCCATTGCCTGCCTTTTTTGTATTGTTTATGGTTGATAACAATGAATATAATACAAGACGATACAAAAGTCAATACGCATTTTGTTTTTTTTGCAAAAAATTTGCTTTTGACTTGCCTTTGCGGCAAATAACGTTATAATGTATTCTAATGTATCTTCAGAAGGCAATGTTTAATTTATGGAAAGAAAATGTCTAAACTAACACACAGGCAACGAGCTATATTAGCTTTAGAAGGAAAACAGGCGGATTATGTCCCGACTTTTGAATTAGAATTTCAATTGACAGAAGAAGCTTTTGGGGAAAAATTCTATGAGGGAGCGGAAAATAACGACCTGTCCGAATCAGACCGACTTGAATTGTGCCGGAAAAACGCGGAGCTCTATTTGGCAATAGCGGAACGTTATGAGTATTCAATTATCAAAATCGATCATGCTCCATCCAACATTTTCCCACAGCGAGGCCAGGAACTTGTAGCGACAATGCGTTTTATCCGGGAAATGGCGCACAAAAAAGGCGAAGATTATTTATTGATTACTCATGGAGATGCGACATTAGCTATTCCGGCAGGAGATAGTTTGTATGAAATCATAGAATATTTATCTGACGCGCCGGAAAAGTTAAAAGAGAAGGCAGAAATGAATATTTATCAACGCCTTGGGCATTGCCTTTATTATGCGGAAGCCGGATTTGATGGTTTTGCTTTATGCAGCGATTATGCCTTCAATGCCAATCCGTTCTTTTCGCCCACCCAGTTTGCTGAATTTGTTCAGCCTTATCTTAAAAGGATTGTGGCTGCTTACCGGAATATGGGAAAATATGTCATCAAACATACTGATGGCAATATCATGCCTATATTAGATATGATAGTTGACTGTGCTCCACATGCAATTCATTCAATCGACCCGCAGGGCGGAATGGATATTGCTGAAGTAAAAAGGCTTTACGGCTCACAAGTCGCTCTTTGCGGCAATGTAAACTGCGGTTTGATTGAGACTGGCACCGAAGATGAAGTATTAGCCAGTTGCGAATACGCTATGAAGCATGGAAAGCCGAACGGCGGATACATTTTTCAAGTAGCAATACTGCCTATAAAGGAATGCCTTTGGACAAATATGAACTGGTAAATAATTATTGGAAGAAACATCGTTACTATTAATTTAGCTAAAAATATCAATAAATTAATCTTTTTAATACAAGAAAAATATGAAAAATAAAATTGATGTAGCAGTATTGGGAATTGGGCGCATGGGAATCACTCATGTCGAAGCAGCCAAAGCTTCACCTTATGTAAATAAAATTTATGGCTATGAACCTGATGCCGAACGTGCTGTATTACGCGGAAAAGAATTGGAAATAGAAGCTACTTCTGACTTGGATTCTATCCTGAACAATCCAGAGATAAAACTGTTTTATATAGCCTCAATAAACGAGGTTCATGCCGAACAAACGGAATTAGCTCTTCGTGCCGGCAAAGCCGTTCTTTGCGAAAAACCAATGGGAGAATCATTAGCCGAAGCATACCGTATGGTGAAAGCTGAAGAAGAAACTGGCAATTTTCTCCAGATTGGCTTTGAATTGCATTACTCAAAAATGTATATGAAAGCAAAAGAATGGATAGATCAGGGCTTGATCGGGACGCCAGTCAATTGTCATTGTCGTTATTATTCCAGTGAATTCCATGGCAAGAACACTTGGCGCAGTAATAGTAAGGGGACTTTGATTGGCGAGAAACTTTCACATTATCTTGATCTGCAGCGCTGGTTCATGGGCAATGAGGTTGAAGAAGTTTTCTCAATGAATTCTCCCAATGTTGTAGATTATTTTCATCATCCAGATAACCATCAAATAAATATGCGGTTTGAGAATGGAGCAACAGCCAATTTAAATTTTCTGATGTATCTTGGCGAGACCGATCATACTGATCCTTTGTTGGAAGTGCTCGAAAAACAGTCTGATGACGGTCATTTTCTGCAGTATCACATAATGGGCACAAAAGGGGCTATTGAAACAGATGTTTTCCGCCGTCGCATTCGTCGTTGGGAATTTGGAGATAGTCCTACACAACTTACCAGTAAAATAGTTGAGACTATTAAATACGATAAATCTGAAGATCAAGTGTGGATTCATAACACTCACGGTCAAAATGTTCGGATAGCAGAACTTGTCGCCAATGGTATGAAACCTGAAAACCCTGTTAGTGATTCTCTGGCAACCATGAAACTTGGTTTTGCCGCTGAAATATCAGAACGCGAAAACCGTATTGTTAAATTATTAGAATTGGTATAATAATTATATTAAGGAAATTTCAAATAACAAATAAAATGCTTAATGACGCATTGAAATTTCTGAAGAAAAATCTGAAATAACTAATTAAATCAACCTTTCAAACAAGTAGGATAAATTGAAGATGAAAAAAAAATCTATTAAAAACTGTATTACAGGAGTTATAGCCATTATTCTGACTTCTTTATGGGCAGATGCCGTTTCAGCCAAAAACAATCCAGCCGTATTATTTGTCGGCAGTGCCGCACGCCACATGCACACCTGGAATGATTGGCTTGATTCAGGTTTTGAAATTGCTGTTAATAAGACAGCGGAAATAAAATCCCTGCACGATATATCCAGTTTTAATACGGTTGTAGTTAACTTTTTACCGCAATGGGGAAAAAATGACAAGCCGAAACCGGAATTAATCCGCTTTAGAAAAATACTTGATCAATATATGAAAAAAGGTGGTGGCGTAGTTGTGTTCTGTGGCGGCGGGCAGTGGTCAGGCATGGCTCCTTCGGTAAGTTATTTACTGAAACCTTATGGAGCATCTGTGCCGGAAGAACAAGTTATTGATACAAAGCATCGCTATCCAGTGAAAGCCGGAAGCAGTTACAAGCGCTTTAGTGTTTGTTATACGACAAAAATTGCACAAGCTCCTATGACAAAAGGCATAAAACGTATCGGTTTTATCGGCGAGGCATCAAGAGCTGACTGTATGAAAACCAGTCAACCTGTCATACTTACTGATCCAAAACCATGGCATGTTGTTGTCCGTGGAGAAAAAAGTGCTTACAGTGCCGAAGGCCTTAAGCCGGGAACTACATCCGCACTTAAAAAAACACCAGCGAGTTATGCTTCTGAACCGATTTTGGCGGCATGGCGTACAGTAGGTAAAGGAAATTTATTTGTTTATCCGCAAAATGTAGCTTTTACAGTTGCGACGCCGGAAGTCTTTGAAAATGTCCTCTGGCAGAAGAATGTTAGCAAAAAAGAAGCATTGCAGAATCGTCAATTAATCATGCAGACGGTGCGCTGGGCGGCACAACCAAGTCTTAAATCTGGCAAATTAGGCGGCTTTAAAACCGACCGCAATATACCTTTTGACCGCAAAGCTATTTTGAACTTAAAACCTATAAAAACAATCAACTGGAGTAAGGTAAAGACTTCCGGAAAGTTTGGCAGCGTCAAAGGACTGGTAGGAGCGCAAAGCAAATACAGCGGTGGAAAATATTCGATTACTGAATTAAGTAAATCGGCAAAAGCGTCAGGGCTGTCATTTCTGGCCTTTACTGAAGCTCTAGAAAAACTTGATCCGGCAAAATGGGAAAAATTCAAAAATGAATGTATCGCAAACAGTAATGATAAGTTTCTGGCAATTCCCGGAATACTGGGAAAAGATAAAGTAGGAAACCTGTGGTTTGGACTCGGTCATGTCAAATTTCCTAAATATCCGGCTATCACTAAAGACGGGAAAAGGCTTGACAACACATATCAGTTCTGGGCAAAACAATTTAACACGCGCCTTGGAGCTTATGTAAATCCCTTGAGCAACCCCAATAAATGGTACGAGATGAAACAGACTTCCGGTATGTCGGTAATCTCTAAAATAGAAGATAAACCGGTCGAAAAAGCCTTTGATGAGTACTTGCTTAGCTGTAGCAAAGCTGAAAATTTGATTCCATTTAGATTCTCCATGCTTAATTCTCCTCAAGACATAAAAGAGGCTGCAAAAGGAATTCAAAATATCTTCACCGGCAATACGGTTGATGAGCTTAAAGACTATGTCGATGGCGCCGGAAATTTTAAGGCAAGTCTCTTCTGGGCAAATTCACAAAAGTGGTATCTTTCTGAAGGTCCGGAACTGATTTATCACGGTGGTTATAACCTTGGAAATTTCAATACAGATGAAGAAAAACAAAACCTGTTTCGTTATGTTTTAAAATTGGGCGGCTTAAAGTCTGGTGATAAAATAATACTTTTCGACGGCGGTAATAAATACCGGGAATGGCTGGCTTCAGAAAAAGATTTTAATGTTGAACGTACCTGGCCGCTCCAACAGCGTCGGGATTTTGTTATTGAAGTCAGAAGAAACAATAAGGTTGTAATGCTTTCAGCACCATTATCTCTGCATTACGGATCAAGATTCATGCAATGCGGCGACCGTCAAAACACTCTGCCTTATAATTATACGCCCGACCGGAAAGGCAATTATTATGTCTCAGGTATTCCTATCGGAGCTCACTATCGTTCATGGACTCCTGATACTTTGGTCTATGGTAATTTCAAGGCCTGGTTAAGCGGTGCGGATGGAATTGAATATCAGCCGCCTTTTTATGTATCATTTCTTACTAGTCCTCATCTACCGCTGGCGGGTAAAGATATGGTTAACGGTCAATCTCTTGCGTCATACCAGTTTCCCAAGCTGTCCTGCCCGGGAATTATAATTGTTGACGAGATATGCAATCGAATGTATCCTGACAACGGACGTCATTTGGGTGACTGCCATCCCCCAAAAAAGACTGTCCCTTTGGAAACCTTCAGATTTGTTCAACGCCGCTACGGGCTGTACGG
Organism: Victivallaceae bacterium; assembly: GCA_021647315.1. Lineage (GTDB taxonomy): Bacteria > Verrucomicrobiota > Lentisphaeria > Victivallales > Victivallaceae > JAKIUY01. The sequence continues at coordinate 38,365 of JAKIUY010000012.1, forward strand.
CATGATCAATCAGGTAAATGCTCAACTGGTGGAATCGACTCTCACCATGCTTAAGGATTGTACGCTTTCCAATAGTCGAATGGTAGTGTCAAACATGTCGTATCCTGTAAAGGCAGACTCTCCGAAGAAAGCTGAAGTATTCGTTGACGGCAAGATTACAAAATATCCGTTCAACAATCTGCCTGACATATATCGCAACGATAATCTCAAGCCCGGTGATTACTATGGTCTTTATCCACATGGTCTCGCTGGCGGCGGTGCGCAATATGCTGTTTCTGACAGTCTGCAATTAAGGGTTAATTATAGGAAAAATGCCAAATCTCTGTCTTGTGTAATCTATAAACCATTACCGAAAATATTGAAAAAGGGAAGTCAAATAAAATATAATATGCTCTTTTCCACCGGAGGCTTGAGGCCGGCACAGAAGAATTCTGACTTCATGATGATAGATGATTTTCTAGGAGTACGCAATAGCAAGTATCCGGCAATCACTCAAATAACCGGTGGTAGACTGGAGAACAAACCAGTGATTGCCACTATAACAGCCATGCCGGATAAAATATTAAAACTAGAAACTCGAAAATGCCCGGATGCTCCGCTAGCTCTGCCAATACGGATACGCGGTTTTAATCCAAACTGGCTGACCGTGTATAAATTGAACGGTTCAAAGATTTGGCGTTACTGTGGTGAGTTGGACAATGATTTATACTTCCATCTTTATACAAGTATCTCTTCACACAAAGTTGTTATGGGGCATCCATTGACCGCGGACAACAAAGATGTTATTATTACTCTGGATTGTCCTGATGGTAAACAATCACAATTTGAAATATATAATCCAAGTTCTAAAAAAATGACTGTTAAACTGAAAACTAATCCGTTATTATTACCAGAAAAATCACTGGTTATAACCATAAACCCGCTTGAATCCAAGCGAGTTAGAATTAAATAAAAAGGCTATTTGTATATGATTAAAAAATGCAATAAGAAGATCATTTATGTATTTCCGCAAAACGATAATTTCCGGGAAAAATCGCAGGATTTGATGTTTTCCGATTTTTATGGTCTGATTGACGGGTACGGTTTGATGTTTGATCCTGCTGTAATGGCAGTTATTCAAACAATTCCTGAATACAGTAACGGTTTCCCAGATAAAATAGATTCGGATACAATTATTATTTCAGGTTCCAGTCAGACGAATATTCCTAATAATGATTTCTCTGGACTGATTGTAAAATCCGGAAATAAAATTTCTGAAAAAGAATCCCTTAAACTAGGCAGGTGTAGCTTATTTTACCCTTCGAATTTGAATTACTTGATTTTTCCTGATTCCAATTATAGTGACTGGACTCTGGCGGGGCAAGCTGTGTTACAACGTGATGCTGACGTTTATACGCTGGGTATTGAGTTATTTAATATGCTGGATCGATTCAGAACTGATAAGCCGGAGGCGCGTCTTATCATGATTGCTGATGTATTTGCCGAACTTTTCGGAACTACTCTATATAAAGGAGCTGGAACAGCTCCGGTAATTTCTGATGATTTCCGACTTGACTGTCAAGCATACGGAATCAATCGTTTTCTTGTCAATTGGCTTGGCGAGCTTTTTGCTGAAAATGTTGAATTTGAAAAAGCTGACAGTCATTATCAACAGGCTGTTACTTGCTCAATAAATGGAGAAATGGATACTGCGGTAAATGAATTGACTTTTGCTTTTCAAGCTCTTGCGAAAATCCGCAAGGTATATTCGCAAAGTGAATTTAAATTTATAGAAGTGCCACATATCGGCATATTGTTTGAAGATGTAGGATTTTTTGAATTTGAATGGCCTGAATTCACCCGCATACGAATAGAAAAACTGCTTGATTTCGCGGAAAACAGTTCCAGTAAAGTTGCGTTTGAGGCTGGCGGTTCATGCTGGAAAAACTTTACCAAACGTTACCCTGCGACCATGGAACGGCTGAATAAAGCTATAGAGAAAGGGCAGGCGGCGGTTACCAACGGCACTTTCTCGCTGCCCTACGCGCTCTATTCTCCAATTGGAATGCAGTACTGGCAATTGGAGTTTGGTTTGTCTGAACATAAAAATATTTTCACCAATAATAGTCCGGTATATCAATGCCAGGAAAATTCATTCACCCCCATCATGCCGCAGTTATTGAATTATTTTGATTATAAATCAACAATGCATGTAGTTCAGAACCGTGGTCAGTCGCCGAGTACAAAGAAACAGTTTTTTAAATGGCGCGGTGCTGATGGTTCGACAATTCAGTCAATGGGCGTTACTAACGAAGAATTAGGGCGAAAGGGCTGTAATTATTTTTACGACCTCCCGCTGATCCTGAAAGAGAATACTCACATGGATGAAATATATTATCCAAATTTTCAGGATATCGGTTTTGTTCCGTTGCGAACACAAATCTATCGTTCCACAAGATACGCTAATATCTGGGGAGAATTCCTATTGCCGGGAGAGCTTCCATATACAAGCACTAATGATGAATGTTTTTTTCAACCTGAGGATTATTGTCTGGCGGAAACAGAGTTTTATCCTAGAGCCACCTGTATAAATTCTCTGAGTCAGTTGGAACGAGTCTACAGGCAATATAATAAACTTCGTTATCTGCAGTTTGCGGCATGGAGTTCAGGCGAACTAGAAAAAAATATTGAAAGTTTAAGCAGTTTTGTTCCGGAAATACTGATTCAGGAAGCACACGATGTTGTCGCCTGTCAAGGACAAAAGGTTGGGGAATTTTACGAATCAAACGCACTACTAAAATCACCAGTAGAAGAACGTTATTTATATCAGAAAGCTAATGATTTAAGTAATGATTTTAACGCAAATCTGTCTGGTATCGCGGAAAAAATTAATCAGGATATTCCTTGTTCTAAAATAGAGTTTTCATCTCTGGAAGCAGTAATAGCAAATAATAAGTTGCGAATAGAACTTTGCGGCAGAGTTCTTGATATTGCTATTTTTGACCGTAAACACGGAGATTTCGAGATAAACAAAGTCAGTAAAAAAACAGACAGTGTTGTTATTGACGCATATTTTAAGCATGATGGGAAAATACTCCATCAGGCAGCCTTGATATTACGCTATTCTGCGGATATATCTTTGTTGGAATTAGAGCTTAATTACTCAAGTAATGCTGAATTTTCATATCTGGATAAATGGAAAGATTATCTGGGCATATCAATTGAGATTAAAGATGGTCTTGGGGCGTTAACACATTGTACTCCAGGTTATCGGACGGAGGCACATAAATCATTGATTGTCAGTCCGTATTTTCTTAATGTACAAGCCGGATTTTCACTATTGAACGAAGGCACACCATATTATGAAAAACTTAATGACAAGACCATAAGCTGGATGTTCCACAACTACGGAGAATCTGTGCATTCCCGCCGTATGGCAATTTATTTCGGAAAAAATGACCCAATGCAGGCAGCCGCGAATTGGAGCTGTAATTGTAAACCGGGCGGCATTGAACACATGCTGAATCTGCCGGAACAGTTTAACGCTGAAGTATTTATCGAAGCAGATAAACTTCTTGCTGTCAGCTTGTGTGATACGGATATTACTAAAATAAATAATATTACAATTCCCGGACACAAGGAAAAACCTGAAAAGATAACGGCCGGAACACTCGCTATTTTTAAGCTCAAACAGGAGTGTTAGTAATGAATGGAAGAGAACGGACTTTAGCGGCAGTCAATGGAGATGCGATCGACCGAATCCCTGTTGCTCAACATAATTTTATGTTTGCCGTAAAACATACTGGCTTAAGTTGGAAAGATTATGCGTTTAACCCTGCCAAAGCTGCTCAAGCTTTAGCAGATACAGCGTACGATTTCGGTTATGACTGCATAATTATTGATTTTGATACTTGTGCTCTAGCTGAAGCAATGGGAGCCAATATTGTTTTTCCTGAAAATGAACCGGCAAGAATTGAGCTTGATGCTATAAGATCGCTTTCTGAAATAGCAGAGATTCCTTTGCCTGATCCTGATAAAGACGCACGCCTGCCGTTGTGGCTCGAAACAACGAGGCAATTACGTAAAATTGTCGGCGATGATCTGGCAATTATGGCGCGTGCGGATCAAGGACCATTTGGATTATTGTTTTTACTGCGCGGTGTTCAAGAACTGATGTTTGATTTGTTTGAGCAGAATGAAGAAGTGATTTTAAAAACACTGGAACATTGTAAAAATGCAGGAGTGAGATTTGCTGAAGCACAACTCCAATGCGGAGCAGATATTACTTCAATCGGAGATTCAGCGGCAGGGGAATCGTTAATTTCCCCGAACATGTATAAACAGTTTGCCCAGCCTTTTGAGAAAAAATATAAAGAATACCTTGGAGAAGGTCTGCTTTCTCTTCATATTTGTGGCAAAACTAACAATATTGTTGAAGCAATGGTAGATACGGGATGTGATATCCTTGAACTAGATCATTTAAATAATCTTGATCACACTTTTAAACTTATCAATAAAAAAGCATGTGTCTTCGGAAATATAGATCCGTCATCAATTCTTTGTCAGGGAACAGTTAAAATGGTCGAAAAAGCCTGTGAGGACGCTATTTTATCAGCAAGGAAACATGAGGCGCGATTCGTTTTGTGTCCAGGCTGTATGGTCAATCACAATACTCCTCCAGAAAACATAAAAGCAATGAGTGAAATTGTAAAAAAAGTATAAGCATTTATAAAGGAATAATATGAAACTTGATAACTCAAGCCGAATATTACATTATGATATAGCTCGCGGAGCTTACTTGAAGCCAGAATACTTCAAGGAGGCTTTGAAAATATCAGCCGCGGCTGGATTTACTCATTTTCTGCCTTATCTGGAAAATATGCTTTATCTGGGAAATACCGTAAAACAAAACCCTGAGTGCGCATACAATGTTCAACAAATGCGGAAGTTTGCCGAATATGGTCAAAGTAAAGGAATTGAGATAATCCCGCATTTTAATGTTTTGGGACATACTAAAGAACTGGTTAAGGTTTATCCGTTTTTAGCTGTTGATGACAGCGGTGAATTGGCTATAAGCAGTCAACAGACAGTTGATTTTATGCTTTCATGTCTCAAAGAAATACTTCCTTTATGCAGTTCAGGGACGATTCTTATTGGCGGCGACGAATGGCTTCTGCCAGTGCCGCTTGCAGAAGATGAGCAATTCAATCCAGGTGTCGCGATTGCTGACTACATTAATAAAATAACTGCATTTCTCACAGAAAATGGAGTAAAGCCTCTGCTTTGGCACGATATGCTGCTTCATTACCCGGAAGCTATAGAACATCTTTCCAAAGATGTAATTATAGTGTTTTGGATATACGATGAAGATTCTGAATATCCTTTGCTTGACTACCTGAAAAAACGTGGATTTGACGTGATTTTGGCACCTGGAATTTGCGATTGGCAATTATCACAACGCCGGATAAATGGAGCTCAAAAATGTCTTAAAACGAGTATAGAAATGAATATTCCATTACTAATGACTTGCTGGGAAATAGTTCCATGGAATATCATGTGTCATATTATACCCTTGCTGGGCAAGCTGTTTAATGGAAAAACTATGCCGAACAAAATCATTGAACAAATTTCATTATTGGAACTATATAAAAGATTTGATGGCTGTTCTGAATTGCAGGCGAATCTGGGAAAGCGTTTACGACCTGAAATATTTTTTCCTAATGAGAGCCTGAAAGAATTTAAAAAGTATCATTATTGTGAAGGACCGCTTTTTGAATACTTTAGCAGAGAAATCATTCAGACTGATATATCTGAACTGTTTGTTCCGCAGAAAAGCAATGGATTTGAACTTAAAATAACTGCTGCTGATAAATTTGGAGATATTATTGAAGTCTCTAATGATGATGAAAGCTTTAAGATTTATCCGAAATATGGTATGACACTGCAGTCATGGCAAAAAGCCGGTCAATGGTTGATAACAAATAAACTTGAAGAAACTATTGATAAACTACATCCAGCGATAGGCGGCTACCGGAGTTACAGTGCTGTTGGAGGTTTACGCCCGGTAGCGGCATTCGGCAGTTGGCATAATCCATGTATTATCTGGAATTATCCATTTGCATACAGTACAGAGCAAACATCGGGTGAAATAATTATTTGCGGTAAATTACAGCTTTATCATCTCAAAGTTGAATGTATTATCAAAGTAAAAAAGGGTAAAGCAGGTTTTCAATACAGTATTAAGGCGGAAAACACGCTGGATCATGAGGCTGTTTTCCGGCTTGGCTTTAATTTTCCTCTGTATATGCCGAGTTCAGACTGGATGAATACCATGTTTAATAATGAACTGTTCAGAGACCAATCTTCCAGTATGATTTACCTGAATAACTCAGAAATAGATATTACAAGAGATGAACAACGATTAAAAATCAGTTCTCGAACACCGTCAAGTGGAATCTGGATGGATTTGGGGAAAATTTTTATTACGCCTGACTTTAGAACACCATATACTAATTTACAAACAAATGAAACAATTCACGCCGAATGGCTAATAGAAACTTAAATACATAATGGAGCAAATAATGTCAAATCTAAAAAAACAAATCGCCGGTGGATTTTTATCTGTAAAATGGGTGCAGAATCCAGCACTGGCAGAACCATATATTAAACACGCGGCGGAAGTCGGCTATAAAGCATGGATGTGTGTTGTTAGGCATATGAATCTGAATATTTTTGATGAAAGCGTCAAAAAAGCTGTTGCTCAGGTGGTAAAAATTGTACATAAATATGACATGAAGTTTATTCTTGACACCGACCCTACTCATTGGGCGGAAACTATGACCGCGCGTGATCTTGATTCTGCTTTATGGGTGATTATTCCACAGAAAATTGAGGTTGAAAATGGCTGTTTTGAAATATTTACTCCAGAACCAAAAGGCTCTCGTCAGGCGGACATAGTCGAAATATCTGGAGCATATGAATTAGTCAATGGTTCTTTCAGAAATATTTTGCCGGAACTTAAAATAGAATGGCAACATGCTATGATTGGCGGATCAGGATTTCAACTGCAAGGCAGACTGCCTAATGATTTCAACGGCACAATCAAGCTCTACATTACCGCATCTGATATTTCAAAAATAGACCATGGCTCTGAATTACTGTTGAATATGCAGCGAGAAATTTTAAATGAATATAGTGATATTCCAATTGACGGAGTCGCCTGGGATGAACCTGGTAAAGGACACGGGTCGCTGACCAGTTTCCGTTCAGGAAAAGACTACCTGACCCGTTTCAAACGCACCAATGGTTATGACTTGAAGGATAAACTGATTTATCTTGATGAATTCGACGAAACGCCGGAAGCAATAAAATTACGTTGTGATTATTACAGAACTCTATCTGATATGCATTATCATGTACAATTTGAACATAACAAATTGGCTAAAGAATTATGGGGCGACGATATCATTCTCGGGACTCACCAGACTTGGTCTGGACTCCCTACTGATCTCGCAGCTGGAGTTTTCGATCATTTCAGACTCGGAGAAGTTTTAAGTGAAGCATGGACTGACGGCGGCTTTGATCTCGAACGAAAAACCGCGTTATTCCCATTGATGCTGGCTGACAGTATCAAAAAAGGGTTGGGTAAACCTAATGCTTATTACAACGATTGGTGTTATCGTCCAGACCCAGGAAAATATCGTCTAATGAATCGTCTTAAAACCCTCTACAATATCAATACTTTCACACATATCTATAGTGATTTCAGCGAAGGTCTGGTGAATATGCGAACCGAACCAATGAAGAACTGTGTTGAATCGGATGTCGAAATGCTCGATTCCTTAAATAAACTGCTGGGAGACAAACAAGGAGAATCACAGTTTGCTGTCTGGTACGGTTGGGAAGGCTATGCATCACTGCCTAAAAAATTTGCCAGAACTTTATACACATTTTTCCAGAATACATCTCTATTACTAACCAATGCGTCTTTGTTTGCTGATTATGTAAGTACAGAACTGCTTAACTCCGCTGAAGTTCGTAATGGTCTACTATGCACACGCGGCGGTAGCTACCGTGGCTTACTCCTGCCTTACGCCAGAGTGTTACCGGACGGACTTTGGGAAAAACTTCTGGAGTGGAACGAACAGGGAATAAAGATTATGTTTATCGGTCCTGAACCGCTAATGACAAACAACGGCAAAGAGATTGATTTTGTTGGAACCACCGGCTTTAAATCTTACGGATTAAACGCTTATGACAAGTTTATGTCGGGAATCGAACCAGATGCTTATGAACCGGCGTTTATTGATGCAACTCCAGAGGTACAAGTCATAGGAGAGCAGGGAATTGAACAAATATGTGACCGTTTTGACCGCTTGACCGCTTTAAAAACAAAAAGCGGGATTTACTGGATGCCGGGACTTGATCCACGAGAAGATATGCTTGATATTTTGAATTCATGGTACAGCAATTCAATAAAAGTCTATGGCAAATGTATTTCCAGAATATTCAAGAAAGATGGAGAGGATGATTTTGTAATAATTCTGGCTCCGCTTCAAGGAAGTCCCGGATGGGGAATAACTCCATCATGCAAGGAAAAACATGGTGAGACCAGACCTCAAATCAAATTACCTTCATTTGATGGTATAATCGAAGTCTCCGGTAAAATATTCAAATTTAGTAATTGCGAGTGGGCAGCATTGAAATTTAGAGAAGGGAAATTGATAGATCAAATGGTTGAAGGCTATAATTTTCAATTCAACACCTGAAAAATTGTTTCCTGAAATTCCTCGGAGTCATGCAGGGAACTGAAGAGCCGTTTATAACAGCCGAAGCTGCAATCGCCTCTGAAAATACAGGTTTGGCGGCAGTCAGAAGTGTAAAAAACAGAAAACTCGAACAAGTTTAATTAACCACAAGGAATTAATGATGAATTCAAAAGAACGAATAACAACAGCAATGCGAAATGGAATCCCCGACACAGTACCAGTTACAATGGGACTAAGTGAAATGATTCCGGTCAGGTACTTTGGGGATGACTACATAGAGTTTTTCTGGAAGAATAAAACGCCTGTATGGCGTGCCCGATTTGAAACAGAATATGAGCGTTTCAACAGTGACGGATTTCTTCATCTGTGTGAAAATATTTCACCTCATGATCCTCCCCAGGAAATACATAACGTGAAAGAAACGCCGGAAAAAGTAACTTACACGAAAGTTATCCACACACCGGCGGGAGATTTGTCGGCTGACTATTATATCGGGCGTAATTCTCCTGTTAGTTCACTTAACTGGTTCGTTAAGAATCCTGTTCAGGATTATCAAAAGGTGATTGAACTTCTGAAATATCCAGAGAGCAAAAATCTTAATGAAATAGTAGAGGCTTACGAAGAGATTGGAAACCGGGCACATGCTGGTTTCTGGATTTCGACGCCAATTGACTGGTGGGGTAGTCTACGGGGTACGCAAACAATGATTATGGATTTGTTTGATTATCCAGACACTATGAATAAATTATTCCAGGCGTACAGGGAATACGCTGTAGCATTGACTGACCATGTGCTGAAAAATACGCCGTTGGATTCTGTCTGCATGGGTGGTTCCAGTACATCAATGAACGTTATCAGTCCGGATTTGCATAGGAGTCACAGCCTTCCTTTCGGCAAGGCTATTTGTGATAAGGTTCATGAATTTGACATTCCTGTTCAATATCACATGTGTGGTAAATCAAGAAAAGCTCTTCCCATCACTGCGGAAATGAGTGTTGATGCATTTGATGCCATTGAATGTCCGCCTACCGGAGATGTTGACCTTGCGGAAGTTAAGCAAGCATTTGGCGACAAGATCGCTTTGCGAGGAAATGTTAATTCGATCACAGTTATGCTTGAGGGGAAACCAGAAGATGTGCGGCGTGATGTTAAACGCTGCATGGATGCAGCAAAGGCAAACGGCGGCTTTATTCTTGGTGTAGGTGACCAAACACCGTATGATACACCGGAAGAAAACCTACACGCCTTTGTCGAAGCCGGCAGAGAATATGGAGCTTATTAAAAGATGCAGTAAAAAACATTAGGAAGATAAGAAGGCCTGGAAAAAGTTAGTGACAGCAAAACCGACATACACATCGTATGGATGTAAACTAAATAGGAGGTGAAAAAAGTAGATAATTAAACAATCAGCACTCGTTACCTTGTGAAAGATTTTCAGGCAGGAAAAACAACAGCAAAAATTTTCGGAGCTCACTCCCGTGCATTTTCTCGAAGAGCGGCTTGAAGACGAGGACCAAAGCATCGTTTCGGCGGCCTTGGGGTAAATTGAATTGATGCGATGCCGGAAGTACAAATGCTGAGTGAACAGGGGGGTGAGAAAATTTATGATTGTTTTGACCGTTTAACTGCTTTGAAGTCAGATAGTGGTATTTATTGGATGCCGGGGCTTGATCCACGAGAAGATATGCTTGCTATTTTAAGTTCCTGGTATTATAGTTCAATCAAGGTTTACGGTAAATGTATTTCAAGAATATTTAAACATGATGATGATAGTGATTTCGTCGTAATCTTGGTGCCACTTCAAGGCAGTCCTGGCTGGGGAATTGCTCCATCATGTAAGGAAAAATATGGTGAATCCAGGCCGCAAATTAAACTGCCTTTGTTCGATGACTTGATTGAATTTTCCGGCAACATATTCAAATTCAGCAACTGTGAATGGGCTGCACTGAAATTCCAAGACGGTAAGCTTGTTCAGCAGATAATCGAAGGCAAAAACTGCAAAATCAGTACAGTAGAAATGGGATAAATAAGGTAAGCGTCATTGCTAGTACATATCAATTGTAGCATGACGCAGCTTTTCCCCAGTTGATAAAGTTTTGAATGAGGATGCCCGTTTATTCTACGCATGACATCTTTGAGGTATTACAATCTTAGAAAAAAATCAATAAAAAAATATATACCACTTGCATGTTAATAAAAAATGTGGTATACTTGCGGTACGATGATAAATAATGGAGCTACGCAAATGATTGCAACTGCAGTTCAGAAACCGCTGAGAAGAGATATTGTTCAGCAAAAAGTATTACAGATGATTACTAAAGCAGGTTTAAAACCTGGAGATCGCCTGCTTTCAGAGAAGAAGTTAGCGGGTAATCTCGGGGTAAATCATCAGACGTTGCGGGCTGCATTTTCAGAATTGGCAAGTAAAGGAGTACTTGAACGCCGTCCCGGCAGTGGAACTTTTATTAAACATTCATCTGTTCCAGTCAAAGCTAATAGTAGTTTCAATTTTGACAGTGAAAAAACGGTGGTGGTGGCGATGCGCGATGACCCCCATTTTTTCAGTGGTCTGCGCAACGATATTGTCCTGGCACTCGAAAAGAACGGCATGCTGCCGATTGCAGTCGGCAACAGTAAAGATTTCACCCATGAAAATATGGAGCAGCTGTTCAGATTTAATGCTATGGGAGCAAGTCAGCTGGTTATTGATCAGGCATTTGTTTTAGAAGCGAGCGAAAATATCAAGTTCTTGCGTGAGCATGGAGCTAAATTTGATAATGTGGTGATGGTGCCGGGGAACCAGGTGGCAGTAACCGGAATGCCGGGCAGTATGGTGTTGGGTGACTATCCGGATGCCTATGACACCGCAATAGCTCATCTTAAAGCATTGAGGCATGAAAAAATCGGTTTTTTCTGCGGTACAGTTACCGAGGATAATGCTGATTGGTGTGCCAATCGTCGCTATATTGAACTTTATACTCAGGCAATGATTAAAAATAGTTTGGTTGAAGGTATTAAAATTGCCACAAGTGTTACTAAGGAGGATATGGTGGTTGGGGTTCAAGTATTGCTTGATGCTGGCTGTAGTGCAGTGTTCTGTGATAATGATTACCGTGCGCTAATTTCATTGGAAACGGTACGCAATATGGGGCTGAAGGTGCCGGAAGACTTCAGTGTTATCGGCTTTTTTGACACCCCATGGGCTGAACATTACAATATGACTACTTTTCGCTACCGTAATAGTGAAATAGCTGAAGAGGTGGTGCGGCATATTAATCATCCAGATTTAGTAGATAAATTATCGTTGAAAAAGATTGATTTTATTGAACGTGGTACTACTGGGAAATTTAAAAAACTTAAAGTTGAGGGCTTTTTATCGAAATAGAAGAATGGAGAAGTATAGTATTAATCAACAATTAACCAAATTAAGTAGGAGAAATAAATTATGCAAACACGTCAATCAACTATTAACCGAATAATGGAGGAAGTCATTATGCAAGCTCGTCAATCAACCTTAATAACTAAAATGGAGAATCAATCGACAACCCAAAATCATCAAGCAACACACAGGATTTTTACCCTAATCGAACTCCTCGTAGTGATCGCTATAATCGCGATTTTAGCCTCAATGTTGCTCCCGGCATTGAATATGGCGCGGGAGAAGGCACGAACCATATCCTGCGCGTCAAATCAGAAGCAACTCGGTTTGGCTTTCAATTTTTACCTTGATGACAATAATGACTTTTTTCCGCCGGTTTTTAAGCCTACCAGTCCAACAGGTTATGATTCACGATTTCCCTGGAAAATTCTCATAATCGATGCTGGTTATATGCCGACCTTTTTCAAAGGAACGATTACTGGTGCTTCACCTAAATATCTTATAAGTGATTCACCTTGGGTATGCCCGTCACATATCCAGGGCTTGCAGGCCACTATTGGCCAAAATCCCGCAACGTTCGGCAATTATATCAAATACGGTGGCAGTTACGCCTATCCTTATGGAACCAACAACGGTTACGGATTGCATGGACTGGCTGGAGCTTTCGGCAGCAATTTCCCACCGGTAAAAGAGTCTTTGATACTTAAACCATCCCAGGTTATGAACTTGATTGAAACTCATTCCACAACCAATGGGGTTGATTATGGAAGTGGCAGAATTTTTGTTCAATCAAAGCCTACAATTATTGGACGTCATAATGGTATTGGTGTTGGAACAAATATGTTATTTGTTGACGGTCATGTGGCCTATTTTAATAATGGAGCGGCACTGAAAACTCAATGGGGAGATTATGCCAGTTCATCAACCAGCAATAAGGGGCAGAAAGCATCGCCGTTCAATACTGACCTGAGGTAAATTATCGCAGTCTGAACTATATCCGCTGCGGAGATAGTTCAGACTGCAAAAAGATAGGACGCGTGTTCCGCCGCGTCACAATGACAGTCTGAAAGGGCTGTCTTGCTCATGGCTATTTTTAATTCGTCCATTTAAATTATCAAGGATCAGAACAATGACATCAAGAGAGTTAGTAAAACAGACCATTCATTTTCAACGCCCGGCGCGTTTACCTTTTACCGGCATGATGGCAAATACCGAGTTCTCTGGTGATACCGTCGCTATTTTTCCCGATATGGGACCTAAATGGTGGTTAGGCGGTGGCGGCAAGGATGAATGGGGCTGCTTATGGGAAGTTAGTGAAGAACACAGTGACATGGGACAGGTAAAGAATATTGTTCTGGAGATTCTGGATAAATATGCGGAGATAACTGTTCCAGATGCGTTGAATCCCGAACGTTACGCTCACTGGGAAGAGATTTTACAAAAAGCTGAAGTTGAAGATAAATATGTAGTTTGCTGCAATGGCTCCTATTTGTTTGAACGGGCTCATTTTCTGCATGGGTTTGAAGCTACCTTAATGGATCTGATGCTTGAACCTGAAATAATGGAGAAGTTTTTACGCCATATTGTAGATTATCATTTTAAAACAGTTCAATATATCAATGACAATTTCCCTGGGCGGGTTCATGGGTATCGCGGCACTGATGATTGGGGAACTCAAACTGCTGCGTTAATCCCCCCGCATAGTTTCGTTGAATTATTCAAACCGCTCTACAATGAACTTTTTGCCGCGATTCACGCCGCCGGGATGGATGCCTGGATGCATTCATGCGGACAGATTATGGATATTATTCCACATTTAATTGAAGTTGGGCTCGATGTTATTAATATTATGCAACCTAATGTTTTTCCAATTGAACGTTTGGCTGCGTTTAAAGGCAGGATTTGTTTTGAAATTGGAGCAGACGCACAACGAACTCTGCCGTCTGGAGATAAAGAGCTGCTGACGGCTGAAATCGAAAAACTGTTAGATTGCTGCTGTGCAGATAAAGGTGGATTTATTGAAATGCAACTTAGCAAGATGAACTATGACGGCGACGGCATTGCAGCAGATATAGGAGCATTCTGTCATCAGGAGTATCGTCGCCTTGATCCTTTTAAAAAAAATGCTGAAAGGGGCATTGAAAATTTGTAATTTTCAACTTCAGCAACCGGTTATGTTTATCTAATAGGAAATTATTTCATCTGTTGCTACGCTTGGGTAGGTATTTCCCTTTCATTAAATGTTCGACGTTCCGGCGTAGCCGGCTTTGTTCACCCATATCTACGGCATGGTAATCATGAGGGGGGCAATATCTTAGGGCAACGGCCTATGTAAATAGTTTTTTGTGACGTTATTAATAAAAGTAATTGAATATCAAATATTCAACACGGAATATCCAATATCCAATTAAGAAAAACTGGAACGGGCACAGTTGAAATTAAAATTTAAAACTATGAATTCACAACAGGTTGTTTTCAAGGGTTGCACCCGTGGCTACGATTAAATCATTCCCAGGGGATTAAAAACAGGAAAAATAAAGTATGAAAATAAGTATGTTGGGAGCCGGTTCCGGCTTTGTGATTAATGTCGCTAATGAATTGACCGAACATGAACTGTTCAATGACGTGGAATTTGCGTTGATGGATATTTCGGCGGAACGGCTGGCGGCGGCTGAGAATGCGGTTAAAGAGATTGTCAACGCATCGAATATTAATATAAAAATCACCACTACTGAGTGTCTGGCAGAAGCTCTGGATGGTTGTAACTATGTGATCGCCTCATGCGAACAGAACCGTTATGCCAACTGGGTTAAAGATCTGACAATTCCCGCCAGTTTCGGGGTGCATCAGGTCAAGGGTGAGAATGGCGGCCCGGGCGGGATGATTCACGCCATGCGTAATATCTATATGTTTCAGGAAATCATTGAGGGGATGAAGCAGCACTGTCCTGATGCCTGGCTGATGAATTTTACCAATCCGATGTCGATCCTCTGTACCTATTTTAAAAATTATTCACCGATTAAATCTTTGGGGTTCTGTCATCAGGTGCATGGCTCATTCGGGGTTATTGCCGAGATGCTCGGTATGGCACCGGGTGAGTTGGAGGTTATTTCTGCCGGTAACAACCATTTGAACTGGCTGTTTGATATTCGCCGTAAAAACAGCCGGGAAAGCTGTATGGAAGAGTTCCTGCAACTGGTGAAAGAGTCAAAATACTGGCAGCAGCGCTATCCGAATGTCCCGCCGCAGAATTTCACGCTTGAAGTGTTGAATGCTTTTAATATGTATCCGATTGGTTATGATGATCATATTATCGAATATATGCCGTTTTTTTGGGAAGAGCATGAGTGGGCGGCAAAGGGTTGTGAATCTTTGGCCGGACATTATGTAAAATTGGCGGCGAATAATAATCATACCTTGGAGACCCAGCGGCTGTTGGGCAAAGATTATCATAAACCACCATTCCCGGCAAATGCCGATCATCCCTATTATGCGGAAAAGCCCTGTCAGGTAATCACCGCATTGGAAACCAACACACCAACCTATTTTGACGCCATAAATATTCCTAATAACGGTGCGATAACCAATCTGCCGAATGATATTATTCTCGACGTGCCGGGCATCGCGATTGGTGGCGAAGTACGCAGTATTCATGTCGGGGAACTGCCGCCGGGACCGTTGGAAATTTGTCGTCGTCAGAGTGTCCTGCATGAAATGATTGTTCAGGCAACGCATGAAGGTGATGAGAGTTTGGCGATTCAGGCATTGTGTTTGGATCCCTATGTCAGGAGTATTACGCAGGCGAAGAACATTTGGCAGGCATTTAAAACCGAGTATATTGATTATCTACCGGGGTTTAAATAGACAAAGTCGACTGCGTCGGAACGTCGAATGAATGAGAAAACAGACCTGAGCGTAACGTAATAAATTTTTATTAGCTAAATATAGACTTTTGTATACTCGTTTAGGTTGAATTTTAAACTTTTATTCTGTACATTTGAGCTTGATTTGCCAGATAAACTAACTAAAAACTACCCATAATGGGTATAAGTTACATCAACTATGACAAAAACGCATTAAAGAGAGTATTTCACAATTATTTTTTTAAAAGGAAAATTAACTATGATTAATCAACAAGAGAGAGTTATAAGTCGTCTGTTAGGCGGCAGTGTGGTCGCGGTAGCGATGCTGGGCGCAACCATGCTCAGTGCCGGGCAAGCAAAACAGTACAAGGCGTTGGCATGGGCAAAAAGTAAAGAAAAGCATGATAATATTATTCCGTTTGTCTGGGTTTATAAACTATCAACCCCGGAAAAAATCAAGGCTCAAGTTGACAAACAACCGCCGGGTTATAAGACTATTTTTTCCTGGGAACTGCATCGTAAATATTTTCCGAAACAGATTCAGCGGCTTGAACAGCGTACGGGGAAGAAATATACTCAACAACAGATGGCAGGTCTCAGTGACAATCCTGCTGATGGTTCTGTCTGGTGGGATAATGGTGTGGCGACAGTTGGAAAACGGTTTGATGAGTTTTTCAAGAAATATCATCAGCTGGGTGGCACGATGGACTATTTTATTCTTGATTTTGAGAAGGGAATGTCCAACTGGTCCTTAAAAAACAAAAAAGCGGTATTTGATAAAATAGCTCAGGATCCCCGCTTTGCGCCAATAAAAAAAGAGCTCAGCTTGAGTGACATTAGAGATGTCTATAATTGGCGTTCAGGCGAAACCTATCTTAAATGGAATGCTTTTATGCGTCCACGGGTAGCGACATATATCAACCAGGCAATATATGCGCCGATAAAAAAATATTATCCTAAAGTTGAGATGTCCAATTATAATTATTATTATCATCGTCAGCAGGATAAAATTCCCGGAGTAAATGGTCATAAAAGCTATAAATATAGCAAAGGCTCGATAGTTGGAAACAGTCAGGCACCGGCACTTTACTGTAGTTTTATGCAGCTGAGCCGCCTGAAACTTGATGGCAGCAACAAATACGCGCCAACTCCGTTCAACGGCTTTCGCTACAGTCTCAATATCGCCCGCAGTGCGGTGTTGGCATCAAACAGACCGCTGACTCCATGGATTTCCCATAAGAATTACAGGAATAGTCTAGTACGGGAATCAGATCTCTATCAGGAACTGATTTTTCATCTTGCCTTGACCGGGGTTGATACATTCCTGCTGTGGAATCCAAATGTGTGGACAAAGGGGAGTGATCCAAAATTTTACCGCGACGCGGCGCAGGACAGACTGGTCAATGATTGCTTGACGCAATTGAATGAGCTGATAACTACTGGAAAGCGTAAAACCCTGGTTAAGAATATTGTCTCCTGGGGCGCAGATTATGCGTTAACCGGCATGCAGCTGAATGGCAGTACCATCTGGCGTTTTACTCCACGAATGAAAGCAACAGAAAAAATCAGTAATTTTATCAGTGCCGATAAGAGTAAAGTGGTTTTGAAAACAGCCACCACGACGATAACTATTCCACTGGGTAAGATTATAACTCCGAAGCAGGAATTATCAGGGCAGGGGGTATGGATTGTCGCACCGCTCAATGCGACTCCTGTTGTTAAAAAATAGGCTATGGCTATAGAGGTTATTGAATTACTTTCCAGCGTAATATTGTTAACGATTAACAGGAAATAAATTTATGTTTAAGTTAAAGGGTATCTGTTATGGATTGCTATTACTGTTTACGGTTACGGGGTACGGGAATATGAAAATATTATCGTTATATACTGTTAATTACTCTCCTGACACCCCTGTCATTAATGGTAAGCTGAATGACGGATGCTGGGGTAAAGCAGAAGTCTCCTCAACCTACTATGTTTACAACCGGATGCTGCCGAAACCGGGGCAACTTAATAGTGAATTGAAGATGTTGTGGAATGAACGTGGGCTCTATCTCGGTATAACCAATTATGAGCGTAATATGTCGGCTGTAAGAGCTAAATATACCGCCCGAGATGACATTAATCTGTGGCGTGATGACTGTGGTGAAATATATTTTGACCCCGCTGGTAACGGGGTTGGGTTTACTAAATTTATTATTAATGCCATCGGTACCATTGCTGATCAGCGACGCATTGATGCGGCAGTGACACTCACTGATTGGAGTGCCGCAGGGGTGCAGGTTGCAACATCACAAGATGCTGATGCCTGGTATATTGAGGCATTTTTCCCCTGGAATGACTTGGGAAAAATAGCTGAACCGGGTGATCTCTGGCGTTTCTGTCACGTTCGTTATGCCTGGAGCAGTGGTAAATTTGTCGGAGCAACATCTTCAGTCGGCGGCAGTTATACTAAACCGGAAAATTTCGGGTTTATCTATTTTGCGCAAGATACCCAGCCTGGGATTGAGGATATCTCCGCCGTGTTGAAGGCCAAGGCCAATCCGCCGTGGAATCTGCCAATCAATGATGGTTTATTGAGCTACAATGGCAGCGAAACAAGTTTTAAAAAACTTGCGGCTATTTATAGCGATCACTATGCAGCCGCGCAAAAGCTACTAAAGCAGCCGGTATTCGGCGCTAATCAAGGCAATCCTAAAGTTAAGCAGCTGAAACAACGTTTTACTGAATTAAAGGCAGTTGGCGGACAGGATTTTTCCCGATTACGCAAACTGATAAAATTCAGTGGTGAATTGGACGAACTTTACTGGAAGCTGAAACTTAAAGATTTAGTAGAAAACAATTAAGTTACTGAGCTACAAAAAAGTAAGCCAAAATAATTTGTAACAGGAATATTAAATGATAAAATTTTTACTTATGGGAATAATTGTTATGACGGCTATAACTGGATTGGCTAAAGCCGAAGGTACTTACCTACGTGATCTGACGATGGATTATAAAACGTCTCACTTGGACTGGGCTGGGAGTCCGGTTGGCGGAGCAATAAAAACTCTGTTTATAGTCAGTCGCAGCGGCAGTCGTGAAGTGATTGAAGTTGCCCAACGCATGAAACTTGATTTTAAAGCGGTTACTGTTTTCAGCGCGAATAAGTTTACTTTGGAGAGTATCTACGAGAATTCGGTTGCCGGAACCACCTTTTCTGAAAAAAAACAGGAGTTACTGGAGAAGTTGAAGCTCCGCTATCAGCTCTTTGTAATGGGTAATTTGGACTTTGATATCCTGCCTACTGAAGCAAAGTTTAAACTGTTAAAACAGGTGAAAGCAGGTGCGGGACTGGTGTTTGTCTATCCGCGTAAGACAAAACTAGAGAAACTGTTCTCGCATACTGCACCGGGCAGAACAGTTATGCTGTCACTTGTAGCAAAGCTGGGCTTGCCCAAACAGGCTGCTAAACAGTATGATGGTCAATTGTTGAACAGTTTTTATTTCGGTAGGGGGCGCATTGCTGTAATTAACTATAAAGATAATCATGAATCTAAATATGAAGGGTTGAGTTTAACGGCAAGAAACAGTTATTCTCGCCTCTGGTGGGCGGAGTATGAGAATAATTTGGTGCTGGTGCTGCGGGCGATGAAATGGGCGGCTGGAGGTGATAGTGATATTCAGCTAAGTTGTCCTCAACTTGCCGATTCACCGCTGCTAGATCAGCAGGCTCAAACTATTAGATTAAAAACTGTTAATCAAGGTCGCAGTTCCGGCAGACTTGAGCTGCGCTTGCGAAATGAATATAATGAAGTATTGAAAACAGCAACTGCTGAAATTGACGGTAAAAACAATACCGTTGAATTTGAGCTGCCGACATTGCTAAAAGGTCAATACTATTTGGATGCGGTGGTAAAAGTTCAAGATTACGTGGACAATTTCGGTTATTTTGCCTTTACGGTAAAATCTCCGGTTAAAGTGCAGTTGGTTACTCCTTCAGAATCGGTCCGGTATCACGCGCCGGTCAGGGCTGAATTAAAACTGAACAAAGTTGTGCCTAATGGCAGCGTGATCATTTCGCTGTTTGATCTGCCATATCAGCGCGAGTGGTACCGTAAAGTTATCCCGTTAAACGGGCAGAAAAACATCTCTATTAATATCGCTGACTATTATTTGCCGACGATTGCCGGTTACCTGAAATGTACAGTTGTTCAGGATGGGAAAAATATATTGAATGTAGAAAAAACCGTGTTCTTCCCTGATTATCGGCTTGAGGAGTATCTGCAAATGACCTGGACCTGTGTTTCTGAAAAATATCTGGCACCGATTTATGCGGCGCAGGTGGTTGATCGGCTCGGCTGGCGGGCAGGGCTTGAACGCCCCACGCCGGGCGGTCGCAATGGCCGTGGCGCGGCCTTGCTGAATCAGCGGTTTGTCCCCTATGTTATCCGTATCGGGCTGAAAAAAGGCAAAAAGGGTGAAGTTATTCAGAGTGATTGGTCTTACCTGCCGCCAGCCAAACGCAATGAACCGGCGCAGCTTGGTGGTGATCAGAGTTTTGTTCGACCTGAAGTAAAACAGTTATGGGCTGATGCGATTCGGCATCGGGTTGAGAATCTCCCTAAATACGGTCCGGCTATTTACAATCTCGGGGATGAAAACTTTTTTTCCTATGATGCCGGATTCGGTAAATATGATACTCCGGCATTCAGAATTTTTCTTAAACAGAAATATGGTTCAATTGCCAAACTGAACCTTGAGTGGGGCAGTGCTTTTGCCGATTTTTCAGTCGTGCCGCATTATACTCAAAAAATGGCTAAAGAGCAGAAAAATTTCCCGGCCTGGTTCGACCATCGACAGTATATGGAGAAAATGTATGCCGATATTCATCACTTTCTGGCGCGGGAAATTAAAAAATATGATCCTGATGCTAAAGTCGGAGCTGAAGGCTCGGTGCCGGGGGATCTCGAACAGACGATCAAGGGGCTTGAATATTGGGGTCCTTATAGTAATCTGGTGATGGATGAGGTATTACGCAGCATCGGCGGTGATAAAATCCGCATGTTGTGGTGGGGTGGTTATGTCGGTTCGCACGGTGGACGCAATGATTATCCGATCCCGCTGTGGAAAGATTTACTGACTGGCAATGTTAATGGCAATTCATGGTTTTTCAGTTTTGCCGGCAAGGCGCAGTCCGGGATTGCGGCTGATATGTCATTCCCAAAATATATGCAGAAGTTGTTACCATTTCTTGATGAGTTAAAAAACGGTCTGGCACAACTGTTGATCGCGACCCCGTTGGAACCGCAGGGCGTGGCGGTATTGTGGAGTCATGCCTCCAATAGTGCGAAACTGCTTGATGAACGTTTTATCAACCCCGCAAATTCTGCCGGTGATTTCATTAGATTTTGTTACCGAAACGGCATTAATTTTGATTTTCTGACAGCATCAATGCTTGATAAGTTGCCGAACTATAAGGTGCTGTTTTTGTTCGGCATAAGTGCAGTGGATAAAGCTACAGCTGAAAAAATTTCAGCATTTGTCCGTAATGGCGGAACGGTAATTGCTGATATGAACCCAGGGGTGCTCAATGAATTTCTGCGTCCGATGAAACAGAACCAGCTTGCTGAACTGTTTGGCAATATAACTTTGGATAAATTGCCGCAGCCACAGGTCAGGGCGCTTAAACTCAATCGCGACTATAAAAGGCAGCTGATTGAGTTTAGTGCCACAAACGTCTCATCGACCCCGGGGATAGAACCGTTTACGGTAAGAAAATATGGCAAAGGTGATGTCGTGTTGCTTAATTTTACCTTGTCAACCGCAATTAACAGTGCTGTTGACAGCAGGGCTTTTGATCGTTTTATGTCCCAGCTTTTGGCTGCAACCGGCGTGGAAACAACGGTAACCGTCAAAGGCGTGGACAGGTCGAGTCCAGCTTTGCGGCTCAGAACCCGCCGTGGAGATGGGTTCATGGTCATTGGTTTACTGGCTGATGTTAAGGATATTGGTCAGGCGGTGACTTTTAAACTGAACACTAAAGGTTACATCTATCTGCCCGACAGCGGCTATGCCGGTTATGACGATACGTTGACGGTGAAATTGATTTCACCATTTCAACTGATGACGGTTTTTGACCGGCAGCAACAGCCACCGGTTATTGAACTTTCGCATGATTCCGTTTTACGTGGACAGGCAGTTCAACTGAAATTAAATAGTTTTACGCCGGGCACGGTACTGTTCGTCCGTATAAAAGCTCCTGATGGCAAACAGCTTACCTTGCGTGATCAGGTAATTACGGTGAAAGATAACAGTAAACCGGTATCATTATATTTTGCCTATAACGACAGCTTCGGTGTCTACAACATTAAAGTAACCGATGTTGCCACCGGTTTGACAGCTGAGAAAAAAATAACACTGAAGAAATAAATAGTTAGGAGAGAGTATTGTGTTAAACAGTAAACGCTGGAATGAGAAATTTACCCCCGGCTGACCTAGCCCCGGTCGAGTATCTACCGGGGAACATGTTAAATTAATAAAAAGAGTAAAGTTGGTTTTGCAGTTTTGTAGAGTAATAATAGATTTAGCAGTAGATATTAAAATAGGAGCAAGAAAATAATGGAACAACAGACAGATTATCGCAGCAGTGAAACCGGTAGTAGAATGGTTGGTTATAGGTATTTACAATTATTGCTATTTTTTGTAACAATGACCTTGGGAATTATAGTTGAAGGACGGGTTCAGCAAGATGGAGATAGTTTCGCCTTGTCATGGAACGCGGTTCCTGCCAATGCCGGTAATATTTCACAAATATATCAATTGACCGGTTGGACTTCATATCGAGCAGGGTTGGCGGCGAGTTTTCTCAGTGCGGTTCCTGCCGGACGGCGAGCTATTATGCCACGTGAATATATCATTGATTTATTTGGTGACAGCAGTGATTTACTCAGTGGTTATAAATCGCCCTGGAGTGACAATCGGGTTGTTGCTTTGAAAAATAGCTGCAACGATTTTTTTGATTGGTTTAAAAATGATAATAGTGGTTCCGTTGATTACCTGATTCTGGATTTTGAGGAGAGCTTGAATATGTGGAGTGGCGTGACTGCTGACGCTCACGCAGATATAATTGAAGCAGATTCAAGGTGGACTTCAGGTTCGCCTTCTGTTCTACAACGTTACCGAACAGTTAACGGTACCGAACAGACCGCCTGGACATTAAATGATGTTACTATCGCTTCAGGTCGCTTGGTTTCGCAGATTTATTATTGGAATGCACTTGCCAGTACGCTGGTTGCGGAGGACTTGAACGAGGCTGTTGTTGACGTCGTTGCAGGCTATTTTCCCAGTGTAATGAGTTCTAACTATTCTCATCCTGGTATTAATGAAAGTGAAAGTGAAACATTTTTTGATTTGAATGGTCATTCGAGTCATGCTGAAGGTGGAGTTTTTGTCGGAACTCATGCTTCCACAGATATGTATGGCTATATTGGTAATATTGCGGATCAGAAGCCGGGTGGGATTTCTTATGTTTTTGGTAAAAAACCGTTTAATGGCGTGTTGATCAGTCTCCAGAAACTTCGGGCAATGCAGCGCAGTCATTATTCAGGCACTAAAGATGTGCCGATGATGCCATGGGTGCCATTTAAAGGTTGGGTCTATGATAAATGTGCCTATGGCAAAACCGACTATTATGATGAAATGATTTACCATACAATGCTGATTAATGGTGGTGATCCGTTATTGTTTTTCAATCCTGATCCCTCTTCCACTGATAAAGATGAGGAATATTTGAATGATTTGATCGATGAAGTTAATTTGAAGCTGGGTGGAGGGAGTCGCACCTTAAAAAACTATTCAGCTATTCCATGGGACTCTAATTTGATAGCAACTTCTGTACTGGCAGGAACTAACATGTATACGCGAATTACTAGTGATATGTTTGTCAGTAACTGCACAAGTTCCAGTGTAGGTAGTTTTGATATGCGGGATCGGGTTGGAGTCTGGCACCGTGTTTATCAGTCAAACGGTTCTGTTCCGACTTTTACGCCTGTAATAGATGGTCTGGTTGCTCATTGGCGGATGCAGGAATCAGCCTGGGGAGCCGTTGGTACTTATTCAGTTAAGGATTGTTCGGGAAATGGCTATAATGGAGACATAAACGGAAATCCTTATCCCACTGCCCAGACAGCAGGTGCTATTGGGCGCGCTGGACATTTTGATGGCATAGATGATCGGATTGTTTTTTATAACAAGGCTCTGCTTGATATGTCCGGCAAGGATCAGTTAACATTGTCGGCATGGGTTAAAATTGATACAGATGCTTCTGGAGCTGAGCCGATTGTCAATAATTATAATGATGGCAATGGTTATCTGTTGGAAGTTACATCAGATGGTAATGTTCGTTTTATGCTTGATGAAGATTCAACTAAGGATATTGCAACAACAGGAATTGACCTGAAAGATGCTGTCTGGCATCATGTGGCCGCAGTTCTGGATAAAGTTGGAACAACGTCAATTATGCGTATTTATGTTGATGGCGAATTGAGTAAATTCACTACTTTTTCTGGATTTACGATTGCAACGAGCCGCGATGATGTTTTTATCGGCAGACGAGGGGCTAGTCACTCTACGGCTGAATATTTTGATGGTTTGATTGATGAAGTTTCCATTTGGAATCGCGCTCTTGCCGGGGCGGAGATGTCAAAGTTTTACCGCAACGCTAAAGTAAGCGGTTATTATGGCAATGAATCATTCTATAAACTGATTAAACGGATCGAGTGTGAATCAGGGACGGTTGGTGGTGGTGCTTTGAAACAAAATACCGGTGATAGCACTTCCAATTCAGAATCAATAAAAATTGATGCAGCCGGCGAGTATGTTGAAATGACTGGAATTGAAGGTAATAGTGGGGGGACGGTGACACTCTATATGCGTTATCGGGCTTTTGATAATAATGATTCTGTTAAAGTATATGTCAATGATACATTGGTCGATACCGTAGCACTCACTCATTCAAATAATTTTGTTAATCAGATAAAATTATTGGTAAATCTGAATAGTGGTAGTAATAATAAGATAAAACTTGAATGGGGCAGTGGTACATTCTGGGCTGATTACCTGCTTTCACATGTGTCCTAACAATTTTTAAAAAAGATTAAAAAGAGAGTGGAGCAACCTTATCCGTAAAGTATATTACGGTAACTCAAAAAAAGGAGGACTCCACAATGATAAATACATCGTTAAGTTTGTT
>JAKIUY010000134.1 GCA_021647315.1 Victivallaceae bacterium
TTTGATCCTATAAAAGGGAAAATGTATGTCACCTCGTCCAGAGTGTCAGAGTTAATGCACACATTTCCATAAGTAAGATGCGTTTAATCTGACAAACGTGCATTTAACTTTTCAATTAACGTTTTTTATTATTAAATGATTTTTTTAATATAAGGGAGATTGAATTTTGGCTATGCAATGAACTTAAACATGGCTACTGCGGGAAATTTATTTTTCTTTTCGCCGGGCAGACCTGTCCCAGTCATTTTCATAAGATAAAAGATGAAACCTTTTATGTTCTAAAAGGCACTATTGATATTTCCATAGATTACATCACCAGAAGATTAGCCTGTGGAGATGTATTGAGTATGCCGATTAAGACCCGCCACTCGTTTACCGCAGTCGATGGAGCGGCATTAGTACTGAGGTACCTAAACCATCACTTTATCAAGATAGTTATTTTGATAATGAAAAAATTAACATTTTTTAATCAATAGAGGTGATTATGATGAAATTCACTCTTGAAACAGATAGCGTTTGTATTGTTAGACATGGAGTGTAATAACTATCGTGATCGCCTGGAAGGTTATAAAGATGCCCTGAAAAATGCAAAGTACGCTATTTGCCCCGAACTTATTGTGTCACACCCTTCGTCGGGTGGCTCAGATCAACGGCAGGTAATGCTCGGGACGGAAATGGCTCAGCGGCTTATGACCACTGCTAAACCGACAGTGATAATAACCGCCAACGATTATCTTGCCAAGGGGGTATTGGAGTATTTGAATTCCATTGATCTGGGCGAGAAGGTTAAGGTAGCGGGTTTCGACAGTCTTTTCCCTGAAATCAGCAAAGAACAGCATTTTTCCACCGTTAAAGTTCAATACGAAAAGATAGGCTCGACTGCTATTAAAATTTTAATGAATAAAAATCTACGGAAGCGGAAAATCATAAAAATCAATCCACAGATGATTATCAGAAACTAATAATTTGATTTTTTATATAAAGCGGTGCGAGCAAGAGTCTTTACACCTATCTTCCATTATAAAAAGTAGTACAAGCTAAGGGGCAAGCGCAGTTTTTAGTTTAAAACAATTGTCTCGCATTATGTAGTATTCATTACGGAACTATCAATAATTTATACATTATTTTTTTTAGTAAGTCAATAGCTTTTACGATTTTTTTTGCTAGTTTCAATTTATACACAAGTGCATTCTTTTAGCTAGTTTACTGCGCCTATTTAAGTTCAACTGCACAGCTCTTTAATAGCTTTTAGATTGCAAAACGGTATTACACTTTGTGCAACCCCATTCGGGGTTGTATTGGTTGTTTTCATCTCCATGGGTTAAAACCCGTGCCTATGAACATAACCGGCTTTGCCGGAACTTTTTAGACAGGATTGACAAGATTTTTTTACTTTATCCTGTTTATCCTGTCAAAATACAATTTTCTATTAGGTTAAAATGTCACCCCCATTCGGGGCAATAAACAGCTAACCTCGAAGAGGTTAAACAATAATAGCCGTAGGTTTTAACCTACGGTATAATCACAACATACCACAACCCCGAATGGGGTTGAACAATAAAAAGTGTAAATTATTTTTAAAAACATGCCCTAAAGTTTTTCTATTTTTTTAGATGTGAGATTGTAGAGCAAGATTTTTGACGGTAAGTTAAAGGACAATTTATTCGTGTGCAAAAAACAGGGAAAATTTAGTTATGAACAGTAACTATAAATATATAGACCTTCAAGGAGTCAAAATCGCCTACCGGGATTACGGCAGCGGGCAACCGATGTTGATGCTGCATGGTTTCGGCTCATTTTCCTATACCTGGCAAAAATTGATTAAGCACCTGCCGCAACAGTTCCGTTTTATTACTGTTGACCTGAAGGGCTGGGGATATTCGGAAAAAAGTCTGGACAAAACATCACCCTATGATCAAGCTGAGATTGTTAAAGAGTTAATTGTTAAGCTGGAACTGGAAAATATTATTCTGGTTGGACATTCCATGGGTGGCACCGCCGGCCTGATAACCTGTTTTGATCACAATATCATTGACAAAATCTCAAAACTGATCTTAATCGACAGTGCCGGTTATTTCCATAAAATGCCGACCTTTATCGAACATACCATCGCACCTGACGGCACCAGTTTCCTGCTGAAATACGCGGATGAAAAAATACTGGCCCACCTGGTTATGACTGAAATAATTTTCGACCCTGAAAAAATAACCGAGGAAGCAATTGAAGCCTACAGTGCGGTACTTAAATTACCGGATGCAAAACAGAGCTTAATTAACAGTTCACGGCAGATCGCGATCGCCAACCTGCCGGAATTCAAACGCCGCCTTAAGAACCTCGCAATCAAAACCCTGATTATCTGGGGCGAAGAGGATGCCATCATCGACAACGAAGATGCCTTTTGCTTTAAACACGACTTGAAAAATTCTGAACTTAAAATCATCTCATTCTGCGGTCATTCACCACAGGAAGAACAACCCCGCCAAACTGCGGCGGCTATTATTGAATTCCTTGAACTGAATATAAAAATCCAGCCGGAAGATAATAATGACAATGAACAAAAAGCTTTAGCGGCAAAACAGGCAAAAACCTCTGCCGACCTCGCGACAATGGCAAGGTTGCGCAGAATGAAAATGCGCAAACTGCTCGACCGTTGGAATCCAACTGCCATAATGTTTGTCGCAACACTGAAAATACTCCAGGTGGTACGCTATCTTGGGTTCTCTACCTCCGAAAACGGTTGGCGCAAAGCCTCACAGGTCTACCTCCGTAAAGAACACTCTAAATTCTGCCTTGCGACATTCAGATTAAACTGTCAGGCTCCTGACGCCCCGCAACCAACAGATATTGATGCGGTACGCCAGCAAATTGTCAAACGCCTTGCGGCATTCATTAAAGACAATGCCGTCTTTCATTGGGGGATTAACTGGAAACGTTTTTCAGCCAAACGCCATCACAATCGCTATGTCGATATAATTGAGGCAGATTTTGACCGCAAAGGAGGATTGCTTCATATTACGCCTCATTTTGACAGTATGAATGATCGCTTCCCGGCACTTAGTAAATTTCACCGCCACACCCTGCACCAGCAATTAGTGAAAAAATACAATGAATCAATAAAAATCAGCGATAAAAGACGTTTGATTTCACTGAAAAAACGACTGACTAAATATATCAATGCCACACCGTCAATCTCGCCACGAACCTACCTGGAAATGCGCCACTATGTAAAGAGGATTCTCAACGGTACATTTATTCATTTCGAACGTTTACCGAACGAAACCGGTGAAGAGCTGGCTGAATATCGCCTGAAAACCCCTAATTTCAAACGGCGGAAACATCCGGGCGGCGGACTGTTAAACATTCTCTGTCGAGTCAGTGCCAACTTGAAGGAATGCGACCTGTGGTTTCAATATCACCACATTCCGGTTGACGGGATGCCGATGCAGGAGATGTTGGAAAAACTGAAAAATGACTGGGGTGAAGCCGGACTGTTTCATTATCCACCACTGTCAAGCAAAGCTGCCAAACCGGAACTGTTTTATTTCGGCAATAAAATTTTCCGTGCCAGAGTTTTTTGTGATTTCAGCGCCGTGCTTGCTATCCGCAAAAAACTGAATGAAAAATATTATAGCGAAATGGGCGGTTCAGTCTCATTCCCCTGCCTGATGCTCTGGGCATTAACCCGACAGAAATGTTTCAGACAACATAAATTCTCCATGCCGGTTGACACGGCTACATTTGAACAAAGCGGTCTGGCTGAAGAACGCAACATTACCTTGATGTTTACCCGTCCCGGAAAATACAATAACCCCGATGAACCATTCGACAGTTTTCTGAAATTCGCCCGGGCATTCAACCAAAACCTCTTCCTGACCAGAATGGGCAAAAGCGAAAGCCACGAATTCCTTGAGCTCTGCGCCATCACCCATCCGCTATTCTACTCTTTTACAAAATATTTTATGCCACACGCCCTCAAGGAAATTGTCGGCACGGTCGGCATTACTGTTATCAGAAACGCCGAAATGTTTGTCAGTCCGATGACCGACTTGCAGGTTGATGGCTTTCTCGCGTTCGGCAACTGCCGCATCCCTACCATGGACGGCAAATTTGCCGGCGCGGTCAGTATCTGCGGCTCTAAAGAACAACTTCGCCAATATATCCCTGCCCTCCAGGAAGCTACCGCCAATATCGCAACCTACATCCAGATTCCCAACGATTAACGATTAATGCCATAGCGACCTCCGGGCGGCAAACTAACAAGTTGGTTCTGATTCAATGTGGGGCTAATTAACTGACATCCTGCAATGTTACCGTCCCGCACCCCAAAGCATTATCAACCTATAAAACAAAACACTATTTAACAATGTTAAATAACTTAACATTGTTTATCCATAACCTGCCGGACTTTGTTAAGTTACTTAACTTTGTTTCTACTATTTTTCATTTAACTTTATAAAAAAATCTCTTTACTTTTGACTTAAATGATGTAGAGTAATAATTCTTTTCTTTTAACAACATAAAATCTTTTAAGGAGATTAAACATGAAAGTATCATTCTACGGTCACGTCCGTCAGTACGAGAACATCAAAGCTGAAATCGATGCAAACATGCAGGAAGTAATCATGAGCGGCAACTTCACCCTAGGGCCAGTAGGTGCAAGATTCGAAACGCAGGCTGCTGAATACTTCGGTAGCAAACATGCTATTGGGGTTGGTAACGGTACCGATGCACTGTGGCTCAGCCTAATGGCGCTCGGCGTTGGCGAAGGTGATGAAGTTATCACTAATGCAAACACTTTCTTCGCTACTGCTGAAGCAATCTGGATTGCTGGCGCAACAGCTGTTCTGATCGACTGTGATCCTAAAACTAAATGTATTGATCCTACTCTGATCGAAGCTGCTATTACTCCTAAAACTAAAGCTATCATGCCTGTTCACCTCTACGGACAGTGTGCAGATATGCCTGCTATCAGCAAAATTGCTAAAGCTAACGATCTCTACGTTATTGAAGATAACGCTCAGGCGATTGACGGTGCTGGCGATACATTCAAGCAGGGTGAACTCTCTGATGTTACCTGCACTAGCTACATTATTCAGAAAAACCTCGGTTGCTTCGGTGACGGTGGTATGGTCTTCACTGACTGTGATAAAGTTAATGCTGAAGTTCGTAGACTCCGCAACCACGGTTCTACTGCCCGTAACCATCACAGTTACGGTTTCAATAGTCGTCTTGATGACTTGCAGGCTGGAGTTTTGAGTGCAAAAATGAAACACATCTCTGCATGGACTGACCAACGTATTGCTTGGGCAAAAAATTATGACAAAGGTCTTGCCGGTGTCAAAAGCTTCAAACTGCCTTATGCTACTCCAGGCTACCGTCATGTCTTCCATCTCTACGTTCTGGAAACTGCTGACGAAGCAACTCGTGATGCAATGGTTAAGTTCCTTCAGGATGCCGGTATTGATGCAAAAACTCATTACTCTATTGCAATCCACAAACAGGCTGGATTCCCATGGGGTAAAGGTTGCCGTATCGTCGGTTCTCTCGAGAACGCTGAACACAACGCAAAAACTTGTGTATCACTGCCACTCTTCCCTGAATTGAAGCAGGAAGAAGCAGATTACGTAATTGCTAAATGTATTGAGTGGGATAACGCTCAGGCTTAGGTTAAATTACTGATGACGGGGCTTCGGCCCCGTTTTTTTTGGCAAAAACCACTATACCCATTACGGGGTAGTTCTTAAAAAGGATTCTTATTATGGCTAAATATAAAGTAATGATTGTCGGCATGGGTAAACGTGGCAAACACCATGCAGCAGCCTTCAAGGCAAATGATAATTTTGAAGTCGTCGGCATCTGTGACATCAGCGAAGATATGCTCAATTCAGCCGCTAAAACTCTCGGATTGCAGAGTGCTATGAAAGGTTCTGATGCCAATACCATGGCTCAGGAACTTAAACCTGACGTTTTCTGTTTCTGCACCATGCCGAAACTGCGTTACGATATGGTTAAAGTTGCCGTTGAATGTGGCGCAAAAATGGTCGCATTCGAAAAACCGGTCGGCGAAAATATGACCGAAGGCATTAAACTGAAAAAACTGATCGATGAGTCCGGCATCAAAGCTGTGGTCAGTCATCAGCATCGTTACGGTGTTCACTACCAGAAAGTCAAAGAAATTGCCGCCAGTGGTGCTCTTGGTCGCATTGAGGCCGTCTCTGCAACTGCAACTGGATGGATGACCCACATGATGAGTCACATGATTGATTATATGTCATGGTACAATGATTATGCTGGCATCGAATGGGTTATGGGACAGGCTGCCGGCAAGAATAAAATGCATGACAACCATCCATCACCAGACTATATTGCCGGTGTAATTCACTATTCAAATGGCGTCCGTGGTTATGTCGAATGTGGCGCCGGCGCACCGGATCAGCCGGATGTGGCAAAATGGTGGGGCAAAAACCGCATCTGTGTTCAGGGTACTGAAGGTTTTGCTGAAGTTCTGACCAACGGCGGCTGGCGCGCAGTCACCAAAGATGGTGTTCAGAGTGGCGAAGGCGTAATGGCTTATGACATTGACATGCCACCTTATATTCAAGAAATGGCCGACTGGCTCAATGACGGCACTGTTCACGAATGCTGTTTCGCCAATGCCTACCAAGGTTTTGAAGCGATGATGGGACTATTACGTTCAGCTACCGAAGGTGGTCAGATTGCTATGCCACTGGCCGACGGCCCAGCCGAACTTGATGAACTTGAAAAAGTGCTGTCTGATAAAGCGGTAATTCCAACGACCGAAGAAACCAGGCAGGAATATTTCGGATAAGTCGACAATTGGCTGGATTTTCCACTTCCAACCACCTACCAATGTCTATTCACACACCGGTAGGTGGTTGCTGAAAGTAACGCAATAGAGGAGCTAGTCAATGATTGATTTAACAGACAAACAGGTTATTCTTTTAGAAGGCACAAGAAAAGTTAAACCAACCTTAAAGCCGGCATTAACCGCTTTTGCCCAGCAGCTGGCGGAAAGATATCCGGAGATGATATTTCGTAGTGGTAATGCCACCGGCTCTGATGAACTGTTTGCCAAAGGTGTTGAATCCATCGCTCCAACCAGAATGGAGCAGGTGTTACCGTACCCGGACAGTAATAAAAAACGTCTCCATCAACAGTCAAGAGTTTTATCATTGTCAGAGTTAAATACCACTGAACTGCATTTCATTGCAGAACTTTGTCTGACTGCAACTCCAAGCTATAAAAATATTGTCACCGCCTACCTGAAGACAATGAAAAAAAATCGTTTTACCGTCAAAGCCATCTACCTGCTCCGCAATGCTTTAAAAGTAACCGGACTAACACGCTTAAAATTTAAACCCGCCGATTTTGGCATCTTTTATGTCGATCCTGATAATCCAACCGGCGGTGGTACCGGTCATACGATTAGAATGTGTGAACTGAAAAATATTCCAGTCATCACGCAGCAAGCATGGCTCCAGCCAACGAACACTTAACAACACTGATACTTGGGGACATTTCTGACAATTGTCTGGAGCAAGGCTACTCCGTTATATAAGCTAATATATTCCGTTACGGGCGTATTTCCGGTAAGAAACAATCAGACTTGACAAAAGAGGCGAAGCATCCTAAATTTTGGTGTCCAAACAAAATAAAAAAGGAGCTCCGCCATGATTGAGAACACTGTAGCACGTAATTGTCAATTTGAAGAGCTAATTTCATTAAGAGATTCAAAAGAATCGGCGTGGAAGCGCAAAACGCTTGATGGAACACTGAAGTATTTCTTTGAACGGAACTTCCCACTTCTACCGCTTGCACAACAATTCAATTAGCTGCAAATCCTATTGTTTTAACTGATGCAGATAAATTTCTCTTTGCATCACTTTCAGCTGCTAATGCCTCAATCAGATGAGTTGCTGAAATATTATCAGGTTTCAGATAATATACCCCTTGGCGAACTGTTCTGAAATCTCCCGGAGTAAGGTTTGCAATATCAGCTAAATGCTCTTTTTCGGCGCGTTTTAGTCTGCCGGAATAGAGCTTAGAGAAAAATTGTTTAAAAAACAGCTCTTTCCCTGCTGTGGTTAGATAATCAAATTCCAGCTTAAAGGTAAAACGCCGCAATGTTGCCTTGTCTAGGTTATCGGCAAAATTGGTGGCACATATCAAAATACTCTTGAAATTTTCCATCGCATAGAGTAGCTCATTTACCTGCGTAACCTCCCAGCTGCGTTTTGACATCTCCCTGGAACGGAACATCCCATCTGCTTCATCAATAAACAGAATCGCATTCTCTTCTTCTGCGGCTTTGAATGCCTGACGAATATTCTTTTCAGTACCGCCGACATACATATCCAACAGATCACTAGACATTCTGGTCATCACTTTACAAGCTAAGCTTTTACCGAGATATTTGACAAACTCGGTTTTGCCAGTGCCCGGCACTCCGGTCAATAACAGATTCATGCGAGGAGCATCCGGCGAAGGCACAGTGTGTTGTTCACGTTCCTGACGGAACCGTTTTGCTGCGGTGATAATTTGTGCCGGCGATATCTTACCTTTGACATTCAGCCCGTCCAATGAATAATTATCATTAACTCTGCTACCGGTTTGGGGTTTAATATTCAGCAACTGGCAGTGAGGTGAAATTAACTGTTCAATCAGTACTTCGATCTGACTGAATTGCCCGGCATCATGTTTTAATATTCCGGCGATATTGCTGACGGTTATATCAATTCCACCAGCACTGACCTCATATTTGTTTGCGAGGCTGCCAATCAATTCAGCCGATAGATAACGTTTAACTCCATGCTTATCCAAGCTATTATGCCAGATTTTCTCCCGTTGCTCCCTTGACATCTTGCCGAACTTGATTGAATAGTCAAAGCGTCGCCGACTAGATGGATCCAAATCATCACTGGTGGTATTGGTAATCCAGATGCATGAAGTTTTAACCTCATCAAGTACACTGTTCAACATTCCCTTGTCGCCAGCTGGAGCACTGCCGGCAAACATGGATAACAATCCACCATATTGCCCCCGTAACATCTCATCGGCTTCATCAATGACGATTAGACTATGTGTGGTATCGACTTGGTTATCACATGCCTGCAATGCGGCAAAACGAAAATTTGTGGAGTATTCGCTTTTGTCGCCACTGTCACTACTCATTTTCTGTTCGATATTATAGAGTGTCATCCCCAGTTCATTTGCCAGAGATTTAGCGAATGATGTTTTTCCCGTGCCAGGTTCGCCATAGAGTAGAATATTAACGCCTTTAGCATCGCTACGGCTCTTCAGAAGTGTTTTAAGTATTGTGCCATGTTTCTCAGCTAAAACACCATAAAATTCCCAAGGTAGGGCTTCGGCATCAAGTTTTGAATAAAAGTTTGAGACTAAAGGTTTATCGTCAATCCCTACCAAAAACATTGTTAATTCTGGATTAACATCAATATCATCAGTGATGCATTTATAACGCCGTAACTTCTCTGTTGGAGCAATCATCTTTAATAGCTTGGCTTGTGAAATATTCAATAAATTTGCAAAAAAGTTAATTTTAACCGCTAACTGTCCAACACGAAAATTGCACATCCCACTGTCACGAATAACAACTGCGAGAAATAGGCTGAATTCATCATCATTTAATTGAAACAGTGCTTTTATCTCTTCAAAACGTTCTGCTTTGAGGTTTCTTTTGGGGTTATTAGCCAGTTCATCTTCTATTTGTCCCTGATAACATTCCATAAGTTCGCTCATTGCCACCCGGAACTTACTATTCGAACGTGGATGCTTCCATAGAGCTTCCATAATATCATCAGGATCATCTTCTTCCGTATTAACTCGTCCATATTGACGTTTATTACTAATATCTTCTTTGATTTTGTCAGTAATACAATAATCGATAATAAAATTGAGCTGTTGTTCGTTGATATACTTTGCAATTCCGGCGAAAACCGAACTTTCAAGTTCGTCCTGATAATTTTCCATGAGATTGCCCATCATTCTATAGTAGTGTTGCCAGAGAAACATACACTGGGGACTCTGTCTCAGTTTTTCCAGATAATCTGGATGCAATAACCATTGCTGTTCTTTAGTAAAAACTTTGTTCATTTCTGTTATTCCTTAAATATTTGAACCCTTTATTGATTTATTGAGACCATTAAGACAATTTGCATAGTATAAAGCCTCTTTTATCCATATTTGTTTGTCGGTAATCTGCTCTAATTCAGAACTATTACCGTCAAGCAAATTATCACAAATTTCACAATACGACTCCTTGGTGGTAAGTTTCTGGTAACGTGACCAGGCGTGAGGAGATTTTCCCATTGCTTTGAAAATAGTTTTCATCAAAGATATTCCACCGAACTGTTGATAGGAGTTGTAATTGTTTAGGCTACCGCTACGCTGTTGAATATCTTCATTCACTAATGGCAGTGAAATATTACATTGTTCTGCAATAAGCAATGTATTGGAAATCGCCTCCGGTATGCTTGAAAAAATTATCGCTAATTCTTCACCACTTTTAAAGTAAAATTCATCACTGTCGAATGAGTAACGAGACTTATCCAAAATTGTTATACCATTTTTTATACAGCGTAATAAATCTTGTGCCTTGGCATCATCTTTGTCCACATAATGAACATCATTAGTAGCAACAACTTTTATATCAAACTCTTTACTGAATGCAATTAGCCCTTTATTTACTTTTTTCTGAATAGATAGCCCGTGGTCAGTCAGTTCCAGATAAAATTTTTCTCTGCCAAAGATATTTAGATAGTATCGAAGAGCCTGTTTGGCTTCCGTAATGCGTTCATCCAGAAGCAAAGATGATATTTCGCCTTTTATGCAGCCGCTTAATACAATCAGTCCGCTAGAATAATTTGCCAGTAATTTTTTATCTATAACGGGTTTACAATAGAGACGGTGCTGGGTCGCTGATGCAACTAATTTACGCAGGTTTTTGTAGCCCCGATAGTTTTTTGCCAGCAAGGTTAAATGACAAAGTCTATTATGTTGTCCAGCGTGGTAAGCTGTCGGCATAAGATATACTTCACAACCGATAATCGGTTTAACTCCCAGTTCCTGAAAATTCTCAATGAATGATTTAATTCCATCGATTGTGCCATGATCGGTAAGAGCCATTGCAGGCATATTATACTTTTTTGTCATAGCAGCAAGTTTTGCTAATTTACACATCCCATTCATTAAGCTATAATCTGAATGGACATGTAAGTGAACAAATTGATGCTTTCTCATAATCTTTCTCGCTTTGGTGAATGTTATCCCGCTATAATATTTCATGATCTTTATATTGAATATAGCAAGCATCGTGCCAAAAAAATGAAAGGATGATGTTAACAGGGTTGGGGGTGATAAGGTATTAGGAAATAATATTTAAATGGTCAAATATTGATATGTGACTGTCAAATAACGAACAGTCATTATTTTAGTAACCACGAAGAAAAGCAGGGGGATGAAGGAATGGGAGATTTCAACCACTAACAAGCTCTAATCTTACACTAACCGATTATGCTGAACTTTTTTTGATCCCAAAAATCTAAGAATCAGGAAGCATTAAGAGTATGTAAATTTTTTTGTGTAAATGGGCATGATATGCTAAATTAAGTCATAAGGAGACTTAAAATCATGACTATTCGCGAAAAATTATTGGATGAATTGCTCAAGGATTACAAAAATCCAGAG
>JAKIUY010000216.1 GCA_021647315.1 Victivallaceae bacterium
ATGTTGACTTAATTAAAAATAATGGTAATGTAGAAAATTGTAGTCTTAATGAGAATCCTTCAATTGCTAAAAAATGAGATTATAAAATACGGGGGCATATTACCGTCAGGGAATATACCCGTATTTTCATAAGATCGATGTTGACGTAAGTTTTCAGAATGGTAAATTTGATCAATCATATTACTCCTCTTATTCACCGCCCAGAGGTCGGCTCCCACATTATAAAGATGCTATTTTGTCAGTTTAGCTAGTTGTTCTCTGAATATTTTTGCGTTATGGCGAATATCAACCGGAAACTTTTTGATAAATCTGAATGATAAAATATCTGCGGTAAATTCATACCCCGCGCCAATGGTTTTTAATTCATCAATGATTGTTTGGCGAGCACTGTTATCACAGGTCCAATATTCCGGCAATAGTTCAATAAACAGCACCGGCGTAACAATACCATTCGTTTCAGTTCCGACCAATGCCGTACGAAAAATCTCGGAATGACGGTTGAATATCGCTTCACAACAGACTGGATAATAGATCCGGTCTGCGGTAATGACCCGATGATTCTTGCGCCCGCAGAAGAAAAGTCGGCCAACATGATCAAAATATCCGACATCTCCCATACGATGCCAAATACGGTCGTCAAGTGACTTGGTTTTCGCCATTGCTGTGGCGTCCGGCAAATTAAAATATCCTGGTGTAACCACATCACCCTTAATCATAATCTCGCCAACTTCACCCACGGGCAATTCACGTTCGTCATCCCATACTGGAATAATATCATCACTGCAGCCAATCACTTTTATCGTTAACCCCTGATTAGGGTAGCCAACGCAATAACCCGCACCTTCAGCAGTAGATTCGGCGGTTTCAGCCAACATTTCGGTGCCGGAAAAACTGGTTATCGGCAATGCTTCAGTAGCCCCGTAGGGCACCAGTGTTTCACCGTCAACAGCAATGATTTTTTTAACCATTTCATGCAATTCAGCGGAAACCGGCGCACCGGCCATCAGCACTTTTTTCAAAGTCGGCAGTTTTATTTCATTCTTCAGGCAATAAACGGCAACCGTACGCCACAGTGCAGGCGAACCGAAAGAAAAACTTACCTGATGACGATTTATTGTATTAATAATAATTTCCGGATCAACTTCGGCGGGACGGGTAAAATCCATTTTCGGAATTACTGACGGCATACCCATGACAATCGCAAACATCGCGAACAGCGGAAATGCCGACATGTCAATCATATCTGGCCCGCCACCATAAGCCTGGCGGATAATCTCAACCTGCGCCAGATAGACCCGATGGGTATATATAACGCCCTTCGGCGGCCCAGTACTGCCGGTCGTAAACAGAATTGCCGCCATCTCATCTAGATCTGTTTCAGCAATAGTAAAATCGACAGTAGAACTTTTGCGGACTTGCTCAGGAGTGATAAATTTATCGAGCCGTTTAAGACCGGGTCGCCACGGCGGTAGCGCACCAAGAGAAAATCTGATTTTTATTGATGAAAAATATTTAGCACAAGCCAGACTGACCCAGTGGGCAAGTGAAATTGCGATGAATGCTTCCGGCTCAATATTTTCGATACAGCCGAGCATTTTACGCATCCCCATGCCGGGATCAATCAACACTGGCACCGCGCCGACTTTGAATACCGCAAAAACCGCAGCAGTCATCTCCAGGCCGGGACGCACCATCATCAACGTTTTCATCCCTTTGCGCAAACCATTATCTATAAAAAAACGAGCATAGGCGTTACTAAGCGATTCAAGTTCACGAAAAGTAAGACTTTCATCGTCCCCGCCACGAACAGGAGCAAAAAGTGCCTTGCGCTCCCCAAACTGTTCAGCGGCAACAGTCAGTAATTCCGCAATATTATTATATTTATTCATCAGTCACCTTAATTCCGTGGCCCCATAAATCTATCCCCATTAAAATGAATCATGTGCTTCCGTTAATTTTGACATAATGTTCTCCCCATAATACTTCGTTAATGACTTTGTCAATTTGTTTTTTTACAACTCTACAGTTTGTTTTATTATTTTTCCTATCAATAAAATCTGTTCAAGTGGAGGCATTTTCAGCTGTTTTAATTCATAAGCTCCTACCTGAGTATTAGGTTCTGTCAACCCTTACCTATGGTTACAGACCTGTTTTCTTACTTAAAATCAATAAAAAACAGAGAAAAACCGTCTTCCCCCTTTTTTATTGCGCTTTTTGATATAAAATCAAGAGAGGTTCCCAGTTATTTTAAACTCTCACCTCTAAAAAAAAAGGAGA
>JAKIUY010000135.1 GCA_021647315.1 Victivallaceae bacterium
ATAACCATTATAAAACTTATATTTAAAACTTTACTTCTCATGTCAAACTAAACGCACACTATACTTTAAGATATACTAAACGCACGGAATATTTTTTTGAGTGTGCGTTTAACTTTTCAATTAACACAAAGCATAAAATCCTCCTCTTTTTTCTTTTTTCTATTGACAAAGCCGTTATTATCCGGTATACTTTATATCAACAAAGATAAACAGCTATCATTATTAGTGATAATAAAGAAAAATTGAGGTTAAAATGATTCAATCTTTAGACAGAGCGTTTCAGATATTGGAATTGTTAAATACTTTAGAGTGCGCGAAGAACGGTCTTGGCGGTCTGGAAATAAGTAAGACATTAGGTCTTAAACAGCCTACGGTGCATAATTTTTTAAAGTCCCTGGCGCAACTCGGTTATATTCAGCAGGATCCTGATACCAGTAAATTCAGGCTGGCAGAAAAGGTGAAAAATATCGGCATGAACATGATGCAGTGTGAGTCGTTGGCAATATGTGCTAAGCCTCACTTACGGGCATTGTCACAGTTGACTGGAGAAACGTCTATTTTGATATTATTAGACAATGATCAACGTCATACTGTATTGATTGAAGAGTGCAGTAAACCTTATAGAATTGCCGTTTCTTCAACGGTTGATCAAAATTTTTATAATACAGCGACCGGACGGATACTTTTATCCAATATGGACACGTCGGAATATCAGGCTTTTCGGCAGCGTATCCCAATAGACTTCAAGCCTTCCTTTGCTCCTAAAAGCAATCTGGAGATGGTAGAGATACTGAAGAATATCCAGGCAAAAGGTTATGAATCTATTATCAAGGATAGCGTAACTGTGATTGGAGTTCCGCTGGTTAATAAAGCGAGTGGACTTAATGCGGCCATCGGTATTTACTTTCATACTAATGGGCGGACACAGAAAGAGATTGAAGAATTGGCGCAGGCAATGCAAAAGACATCTGACAGGGTATCAGCGATTCTTGCGATTCATTAAAAAATATTGATAGGAGAAAAATATATGTTGAAGAAAATATTAATTTGCAATCTTTTTCTTGCAGTTATTATTTCGGTAAGTTTTGCCGGACGAGTGGATAAAAATATAAAAATAGTTTTTTTCGGAGATTCAATTACATTAGCTGCGAGAGTTAATAGCAAGCAGACATTTATTGGGATTCTTGAAAATAAACTGAAAATCAAAAATCACTCTTTGCAATTTATTAATGCCGGTGTAAGTGGCAATATGGTTAGTGATGGCGTTGCCAGACTTCAAAAATCAGTGCTGGATTTACGACCTGATATTGTTATTGTCATGTTTGGTTGTAACGATGCATTCATTGATCTCGGGAAAATAAAACCACGTTTATCGCTTGTTCGCTTCAAAAAAGACTTGAATGAAATTGTCGATAAATTGCTTAAAAATGGGATTGTGCCGATTCTAATGACAACGCCACCGATTGATAATAATAAAGTCAATTATTATCCTTACAGTTTTCATGGAGCAAATCATTATCTGAAACCATATATAGCCGTGGTCAGGAAAATCGCCAAAACAAAAAATATAACGTTAGTAGATCATTTTAAAATATGGGAAAAATATTGCTTTGAAGGCGGGGAAACTGGAGATTTACTGTTTGATTTTGTTCATCCCAATAAATTAGGCTATGTAAAAATGGCTCGAACTATATCGCCAGTTCTGTCGCAGGTGATAATGAAGCAGCTATTGGGAAAAAGTGAATTCAAAGACAGGGTGGTAATGGTAGCAGCTGTGGAAGCAAAAGATAGTCGAAATTTGGCGTTTGGCAAATCATACGTAAGTTCATCAAACAATAAAAATGTTCAATGGCAAGCTGGACTTACAGATGGCAGGAAGCGTGCGGTTGATGGTGCTGACAGTAAAATTGGTGGCTATGCGACTGGAAAAGATCCTGATTTTCCTAAAATAATTACCATTGACTTGGGAGCATTAAATCAAGTCAGCAGAGTTTTAGTCTATAATATGAAAAAATACGGCACAAAGAATGTTGAAGTCAGCATTTCAAGTGATGGCAGCGAGTTTAAAAAGGTTGGAACCCGGCAGTTTAAAAAAGCTGATGGAAAAGTTTATAGCTATGTTTTTCCACAGCAACCAGCCCGGTTCATCAGAATTGCATTACTTGATTATTATATCACCGGATTAAATTCAAATTACATGTTTCTACGGGAAGTAGAAGTATTTAGCGAAGAGAAATAACTATGACAGGTAAACCTATAATCGGTATTGTTGGCTGTGGGCATCGGATGACCGGGCTTGCTACCTATATCAACGATAAAGTTGAAATAAGAGCAATTTGTGAACCGAATGCCGCATGTATTGCAAATTTTCAGAAAATCATGCCCGGAGACTATCATGTAACGTCAGATTATGATGAATTACTTAATATGAAAGATATTGACTGGGTGTTAATCGGATCGCCGAATAACGTCCACAAGGAACATATCGTTAAAGCGTTTGAAGTTGGCAAACACGTTTTTGCTGAAAAACCTTTGGCAACCACACTTGAAGACTGCGTCACAATTTGTCAGGCGCATGAGCAGAGTGGAAAGCAGTTCGCCACTGGATTTGTGTTGCGTTTTTCACCACATTACAGAAAGATCAAGGAACTTCTCGATGACGGAGTTATCGGTGATATTGTGAGCTTTGAATTTGATGAGTGTATTCCACATTATCATGGCGGACATATCATGAAAGGATGGCGGCGGCTTAAAGAAATTTCTGGAGGACATATTGTAGAAAAATGCTGCCATGATATTGATTTGGCTAATTGGTTTGTTGACAGTTTAGCAACAAGTGTCGCATCATTCGGCGGATTGAACTTTTTTACGCCTGAAAACAGTCATATTGTCGATGAAATAGGACTGAATAAGGATGGTCGGCAAGCCTATTCAGAATGGCAGCATGTAACGACAGAAGCCAGTTGCCCATTTAAAACAGCAAAGAGTATAATTGATAATCAAGTTGCGATTATTGAGTATCGCAACGGTGTCAGAGCAACTTTTCATGCAAGTTTAAATACAGGCTTGCCCAAACGCGGCTTTTATATTTGCGGAACTCGTGGAACCCTTGAAACAGAGTGGTATTCAGGCAAGATTTTGCTTCAGCGGATTAAGCACGATTCTCAGATTAAAGATTTTTCTACTTTGGCTGCGACAGCAGTCCCCGGGCATGGCGGTGGGGATGAAATAATAATGGAAGATTTGTATGAAACAATGGTTTCATGTACTGAGCCATTATGTGGTGGCAAGGAAGGCTTATTGAGTACAGTTACCGCTATCGCCATTCAAAAAGCAATGGAAGAGAAACAGGTAATTGAAATGGATGAGATTTGGAGCAAGGTAGGGATAATTTAAGAATTGCGCGAGAATAGTTGGATATTTTTTTGTGAGTCCTTAACTAGACCCTACACGAAAAGGTCGTGCAAACCAGTAGGTTCACTTTGTGGTTTTCAACAGGCGTTCTCCGAACGCAAAAAGCAAACGCTGGTTAACCTCAAATGCTCAATTTGTTTACCAGTGTTAGACAAATTGAAAAACCTTTTCGAGTACCGTCTAATTAGATCGGGAGTTTTCGTTCAGACACTAACTAAAATAAGGAGATTGATAAACAGTTGGGTTCAGTCAGTTTGACTGGAAAAGACAGAACACAATTATGGGAATGGTTCCCATGATTTAACTCTACTTTAAGCGAAAATAACTTAATGCTTCAAGCGTTTAAAGTATAAAAAACAGAAAGGTAAAAACGATGAAAATAAATACAAAAAAAAGTCGTAACTCATTAAGTTTCACGCTTATAGAGCTCCTCGTGGTTATAGCTATTATTGCGATCCTCGCCAGCATGCTATTACCCGCACTGAATATGGCACGTGAAAAGGCCAAGTCTATTCTCTGCACCAATAATCTTAAGCAGACGGGGTTGGTTGTGGCTCTATATGCTGAAGATAGTGATGGTTGGGCTCCGCCAACTATTTATCGTGGTTTGCAATGGGCACGTGCTTTAATGTATTGGAAATATGCGCCAGGAC
Organism: Victivallaceae bacterium; assembly: GCA_021647315.1. Taxonomy (GTDB): domain Bacteria; phylum Verrucomicrobiota; class Lentisphaeria; order Victivallales; family Victivallaceae; genus JAKIUY01. The sequence continues at coordinate 4,068 of JAKIUY010000135.1, forward strand.
CGCAATTTGGTAATGCTGATCCTAATTATACCTCCATATTTGTTTGTCCAAGTGAAAAACCATTCGGTAAGTATGCTCATCTAAATTATACTTACGGCATGCGTCGAGTCGCAGGGACGACTGCGTTCAGGATTAATGCCAGTCCGGTAATATATGGTAGATTCTCTGGTAATAGTTTAGTTGGAACCGGTTCATATAATAGTTGGAAAAGTCCTTCTAAAGTCTGGTTTATCGCTGATTCAAGAAAAAGTGCAACCCAGGATCGACAAGAATATTATGTTGAGGTTATTGGCAGCGCAACAACAAGATTAGTTAATGCAAGACATAGTGATAAGGCTAATTTGCTTAATGCTGACCTCCATGTCAGTTCGAAAGGTGGCAATGGTTTAAAGAAGGTTACAGTTAATTATTACGATGGGAATGGGTTCTTGAGGTAAAACAAGTTTTTACAAAAGTAGACGGATCAATAAAATATGAGGTTGAAGAATGTTTAAAATGAAGGGTTTTATCCTGATGATTGCGATAGCAGTGCTGCTTGCCGGTAATATTTACGGGCAGGAGCTGTTGATTAACAACAGCTGGAGCAATTCAAAGGGCAGCAGACCGGCGGGCTGGAATTTTGCGACGTTCAAAGGTGCTTCCAGCATCAGATTGACGGCTGACAAGTTCAAGGGGCAGCCGGTAGCGGTAATTTCCAGTGATAAGCTGACCGGCCGCGGTTATATCGGGCAACGCACCAAGCTCAATTTACCTGCGGGTAAGAATATTATATTTTCCGGCTATTACCGGACAGAAAATATCGCTTTGGGACCTAAGGGCATGCTGCGGGTTGAGATAAAATATAATCGTAACAGCAAAGATAAAAAGTTTCAGGCTATTGTGCTTAAACCGAGCGGGCAATGGCGGAAATTTGAATCAGTCAAAGCTCTTGACGTGCCGGTCAAAGATTTTTTTGCTCTGCTGGTGCTCTATCGAGCTTCGGGTAAACTCTATTTCAGCAATCTTTCGCTGAAGATAGCCGAAAGTGACAATAAGCTGAAACAGACGGAAAAATACATTTGGCGCGAAGCTGAAGCGATCAATAAAAAATTCACCGTTTCAGCCTGGGGCAGCAAACAGCCCGGTTATTTTTCCGGCAAGGGTGGGGTCTATCTGCAAAATGAACCGTTTAAATGGAACTTCAAAATAAAAGATGAAGTCGATCCACAAACTCTGATGCCGACGAAACGCAACTATTTTGTCTGGTTGAGAATGTACGGATATATGGACAAACCTGCTGTTTCAGTATACTTCAATAAAAATAAGATAAGTGCATTTAAAACCCAAGCCAATGAAAAAGTCAAGGATGGTAAATATGCTGGACCGGGGAAATATTATTGGCAGCGTGCCGGGGCTTTTACGGCAGCCGGCGGAACTGGTAAGTTAAGCATTGTTCCGCAGGGAAGAATGCTGTTGGACGCAATGGTTGTTACAACAGATTCTGCGTATGCCCCGCAACGGTATGAGGTTAGGAACGTGGCGAACAAAGGATTGTTTACCGACATCAAAACAGCTTATGCGCTTAAGTCGGATTTCAAAGTTTACGGTATCAGCGATAAGGTTGTTACCCCGTTAGTATTCAGGTATTATGGTGCGGTCACCAAAATTCCCGGCGATCAGCAGTCTGCAGTATTCCATCTTTCACTGCCGGCAACGGTCAAAGTCAAGAATATCACCAGCCACTGGGCGGGCAAAAGCTGGAGTCGGCCACATTTATGGGGCAATAAAAAGTTGACCTGGCAACCAAGTGGCAGCGAGCGTATTGACGGCATCAAATATAACAGATACAAGATTTATCTCTATGCCCTCTCATTGACCTATACGGTTTTTGTTCAAGCTGAACGTGCCGGTTTCCTGCCGGAACGTAAATTATTCGGTCACTACTATCTGGAATATAAGGGAAAAAAACAGCTGACAGAAACGATCCCGTTATGGACTGTGGCAATGAAGCCGGTCACGGGGTTCAAAACCATCCTGATCGGTCCGGCGGGCGGGAATAGCAATGCTTTCTATCAGGAATTTCCGCATATTGCCGCTAATATGCGCTTCAGTGGGCTGAATGTCATTAACGCCTGGCATCTTACCCCGAACAGCTCCGGCAGTCGTTGGACTAAATTCCGCAGTCAATGTATTAAGAACAGGATAACTATTTTAGGTGAGCATTCCCCGTTTTATGGTGCATTCATGGTCAGGGATCCCAAATTCCAGGCAGTGAAATTTACGGGGCAGCGCGACGCGCAACGACCGTCATTGAGTGTTGATGAAAGCAATGCGGACTACCGCAAGAATCTTGATTACCTAATCGACCAGGGACGCCAGGGAGTGACCGGGATGGTGCTGGATGATGAAAATTTCAATCAGAAAAAAGATCAGTTCGATTATAATCCACTGACTGAAAAACTGTTTGAAAAATATTGCCTGAAACGTGGCGTCAAATATATTGAGGCAAGAGAAATAGTTAAAGCGAAAAAACAATATGCGGCACAATACAAAGCCTGGGTGGATTTTAAATGTGATCGTATGGTTGACCGTTACCGGAAATATCGTCAGGCCTACCTGAAGGGCTTTGCCGAAGCTCCGAGTTCAACGACTTTTGGCAAAAAACTGTTAATTGCCCAGATCCTGAAAAACAGTTCTCCTGAAGAGAGTAAGATAAACAGTTACTGGGATTATAAAAAACTGGCTGCGGTCTGCGACTATATCAGTCCGATGATCTACACCTATGGCGGGATCAAAGATTCCGCCCAAGTCGGTGACCTGATTGAGATGTACAACCGCTATATCGGGAAAAAGGTTATTGCCCCGACGCTGCTGGCTGAACATTCCGGCTTCGGACAGGTTACATTGTCGCAGAAAAAGATGTTTAAATATCAGATTCTCGAAGCATTAATGCAGCAGAGCAAATTGATTCTGTTCTGGAAAGGAGCGGCGGTTTATAATCCGATAAATTTGCAGTATATCAGTGACGCGATCCGTCTGGTCGCCCCCTATGAACAGATTATTCTGAACGGGCGGGTCTATAATAGTGTTCGGGCAGATCAGGCATGGGTCAGAATCAAAGGACTGAAACTGAATAATAAAATTCTGTTATATGTTGCCAATTATCGTAACGCGATTGACAAGACGGTGAAAATCATTATCAAGGAGCAGATCAGATCAGTGGTGGAGCTTGGTTTAGAACGAGACATCACTCAAGGCGGCAACTCCTTTATCACAAACTTTAAATCTGACAGGGGAAAACTGTTTTTGATTACATTATAACAATCAATTTTGCGTAAAAATAGAGTATGACGTTTTAGTATAACTGTTATTTATCACGGAGGTGTACTATGCATAGACCGGCAACGTAACGTGAAAAGTTTCAGCATGGCGCAGAGTTTTGCCATGTCCGATTGTAATGTTGTAACCAGACAGAATTTTAACAAATCACCGCAGGCAAATGCCTGTCAGGAGAATTTCATGAGAAAGAATAATGTTTTAAAATCTATGTTGTTAGTCGCTATTGGGGTTGCCGGTCTTACTGTGGCACTGGGTAGTGATGTCGGTGAAAATATCGTTGATGACCACAATGCCAACGGGACCGATACGCTGGACGACCGTGCCGCTATTATGGCGGCCATCAATGCCGCCACTGCCACGGGTGGATCAAAGGTGGTGATAATTCCCAAAGGAACTTTTTACCTGGACAGTCCGATTGATTTGGCCAATCCGCAATATGCTGACCTGACCATTAAGGGGATCGGCAGAACAAGTTTACTGATGCATCGGGGTGGAGATTACGCTATAAAACTTGGCGATGGAACTTCCAGTGGACGGGCAGATCAGATTACGCTGAAAAGTTTTAAGATAAATGGAACTTTAGCAACTGCTGCCAGTGCCGGAATTGAAGTGAATTATTCTTGCCGCAATTTATTCAGCAACCTTCACATTACAGGTTATAATGCCGCCAACAGCGGCAGTGACGCAGAAGGTGGAGCCGCTATTAAATTCAAATATTCCTGGATTCAGACGGTGCGTGAATGCACTTTAACCAATAACAAATTCGGGATACGCACAGGTAGCGGATCCAATACTGCCAATGGGTTGAATGTTGTTGACTGTGTAATTGAGAACATCAGTGATACAGGCATCTACCTGCAAAATGCCAATGCGGTAAAAATCAGTGGTACCACTATCGAAGGCGGTGGTATGAGTTACGGGGTTTATGCGAACACCGGGCGCGCTTATGCTATTCAAAATTGTTATTTTGAGGGAGTCACAAATACTTCGATATATCTGGATAACTCGGCCTATCTTAAAGGCGTTACGATTAGCGGTAATTTTATCTCATTATCCGGTTCTGACTGCGCAATTAATATTAATGGCGTTCAGGGGGCTAAGATTTCCGGCAACTCATTTTCCGGCGTTCCGAATGACGCGGTTATAAAAACGCGTGCCAACGGTTACGTAGGTAATGTCTGGCTTATTGGTAACAATCATGATGTTTATAGCGGACAGACGATGTGGAGTGGATATGTCTATATTGAAAAAGCCGTTGGAGCCAAATTCAGTTCCGGCATGTGGGAGGATGTCCAGAATAAAACTTTAACGTATGGTAGATATTATACGTTAGTGCAAGACCAATAGCAGGTTGTCTTGCAGGGGGTGCCCGCAGACATCCCTGAATGAGTGTTGCTCGCCGGACATGTGCAGGTGATACTTGGAGATAAAATTCAAACATTATTCGCGCGAACCGTGCCTCTTTTGCCCAATGCGTTCGGAGAACGCCGGCTACTGGGTTGATCGCCGAAGATCAAAGGGCTTTTTGTAAGTTATTGGCTACTGGAAGTAACCAGTGACTTGCAAAGGGCAGAGATAGCTTTATCAGGGCGCAAAAAAAGTTAAGATTTCAAACGTTTGAAGTATAAGTATAGCATAAAGCTATAGATTAAAGCTTAATTAGACGCTGCTTGAAAAGGTTTTTTAAATACCGAAACCTTTTCAAACATCGCTTGCATACTCAGAAATAAAAACTTTAAACAGCTGGCTGGTGATTGGACTTTTGCAACCACCTCTTTTATATAAAACAAGGTTGTTACTTAGGTACGATTTCGTTTGTAGTTCCACCTTTAGGTGGTATCTTTGCTTTGGTTGTTCGCTTTGCTCACCTGTTGCTACGCTCGAGGTAGCGAGCTGGCACGTACCTAAAGGTGCGGAAAAACACCCACTAAAGTGGGAACTACGAACGGGCGAAGCTGGGTGAGTAGTAACAAAATAAGTAATAAGGTGAACAATGTTAGTAGATACAAAAAATGATGTAATCAGTAAAGTTTGTCAAGAAATTACGGACTATTTGGTAAGAGTTCAGGATTTTTCGCCGGGTGAATATTATGGTTCATTCTGGAGTGAAAAGGCTTATCATGGGCCGCTGCTTGATTATAATGCTGGCGGTGCACACCACCACCGCGGTTGCGGCAGCGCAGCTTTGGCACTCTGGTTGATCGGTAAAAAAAATAACGACTCCAAGATGATGCATCGTGCGGAAATAGCTTTTGACTGGCTCACCGCGCGTCAACACAAGCGGGGTGGCTGGTTTGAAATTCAGAATAATGAACGCTCTTCCGACTGGGAGGGAACCGGTCTGGATGAAGTTTCAACCATTTCGACCTCATTTGTCGTCCATGGACTGGGAACTGCATTATTAAACGGCTTACCGCCCAAAAAAAGTTACCGCGATTGTCTGCGTAACGCGGGAATGTGGTATTTGTCCATTGAATGGCCGGCCGGTTCCGGCATCTTCCCGCATCATGAACGTTCAGCCTATGATACCCTGAACGCCAATCTGCATTCAGTAGAGTCTCTGGCGTTGATCGCCACCGTGCTGGAGCAGGTTTATCAAACCAAAGCCAACCTATTTCAGCAGGCGGCCAAACGCAGCCTGTTCCATACCCTGCCGCTGCAATGGGATAATGGTTGTTTCCCATATCGTGCAGATAATGGAGTAACGATTAATTATACCTCTCTGGTACTTTGGTGCCTGTTTAATGCTGATGAAGTTGTGCCTGAAGTTTTGAAAGCAGCAGGTGAAGCTTATTGGCCAACGCAGGAAAAAATAGCCCATGCAATAGATAAAGCTTGTGACTTTCTTAGATCTTGCGTCAATCATGACGGTTCGCTGAAATGGGACGAATATGAGACCAGTACTGCAAAACATAATATATGGACATATTTCATTACCGTAAACGTACTGTTGCGGACCGGTGGTGATGCAAACCAAGCTGCTGCGAAATGCCTGCTCAAATTCATCGGCAGCAAAATCACCGCGTCCGGCCTACCACCAATGCGGGACCGGGGCGAGGAGATAACCGAGTGCGCCTTTATGCAGGCTGATATTCTACTCTTCCTGCTACCTTTCGTTAAATAAAAGAGGATATTTCTTATGTTTACAGTTTCAGGCGATTTTGACAGTGCCAATCCGCAACAGGATGGCATTGAGAAAATCACGGGAAACAGTTTTATTTTTCATGCCTTTTCAGAAACCGCAATTGAATCATTCAAGTTTGATACGAAAATATCAAATAATAGTTCTGAAAACCAAAGTATCAAGTTGGAAATAATCTGGTCGACAGAACCATTTTCTGAATTACGTGATTGTTTTTATTGGAAACACACAGCAGATACGGATTGGACTGTTATCCCGGCCTCAACCGCGCTGGGGCGTTCCTATATTAATTTCAATACCGCTCCCGGAACAGGGATTTTATCACTTCATCCCCATTACGGCTATGATGACTGTGAAAGATTTATTGCCAGCCTGGATCATCCGGCGCTGCAAAAAGAAATTGCCGGGAAAAGTGAACAAGACCGGAACATCTGGCTCTTGAAAGCTTCAACTTTGATTAAGCCGAAACCGGAGAAAAAATTCTTGATATCTGCGAGGAATCATGCTAATGAAAGTTCCGGCAGTTATTGTGTGGAAGGCATGTTGCAATGGCTATTGAGCGATGATCCGCTAGCGGAATATGCTTTGAGCCGTCACGAATTTTATTTTATCCCGATGAGCAATCCTGATGGCGTTGCCGATGGAATGGCGCGCCATACTGCCCGGGAATATTGTGCTGACTTAAACAAAACACTACAGTGGCACAAAGACAACGCACCTGAGGCACTGCATGACAAAAGCCTGAATGTTTATTATCAAATGCTGGATAGAATCCAGCCGACGCATTTCATGAATATGCATAGTTACCTGTTCAAATTCCAAGATGAACTCTATGCCTTATCACCAGACCATGCAAATCGTCTTTTCAAGTTCATGCCGAATCAGATCGAATTCAATAAGATCTGGAAAACCAAAATTCATGACCATAAATTATTACCGACAGGCTACTGCCATGAGAGCGCCAAGCGAAGCTGGTGCAAATAAGTTGGATAATCCAACCTAGGTAAAGCCTAACCAGCAGCCTAGAACTGAACCTCGTGCATAGTAGCGGTAACAAACTATGTGAAGCCGAGGTAAA
>JAKIUY010000136.1 GCA_021647315.1 Victivallaceae bacterium
CCTACGGCTATTATTGTTAAACCCTGTCGGGTTAATTTTCAACCTAAGAGGAATTTGTATTTTCACTAGTAGGTTCACTTCGTGGTTTTCAACAGGCGACATCCTGGCGACACTCGCAGAGGACGAAGTAAGCGTCCTAATTCCCACGGGGGATTATTTGCCCATGCGCCTAGAAGTCGCAAGCTACTATTTTTAGTTCTCCGGCAAAGCCGGTTATATTTTTGTTATTTACAACACCGAATGGGGTTGCACAATTACATCACCACCAGATTATCACGGTGGATTATTTCACCATCGGCAGTATGATGGAGTATATCGGCAATCTCTACAGTTTGCCGTCCTTTTATTTTGTCAATTTCCTGTGCACTGAAATTAGTTAGACCACGGGCCAATATACTGTTTTTGTCATCGCAAATATCCACGGTTGCGCCGCGTTCGAAACTGCCATTTACCCCGATTATCCCAGAAGGTAACAGGCTTGAACCTTTGGCGCATACCGCATTGGCGGCACCGTCATCAATAATTATTTGACCGACGCTTTCCGTCAGAAATGAGAGCCAGCGTTTTTTGCCACTCATCCGTTTCTTGCTGGGGATAAACAGGGTTCCGATATCCTTGCCGGCGATAATATCAAGCAGGGTGTTATCGTTGCGGCCGTCAGCGACCCAGAGATACTCGCCGGCAGCATTGACTAGCTCTGCCGCAGTGAGTTTTGAAATCATGCCGCCGATTGAAAAATGGCTGTCATCGGTGCCGGAGGCCGATGCTTTCATCGTGTCGTCAATGGCGCTGACGGTTGAAATACGTTTGCCTAGAGTACCATCGTCGTTTCTGGCTCGCAAACCGCTTTCGGTGGTCAGAATAACCGTTAATGGTGAGCGGGTGATGGTGCCGAGCATGGCGGCAAGAAAATCATTATCACCGAAGGTAAGTTCATCGACAGAGACGGAGTCATTTTCATTGACAATCGGCAGGACATCATTGCTCCACAATGCGTGAATACAATTAAGAATATTCAGGTGACGTTCTTTCATATCCTGAGAGGTCAATAACAACTGGGCCGATTTAAAATTATGTTTGCGGCATTCATCATCATAGATCGACATCAGTTTATTCTGCCCGATGGCGGCCAGTGCCTGGATTTGAGAGAGTTTGCTTGGGCGTTTGTTCAGTCCAAGCTGTTTCATGCCGATGCCGACGGCACCGGATGAGACCAGAATAATGCGGTAGCCACGCCGGCGCAGTTCAGCGATACTGCTGATCAGCCGGGGTATACGTTCCGGTTCAGTCAAGAGTCTGGTGCCGACCTTGATGACGATGTTGTCGCATTCGGCAATAATTTTTTTTCTTGCGATTGTATTCATATTACTATCCATAAATTAAATATTTTTTAACCACGAAAAACACGAAAGTCACGAAAAAAATACAAATATAAAAGTAAATAGTACAAACTTATTTTTTATTATTGCGATGCAATAATAATAATAATTTCGTTTTTTTCGTGGTTAAGTTTTTTTATATTAATCTGAAAAATGGGTATTCAGGTAACTGATTGCTTCCTCAAGCGAACCGAGGATCTTGGTACAGTATCTGACCATCCATGGACTGCATTCCTTGAACTCAAATGGTGAAAATGCGACGACAAACTTACCGAGTGTATGGGATGCGTAGAATACCTCCATACTGGTGCCGATGCTTGGTTTGTTATAGTTTACCAAAATAATGTCGGCATCACGGACGTCCTGGAGGTCAAACTCGACAATTTCATTGGCACTGTCGACCTGACGATCCTGAAAATTGCGTCGCATTGGATCAAGCAGATCAAATTGACCTTGTAACTTGGTTGTCGCATCATTGCGCCATTCACGGGCGGTGCCGAGATGTTCATCCATTATCGGGCCGCTTAAATATATATTTTTTTTCTTTTTCATTGCTGTTCCTGCAGGCTTTCGCCTGGATACGGTATATTAATAACCTTAAATTGTGCCCCCATGACAGTTTTTAATGAATAGGTGGCTTTGAAAATCAGTTTACTGCTTAAGATATAACTTGATTAATGAAAATCAATATTTCAGTGATTAAACTATCAAAAAAATATTGGAGCGAAAATACTCTCAACTTCATTAGCAATAGTCAAATTCCTGTTTATTGAACCGTGTTGTCATAGCGTAAATTACGCATTACTAATTGCGATTTATTCAATCGCGGCTTGTAATCTTTTTTATTCTGCGGAGCATTGACTCGTAATGTGAACCTTTCCAGAATATCTTGCAGCATTCCATGCAGCGGTAAAATTCATCGTAATATTGTTTTGTAAGCGGTTCGAGTTGATTAATTATCTCCATTTTTGCCACTGGCTGTAATTGACCGTTACAGCTGATACAGCGGTTGAACGGGGATATTTGTAAATATAGGTCGAAGCGCAGGAGGACTTCCTCTACTTGTTTTTCCGGGATCTGTGAGCGCACCCAGTAGCCGCGAGTGACTTTTCCTATTTTCAGCAGACTGCGGTCACGGGTCAGGATGATGCGTTTATCGGCAACTGAAATATCGGCGATCTTGGCATCATCGTAATCGTTGCGATAGAGACAGTCAAAGCCGAGCATGCGTAAACGCCGGGTCAATGCACCCAGGTGGACGTCCAGGATAAAGCGTGAGCGGCGCAATGGTTTGGGACGTAAATGGACAATGGGGGTGATATCGAAGCTTTCGAATACTGGATATACCGCGATACGTTCGCCTCCGGTCAGGCGGTATGTAAAGTCGACCGATTTGCCGTTGACGATTATCAAGTCAGCTTCGACGTGGGGAATTCCAATAGCTTCAATTGCGTCTTTTACGGAAGTGGAGCCCTCGTATTTGTACATAAAGCTGCGCTTTTCCCGGTCTTCTGGTAAAAAGTCATTCAGCTCTTCATAAAACCTGAATTCTGTATGTTTGATGCCCATAGGATTAAATTCCTGATCAGGATGTCACCGTTAATGAGTTAAGGTAATCATACCGAAGCAGATTTGCAAATTTTTTTTGCAACAATTTATCTGTATTCAGACATAGTGTAAATTTACTTATCCTGAAGCTATACCTTGAAACTTAAGTATAGGCAAACAGGGCTCAGAACGGCATAACTGTAATCCCGTGCCTATGGATGCTCTGTTGAACTGCTGATGGCAGAGAGAAATTAATATCAAACTCGTTTGAAATTAGTTCTTAGAGGTATTAGTTTTATTTTATTCAAAATCAGTATAGTTGGAATTAATTTAAAAAGTAACCCGACAGGTTAAATATACCCATTATGGGTAGTTTTTAGTTCGTTTATTTGGCGATTTGAGCTGAAAAGTAAAAAATAAGAGTTAAAATTTCAACCTAAACAAGTATAATAATAGCCGTAGAGTTTTAACTGGCTATATTCATTATAATTGCCTATGTAAAAAAAACTGGAGAATTTTTATGAAGAGACCCATCAAAAAACAGCTGTCTGTTCTTACCCTGAGCTTGATGACTGTTGCCGCTGTTGTAACTAGCCTCCGAGGCTTGCCGATGATGGCCAAAGAAGGCCTGTCCATGATTTTCTACATTCTTTTTGCCGTTATTATGTTTCTGTTGCCGGCATCACTTGTTGCTGCTGAACTTGGCGGGGCATTCAGTGAAAAAGGGGGTGGAGTCTATACTTGGGTTAAAGAGGCTTTTGGCTCTAAATGGGGATTTACAGCGATATGGCTGCAATGGATTCAGAATGTTGTCTGGTATCCGACAACCCTAGCATTTGCCGCCGGTGCTCTGGCATACCTTTTTATGCATCCGGAGCTGGCAGATAACGGTTTTTATAACGGAGTGGTTATTCTCGTTATCTATTGGGGAGCGACATTTCTTGCTCTTAAAGGATCGAATACCGCGAGTTCTATCACCAAATATGGTGTGCTCTTAGGAACTGTGCTACCGGGGATATTTATTGTCATTTTGGCTTTACTCTGGATTGATAATGGTAATACCATATATTTTCTTGAACCGGGTAAAGTATTAGCTACTGCTCAGCAAGCGCTTGGCGAAGCTCCTCACGCTAGGTTGCTGCCACATATTTCAGGATTGGGAAGTGTGGCTTTTCTTGCCGGTATTATTCTGCTCTTTGCCGGGGTTGAGGTACATGCGGTCAATGCCAACGAACTTGAAAATCCGGCTAAACAGTTCCCCGCCAGCATGTTTATCGCTATGACAATTATCTTCCTTATTTTTTCGCTGGGCTCGCTGGCGGTGGCAACGGTTATTCCCGCAGATGAAATTAGCTTGACCGCTGGTTTAATGCAGGCGTTTAAACAACTGCTGGATAAATTTAATCTTACCTACATTATTCCAGTAATCGGGCTGTTAACTGCATTTGGGGCGATTGGCGGTGTGATGTCATGGATTAGCGGTCCCAGTCGTGGTCTGCTTGAAACTGCCAAACAGGGTGAAATACCGCCTTTTATGGCAAAAACCAATAAACATGGTATGCAGGTAACTATTCTGCTGATTCAGGCAGTGATTGTATCAGTACTCTCGTCACTATATTTTATTATGGATAATGTTAGTGTAGTATTTTTTTTGCTTTCAGCGATGACAATCACTCTTTATCTAGTAATGTATATTTTGATGTACGCCGCCGCTATAAAACTGCGTATTACGCGTCCAGATCTGCCACGCTCATATAAAATCCCCGGGGGTATTTACGGGATGTGTTTTGTTGCCGGTGTGGGGTTGCTTGGCGTAGTCTTTTCTTTGGTAGTCGGCTTTTTCCCGCCGAGTAATCTGCCGATTGGCAATCCGGCACTTTATGTCGGGGTTGTGGCGGCCGGAATGATTATTTTTGTCAGCCTGCCGATCTTAATTCATGCCTGCAAAAAGCCGGCATGGAAACAGTAGTGAGCAATAGAAGCGGAGAGCCGGGGATAGGTCTGATAGGTCTGATGAATTTTTAATTAATAAAAATAGGAGAAGTAAAATGGCACTACATGAAAAAAATAATATACGGAATAATCTGCTGGATGATGTTTATGCGTCAAATGATCTGTCGGTAAGAATGCCTAAATATAAATTTCCTGAAAAAGAAGAAAGCCCGAGGCATGTTTATCAGATTGTCCATGATGAACTGATGCTTGATGGTAATTCGCGCCAGAATCTGGCGACTTTCTGTTCAACCTGGGTCGAACCTGAAGTGCATAAACTGATGGACGAATGTATTGATAAGAATATGATTGACAAGGATGAATATCCCCAGACGGCTGAGCTTGAAGGGCGCTGCGTACACATGCTGGCAGATCTATGGAATTCGCCGGATGCGGTTAATACCATGGGTTGTTCGACTACCGGTTCGAGCGAAGCCGCGATGCTGGGTGGTATGGCGATGAAATGGCGCTGGCGGGATAAAATGAAAGCTCAGGGAAAACCGACGGACAGACCGAACATGATTTGTGGTCCGGTGCAGATCTGCTGGCACAAATTCGCGCGTTACTGGGATATTGAACTTAGAGAAATACCGATGGAAAGAGATCGGCTGATAATGACTCCGGAAGAGGTTATTAAGCGTTGTGACGAAAATACTATCGGGGTTGTCCCTACGCTCGGCGTTACTTTTACCTGTCAATATGAACCGGTAAAAGCGGTGGCTGATGCTTTGGATAAGCTTCAGCAGGATACCGGGCTTGATATCCCAATGCATATTGATGGTGCCAGCGGGGCTTTTATCGCGCCATTTTCTGAACCTGACCTGGTATGGGATTTCCGTATTGAACGGGTCAAATCGATCAATGCTTCAGGGCATAAATTCGGTCTGGCTCCTTTAGGCGTGGGCTGGGTTGTGTGGCGTGATAAAGAAAATCTACCGGAAGATCTTGTTTTCTGGGTTAATTATCTCGGTGACAATATTCCGACATTCGCACTGAACTTTTCCCGTCCCGGCGGTCAGATTGTCGCGCAGTATTACAACTTCCTGCGACTGGGTAAAGAGGGGTACAGAAAAATTCACGATGCCTGTTATAACACCTCCGCCTATATTGCCGATGAAATTGGCAAAATGGGGCCTTTTGAAATAATCTATAATGGACGCGGTGGGATTCCGGCATTGTGCTGGTCGCTGAAAGCTGGAGTTGATACGGGATATACATTGTATGACCTTGCAGACCGACTACGGAGCCGCGGTTGGCAGGTTCCAGCCTATTCAATGCCAGCCCAGCGTGAAGATTTGGTTATTCAACGTATTCTGGTTCGTCATGGGGTGAGCCGTGACCTCGGTGATCTGCTGATTAAAGACATCAAACGCTGCCTTGATTATTTTAAAGATAACCCGGTAGCAAAACCGCTAACCGCAAAAGAGGCCGGTGGTTACAAACATTAGGATCCGCTCAAAAATAAATTGGATAATTTAGCATAGGATGCGGACTGCTGATTAAGGCACGAAAGCCTTTACATAGTAGAACTATATAAATATTTTCGTAACGCAGAGCAGCTGTTTGCAATCAAGCGAAAAATCCAACCTGTTTTTTTGTGGGTCTTTAGCTGTTAAGAGTTTTTTTTATTCGCGCATTCACGGCTGACAGTTTTTGTTTTTATTGGTTCCGGCATTACTCTTTTTTTACCTGCATGATATTTCGGCAATAATGGGTAGGTGATCTGAAAATTCTACTTGGGGGATGATGAATGATGAAACTTGCAGTTTTTTTGAACAGAGCAGGTAATCAAGTTGGTGTCTGGGCTTCCATGATGGATAGGTTGGCTGGTTGTCTGTATTTGGGTTATAGAGCCTGCATGCAGTTATTAATTTATTTAATTCTGCTGAACCGCCGAAAGTATTGAAATCTCCGGCAATGATGACCGGCTTGTCGGCCGGAATAATGGTTGTAAGAAATTCTAGTTGTTGGGCTCTGATTTTTTTTCTGACTGAAAGATGGACGAGGAACATAGTGATGCCATTAATAGTTACTTCAATAATCAGTTTTTTAAACCCTCGGGGAAAATAGTGAAACCGGGTTGCATGGTTATTGCCAGCGGTGACAATCGCATTTGTCTGATTTTTGAGGAGTGGAATCATTCTTCCCGGTGAAGTCAGGCCGTATTTATTGTCACAGATATGAAAATGGTTGAGTTGGGCTGCCAGTTTTGCCGCCTGGTGAACCTGACTGGTTCTGAAAGAGCCACTGTCAGCTTCGAGTAGACCGATAACATCAGGATTGACTTCGCTGATAAATTCAACAATCCGGTTAAAATATTCCTGATTGGTATACAAATAACGATGTGAAGTTAATAGTCTACCAGCTGCACTGCCCGGGCTGCCGGTGCCGTAGGCAATATTGTAAATGAGTAGTTTCATCCTAATCTTTTTTATTTTTTTTGTGAGTCTTTAATCCTTTAGTTTAACATTTAAAACCGGTACTGCAATCTTACATATAAAAAAATAGAAAATTTTAGTTCCGACGAAGTCGGCTTTGTTCTAATCCCGTAGGGGTAGCCACGGTGCGTAAGCCCGTGGATAGAGGTTAAAAGCCTTTCAGCTCAAGCCTTTTTATGTGATTTACGCCGGCGGAGTTGTAATTTATTTTTTATATTGACCACGGGTTATCGCCTGCCTGTGCGTTTCGCACGCAGACAGACCCATGGCTACTTTTACCCCATTCCTACGGGATTTTTCTTACAATTAAGACCTTTATTTCCTCTAGCACTGAATGTGGGTGCACAACAACCTGTTATTAAAAGCGAGTAAACAACTTGACTTTCTGTAGAACTTATATTAGTTTTATCCCATCGAAAACGAAAACGTACAGTCAACAAAGGTATTTTAATGGATAATATGACAAAAACAGTCGCACTTGATATTGGTGGCGTATGCCTCAACCTGCACTATGACCGGTGTTTTGATTATTTCGGCTGCGCAGTGAATGAACAGGTGCCGGATGTCATAATGAATGCGGTGGATCAATATGAACGCGGTTTGATTAATGAAGCTGAATGGCTGGAATCATTCAGGGTGCATGTCAGGGCTGATTTAAGCGATGAAGATATCCGTCATGGCTGGAACCTGATTATTGGTCAGGATATTACCGGGATCGCAAAATGGATCAGAGAAATGATTGCGGACGGTTATCGTTTTATCTACTTTTCTGATACCTCGCAATTACACCTGCTTGAAGTCTGTCGGAATTTTTCTGCCGCCCACCTGATCTATGGCGGTATTTTCAGTTTTGATGTCAAGGCTAAAAAGCCTGAAGCAGCAATGTATGAGGCATTTGAAGCTCAATATGGTAAACCTGACCTCTATCTCGATGACCGACCAGATAATATTGCCGGCGGCAAGCAGTTCGGCTGGAACAGTCAACTGTTCAATAGCGTTGAAAACTTGCGAGAAGTTTTAAAATGATGGGGCGTGGTTTCACTTGCCCAATTGTTTGGAGCTAGACTCATTTTTAATTAGTGTCTGAACGAAAACGATACTTTTGTCGGAGTTCACAGATAGTTAGCGAGTTTTTGTCGGAGTTCACAGCTTTAGCGTGTTTTTCTGAGCATACTGATTGCAGACTAAAGTTTGTATTCCAGAACTCGTTACACGAGCAGACAGAACTGTCTAATTGAGCGTTACTTTTTTGCCCCGCAAAGCGGGGAAGTTTGGTGAGCTCTTTAATCGCTTTTAGATCGCAAAACGGTATTAAACAGTTGATGCAATAAGCACTTCTAAATAATAAAACCTTTAAGGAAATAGTATTATGAAAACCAAACCTAATATAATTCTGATTATTACCGATCAGCAACGCGGCGATGCTTTGGGCATAGATGGTCATCCGCATCTGATGACTCCGAATATTGATAATTTAGCGGCCAAGGGAACGCGTTTTACTAAAGCTTACTCTTCATGCCCGTCGTGTATCGCCGCCAGACGTTCAATTTTGACTGGGCAAAGCCCCGCAACGCATGGCATGGTCGGCTTTCAGGAAAAAGTTTCATTCGAACCGGCGGCGACCCTGCCTGGAGAATTGAAAAAAGCTGGTTATCAAACCTATCTAGTTGGTAGAACAATGCATCAGTACCCTCGCAAAAAGCGTTTCGGCTATGATCAGATGGTGCTTTGCAGTAGCGGGCGGGCTAAACACGGCATTTCACCGAATGGCTGGACCGTACGAACCTTTGATTACCCTGAAGCAGAACATCATACTTTTGAAACTGTTGAACTGGGAATAGAATTTCTGGAGAAATTCCGTGATCCGACTGTACCATATTTTCTCACGCTATCTTTTCTTTCACCTCATCCACCCATTTCGCCGATACCGTTCTATTATAATCGCTATAAGAACATGCGGCTTACTCCACCGGTAATTGGCGACTGGGCAACTGCGCCTGATGCGGAAAAAGGTTTCGGCGTGGATACTGATAATGTAAATTTAAATGATGAAGAGACGCAGTCGCTGTTGGCTGGATATTATGCCGAAATTAACTATTTAGATGATCAGCTGTTCAGGTTTTTTAATAAAATGGGCTTTGATCCTGAAAAAGGTCAAAATAACAGTGAAAATACTATAGTTATTTATACCTCAGATCATGGCGAAATGCTCGGTGACCATCATCTGTTGCGGAAAACATATCCTTATGAGGGATCAGCTCGTATTCCCTATATTATCAGTCCTTCAGCTGATTTAGGTTATAAATCAAATAATGTTTCGACAAGTGTGGTCTGTCTTGAAGACCTGATGCCGACGATTCTGGATATGGCTGATCTGCCTGTGCCAACTGGACTTGACGGGAAAAGTCTGGTAAATATTTTAAAAGGAAGTCAGGAAGATGTGCGTGATATTCTCCATGGAGAACATGCAGATATTTATGGACCGCATCAAGCTAATCATTATTTGACTGACGGACAGATGAAATATATCTGGTACAGCCAGAGTGGGATTGAGCAACTTTTTGATCTCAGCGAAGACCCTCAGGAATTAAATGATTTATCCCAGGCGCCTGATAAACTTGAATTGTTGAATATCTGGCGGTTAAAATTGATTGAAAAATTGAAGCCCCGTCCTGAAGGATTTACTGATGGAGAAAACCTGATTGCCGGTCAACCGCACATCGCAGTTGTCCCAGACAGTAACAATGTTATTCATTAGTGAGGCAATTTTCAGGAGGGTAAGTTATCACGGTTCTATATCTTCCAAACCAGTAAAGCAATAAAGCTTTGCCTAAAAAGTTGATCTTATATTGATCAAACCTGAACAAAAAAATACTTAAATCAAATCGCTCTTGCTTAGCATATTTGATTTAAGCATATCTCTACGCCTAAAATAAAAAATTAAGTCATTTATTACCAACAAATTTACCGTGAATATCCCCAATTCCCAACCCCAGTGCCCAACCCCACCCTCAATTAGCTCAAAATCAATTTCCTTGCTTAGGATATAGTTATAAGATAGTTTTTTAAAGATAAAATATCAATTTTTAAGCTAATTTTTTAATTTTAAGTTGTCGGAGTACTAAATATTTAATAAAATAGGCTAAATTAAGTAATAAATTATATTTTAAAAGGTGGCAGACCTCGTTAGCCAAAGCAGACCCCGTTAGCCCAATTATTCAAACAAATTTTGAGATTTTGCTTTTTTATACATATCATTAATTGCTTGGGTTGCTTTACCTTTATTTAAACTGCCAGCTTTAATTATTAGCTTTTTCATTAGTGACTCTAGTTCTATTAACTTAGGACTATTTGATGGTCTCATCATGTAATATAAAAATACTTTCATAAAACATAATTCTGCAATATAGGGATTCTTGATTTTGCTTGCCACCTCTTTCAAGTATGTAAGATTTTCCTTGAAATGCATATCAGTGTACAAAAAAGATACTAAGTATAGCTCATATTCAGAAATGGGGTCATCTTTTAATAATTTTTCTAAATGTTTCCTTAAAGGAAGTTCCATGAAGTCTGTTCCTAGCCAAGTTAATAACATTAGTTGATTGATTAATGGTGCAATTACAAGGACAACATTTTTGGGGATTGGAAAGTGTGAAGTATTACCTTCTTTGTACTGCTGTAAGAAAATAGAATGAATAAAAATACCATATTTTGAAGACATTTTAACAAGTTCAGCAAGATAATTATTGATGATGCTTGGACTTTTAATGTTTTCACAATTTTTTAATACCCTAGCGGCCAATTCAAGAGTTTGATGAAAATTAACTTTATAATCAGTATGTTTTTTTATTTGAATGCTATTAGATACTGGTAACGTTTCAAATTGCTTTGATAAATTATCCTCAATAGCTTCATCTGATAGCTTTACTGATTTCATTTTATTAGATAACTTGTCAACACTTAAATTACACAACCAGACACTTTGGTCAGGGAAATAAGAATCAATATCATCTGAAATTTGTTCATTTAATTCAGTAAATGATTCTTTGAAAATATCGAATACATTATGTAAAACATCAATGTCATCCTGATTTCTCCCCGTGAAGAAATCGATTTCATCAATTGTCAGCGGTCACCCAAAGTGTACCACTTGCGGTCACTTCAAAATGTACCACCCCTATCATTTTTTAATCTACGTTTGATTTAACTCGTTGTCAACCTCCTTTTCTCTATTTTTGAGACGGTAGC
>JAKIUY010000137.1 GCA_021647315.1 Victivallaceae bacterium
ATAATTCCCTCCTGTTGAAAACTTATTTTCAAGAAGAGAATAATATAGCATTTTTCTATCTAAAGGTGGTACATTTTAATTCATTTTAATTCGACCATTGGTGGTACATTTTAACCGACCGCTGACATTCGGAAAGACGCTGTAGCAGTTTGCTTACACTCTGGCTACTTATAAGTTTAGCAAACGGATGCAGACAAGTCATACTCCACGGTTCAGAACGGGATAACGCAATTCCTTTTTGGACAATAAAATAAATCAGACTCAAAATGAGTTCGTTGTCTTCCGGGAAACATTTTTTCAGCAACTTACCAAGCCTATATTTGTGAGTAATGCCTTCAAGGGTAATATAAGGTCCAGCAACTCTGGATGTAGCCGTTATTCCGGGAACAGTTACAGCTCTTTCTATAATATTTTTACGTCGTTTAGAGGGCAGCAGTTCTCCCGTTGTCTTGTCCAGTTTTCCCAGGCATACCTGTTTATTTCTCGGAGCTTTCTTTTCCTTATCCCAGTAACTTTCCACTGAATAAACATAAGTAACGCCAGTTTTCTTGTTGTAGTGATGAGTGATGCTTGCCATTTTTAAACCTCCATAGTTACATTCTTAATATTATAACTATGTTTTAGGCAAAAAGCAAGTTCGCTTAGATATAAAAAATGGTTTTTTTGAGGATAATTAGCAACATTTATAGTGCTGAATGAGTTAGCATAGTTACATTTGTAGGGAATTCAGGCTTTTAAATCTAATAGAAAATGGGGTTTCCTATTACGTTCGCTTTGCGGTTTTCAACAAGCGACATCCCAGTGAAAGCCCCTCGATTTTCCAGTAGGGAGCACATTACCGATGCACCTGGAAGTCGCCGAGTACTAGTTCCGGCGGAGGCGTTTAATATAAGATACCACCTGATAGAACACTATGGCTATAGGTTTTACTCTTTTTATCGCATTAGGTAAAGTTTTGCACAAGCCCGAGCATCTGATAGAACTTCGTGGTGATCTAGCGTAATACCGAAATGATTACATAGCACATCCAGTCCGCATGGTTTAAAACCTTTGGCTCTATATATTTTTAAGGTGCATTCCCAACGTTCTACGTTCAAGTCGCTAGGATCAATGTCGTGCAGAGTCATATTTTTATGCAGTACTGAACGGTCAGTGCCAATATTATGGGCAACGACAATTTTACCGGCTAAACGTTTTTTTATCTCTGGATAGACTTCTGGGAACGGCGGAGAATTCGCGGTGTCCCGCGAAGTCAAACCATGAACCCTAGTCGTCCAGTAAGTATATCTATTCCCCGGCGGTTGAATCAGTTGCTGGTATTCTTCGACGATCTCACCATTCTCAACTGTCACAATCCCAACAGCGCAGGCAGAATCCTGCCCCACCGCATACTCAAAATCAATCGCTACGAAGTTCATTCTCTTTTCTCTATTTTAAATTCATAAAAACTATTTTCTTAGTAATCAAAATGTCACTGCCAGTTCCATTATTGAAAGTTTTATCAATTTCACCATTTTAAAGCACAGTAATTTAAACACTGCAAGCCCAAATTAGATTAGCATTAGTCATCTCAAAATTAACGCGATAAAGTTAATTGTACTACCTTTTTTATGTTTTCAATAAAATCTAATATATCTTTTTCGTTATCAGGATATTTAAATTTTTCACAAAGAACATCAGGAACATCAGGAACAATCCATTCATCTTTTTCTTTTTTTTCTATTTGTATTTTTTGAGGCTGAAATAGTACCCTTATCATATTAGATGAATGGGACACGATAATTTGATAACCTCTGTAAAAAGATAAATCGTCTTCAGCATTAATGATCCACCATGTCCCATGCAACTGGGCAGTAAATTTTTCATTTTCTTTTAAAAAGTTAAAAATAATTTTATTCCGATAGTTTGATAAAATTATTTGATTATTATTATTCCTCCATGTTTCTTTATTATAGAGATAAACTTCTGACTCATGTTTATATATTTTTTTATTTTCTACCTGTTTTAAAAGGATGTTACCGTGTTTAATTACATAATATCTCCATAGTGGTTTTCTTTCTTTATAGTCTGCACATAGTTTTATAAAATAGTCAAACATTAATTCTTTATTATTAATCGTATTGAATAAATTAATCAAGCCTACTTGAATATCATTTCTTTTTAACAGAGCACGCCAATTATCCGCATCATTATTCAATCCTATTCCTAGATTCACTTGATCACAATACACTAATATAGATCTAATAATTAAATACTCTTTTTTATATTTATTTATACTACCGTCTTTATCCCATAATTCATAAGCAATATTAACTCTTTTTTTGAAAACACCTAAATCCTCGGCACCTAAATCAGTAAATTCTTTATCATTTCCCTCTCTAAATTTTTTCAATAAAAACCCAATTTGACCTCTGAATAGAGGATGATTTTCCGCTTTAATAATTTCTTTTTCCCAATTTTGCATTTGGGAATCATTTTTATCGGACAAAATTAGTTCAGCCTTTAATCTTTCTTCTTGCACTTGAGCTTTAGTAAAAGGTTTAATATCCATATTTTCATTGTCTTTTAGATTTTGCAATATATTTTTACTCTCACATCCTTTTAATAGAGTATTAATGGATTCAATTGCCTCAATAATATTAGCATTACTTATCGTCGTATTCTCCACTAAATTTCTAATGACTCGGATCCAATGTTTAAAATCCGGATGAAGTGTTTCATCATTATCGAAGACCTTGAGTTTCTCATTTGTCACATATTTGAAAACTGCATAAAATTTGACAATATCATCGTAAGAATGATTATTCACAAAACGCTGAATAATCTTTTCACCTTCACCATTAAAATCTATCACCAAATTTAATAAATTTTCATTATCGCATAATGCATCTAATAATGTAAAAAATTCAACCAAAGATTCTTGAGTAAAACATCTGTCATAATCATTAAATGGAATATAGCTATTATTATTAATTGCATTATGAAATTGTTCGATTTTCTTTAATTTATCTTCATCTTCTGCAATAGAATTATCTTCAGGTTGTTTAATTGGATTATTAATAATAGCAATTTGTGCCATACCGTTGAAGAAATTCATAAACATTTTATCAAATTTATCACTATCTCCGTCGGATAATTTCCAAAACAGATCAGTCCACTCTTTATCTATTTTATGTGTCCAATGTAAACATAATTTGTCTGAGGCTTCTAAATCATTAAAATATTCATTATCATTATGTTTTCTTTCATCACAATATCCTTGCAACCATGCTTTGAAATTTTCAAAATCACTTAAAGCTAAACCACGAGCATTCATTTTTAAATATAACTCATCACTAAGATTATAGTCAGCCATATTTAGCAAATTAAATTGGATTGGGGTTGGGTTATTTTCACTTAAATTTTTCCACAAATTGTCACTCTTATAGTTTTTCGCATATTGACCATGCATTGTATCGAGTGTATTTAACATGCCTTGAATTGATGGGTCATAGTTCCACATTGAATAATACCAGGAAGCATCAAGTATTTCAGCTTTAGGTGAATTAGTTAACTCTAGCTTTCCCCCTTTACTTTCAGCTAATAAGGCGTCCAAAAAATCTTGTGTAGAGGTGCGAACTTTATAGGTGAATTTCTTTAAATCTTTAATTCTGTTATTTAAATCTTTAATTCTGTCATTCAAACTACCTGCCTTTTTTGCTAAATACCAATGCAATAGAAACAGAGTCGTTAAACGTTGTTGACCATCTACAGGAATGAATGTCTTATTTTTTATTGGTCCATAGATGAAATCAAGTTCAAGCGTTTCCTTGTTTTTAATATGACTTAACATTTCTTTTATAAAATGCTCGCGTATTTCACCTGTTTTTTCATCACCACGCCCTTGGGCATAGTCACGCTGAATCATTGGTATTTCAACGTTATACTTTTCAAGCAAAGCTAAAAATGTGTTAGGTAAATTATCCATTATTGTTATTCTCCAATAGTTGTCTTTATTTCATTAATCATTTCTAGTATATAATCATCACAATCTTCCTTTTGCCAATGCATCATATTAGACATATTTTTGCTGTATACTTTTAAGAATAGATTCCTAGTTGATATTGGAATAAATCTACTTTCTTTTACTTTTGCTAAAATAGTTGCTCTTTTAACAGGGAATGGAGCATTGCCATAACCACGATTAGTGCTTGCATCTAGCAAACAAAGGTTTCCTATTTTATGAGTGAAGGATACTTGTTCATATTCTCCAAAATATTTTTTTACTTCTACAATTAAATCTTCATCTTTGTTGTTTTCATAGTCTTTTATTTTATTAGCTAACTTTTCTTTGTCTGTGTCATCAGGAATTTCTTCATTTTTTTTATAACCCCAATATTTGAAAATTTCATTTAACCAAACAATTGAATTCCTTTCTGGAGTTTGCGAACGAATATGTTCTATATCCCATTTATTCTTATCATAAGACTTAAAATCAAATTGCTGACTATTTTTATTATTAACTAATGTACAAACATTAAAGCAAAGTAAAATATTTCTAATTTTT
Source organism: Victivallaceae bacterium (assembly GCA_021647315.1). GTDB lineage: Bacteria > Verrucomicrobiota > Lentisphaeria > Victivallales > Victivallaceae > JAKIUY01. The sequence goes on from JAKIUY010000137.1 coordinate 4,547, forward strand.
TCCTTATCTGTAATAGAATCACCATTTTCTTTTTCAAAACTCACATTTTTTATAGTTTTTTCAACGCCATTTTTAAATAGTTTCTGTTTGATTTCTTGTTTTCGATTAGAGATAAATACTGATTGCTGTTCTTTATTTGCACTTTTCAACATATCTTGCAATTTTGAACTTTTAGACAGAAGCGATAATCCAATCAAATGATAGAGCTCATTATCAATGTACCATTCATGAAAGCGCCAATAGTATTGCTTCACCTCAAGCCAGAGAGCTTCTATTTTTTTTTGAACCTCATCTTTATCTTTTGGATTAATGAATTCTTCATACCTGCGATAGGTGGAATATTTATCTTGATGATCTTTGACCGTTCCACCTTCGATTAAATCAAAAATAAATTCAATTCGATTAGGATATTCTTTTTTAAATGGATTATTTAAAGTGATAAACCCCCAGAAGTCTTCATTTTGTAGTTCTCTTTCCAGATTATCCCATTCAGCAGCTAATTTTTGCTGTTTAGATAACTTGATTTCAATGCTATCATTTTCATCTGCACAATTAATCAAAAACAGTGCTCTAATCATCTCTGAATTGGTCAAGGGTATTTTCCCACTATTCAACCGCATAAACGCATCAATTGAACTTTTCAGATTTTCTCCATTTGCTTTATCTTCAACTTGATACCAAATAATTTGGGTTTGTTCTAATAGTGTTTCCCCCAATTTTGATTTATTATCTTTATTATTTTTATTCTCAAACCAGTTACGAATTGTTTTATATGCTTGAATAAAATGGAATTCATCGATATTTGTAATATCCTTCTCCGTTTTATTTATGATGTTATTTAAGAAATCTTTATCTCTAGTTTCATACTCCAAGCTATATAAAGCATCGAGTTTTAGATATTGTAAAATAATAAAAATAGTGGTCAAGCGTTGTTGCCCATCAATAACATCCCAGATGATCTTGCTGTCATTAGTTTTACCGCCTTCCATAACCACAATTGGTTGTAAACAATAAAAATCTGCTTGCTTAGCACCCTGCTGATTTGCATAGTCATTAATGTCATTTAATAAATCTTCAACTTGCTGCACTTGCCAACGATACCCACGCTGATAACTTGGAATATTGAAATGAAATTTGTTTAAATCTTTGATGGGTTTGAAATTTAAATTTTCATTTTGAGTAATAAGATTATTAATATCGTTTTTCAAACTACACTCTTTATATTGTTCACTTTCAAGTAAACTTTTAATCTGGCTTAATAGCTTATCCATATTTTGTCTTCCTCTTTGGTATATTTTTTCATACATTTCTAGTCATTTGGGCTTAACGGCTTTTGAAATTTGGTCTCATCTGAATTGACTAACAATTCCCGCACAAAATAGTTCTTCATTATATTATAGCATACAATTTTACTTAGACAACTTTTTTTCATGTTGCAGATCTTTTACTTTGTTTTTGTAGTCAAGTTTGCCTGCGTGATCCGCAAAGAAGTCACTTAATTGGTAAAAGTCTTCCGCGGTCTTGGCTCGACTTACGACGTTTTGCAACATGGCAGACCTGATTGCTGCTGGCTTGAGGAACTTTGGCAAACCGTAAAAGAATGACTGTTCATTAACCAATAGAAGGTAATCTGCAATGGTTGCGGCTAAGTTTTCGGCCCTGTCAAATACCCTTTTTGCCCATTCGACATCAAACAGCTCAAGCATGCTACACAACTGTAAATAATCTTCAATCGTCGCTGCCTGGGCTTCGATCTTTTCCAATATCGGTTGACACTTTGCTTTGTCATACCTTCTAAAAAAATCAACCGAATATGATAACTCTTCTACTGTTACGGCATATTTATACATTTTTTCCGCATAAGGCGGTAACATTGTGGGGATAAAATATTTCGCAATGCTCTGCATATACATACCGTCATCAAATGAGTTAATATCATCAATTGCCTTTTGCAATATCTCTTCCGCCTTGCGATTATTCTTCAGCTCTTGTTTAACATACCGTGCCAGGGTGGAGAGTTCATACGCGGATACTGAACACCCTATAGCATGTTCAAAAAGCGTGGTTGCATTGTTCATATCGCCCGTATAGCCTGCGATAACATTTCTATCCAGTAAAGCCTGACTGGGTTGTGATATATCAAGTTGTTGGGTTGTTTCATTCATCATGATTACTCCTTTGGTTGACTAATATTTGTTGTTGTTTTAGTGCTGGCGTAGCTGGCTATCTGCTTACCCTTCTGGACGATCCGCTTCACCAAATCGGCTCTGGCTGACAAATTCCATGCGTTCAGGGAAAAAGAGCATCTTTACAATACCGGTTTGACCATTACGATTTTTTTCGACAATAAACAGCGATTCTAAGCCTTGGGTAATATCCTCATCCTGGCGATTTTTTGCCTGATCACGATCTCGGTGCAGAAATGCGACGACATCGGCATCTTGTTCAATAGATCCCGACTCACGTAAATGGCTTAATTTAGGCAATGCCCCAGCTCCGCTTTTCTCTATATCACGATTAAGCTGAGCCAAAACCAGAATGGGGATATTCAGCTCTTTAGCCAATGCCTTAATTCCACTGGAGATCGCTGCAACTTCATTTTGCCGATTTTCAGAGTTACCTTTTGCTTTCATTAACTGTAGATAGTCAATTGCAATCAATTTAATATCATGTTCAGCCTTCAAGCGACGTGCTTTAGAACGCAGTTCGGACACATCTAAACTGCCGGTCGGATCGATAAATATTTTTGCCTGTTGCAATCTGCCAACTGCGGCCGTCAGGTTATTGATTTCACTCGATTTGAATGTATGATCGAAAAAGGCTTTTTCCTGAATATTTGCCTCCGTACATAGTAGGCGGCGTGTGATCTGTTCGGCGGTCATTTCAAGACTGAAAAATGCGACCGGGTAGTTATGATTGCCATTTAAGGCAACATGACGAATAAAATTCAAGGCCAGCGTGGTTTTGCCAATGGATGGGCGTGCAGCCAAGACAAACATTTCTCCCGGTTTAAAACCGTAAACCAACTTGTTCAGATCCGGGTACTGAGTTGGGATTCCCGGCTCCACTTTATTATTTAAAATATCCATTAAATTAGCAAAGGTAGATTTCAACTGTTGCTGTAGGACAATAATTGCCTCTTTACTGTGTCCATGCCTGATCTTGAATATTTTATGTTCGATCTCATCAATAAGCGATCCTATGGGCTCATCCGAATTATAACATTTTCCTACCGATTCAGTGCAAATATTTATCATCGCTCTAAGTTGGGAAAGTTCACGAACAATTTCGCACCATGCATCAAAATTAGCGGTTGTGGGAATGGCATCATAAATCTCTGCAAGGAAAATTTCGCCGCCAATCTCCTCTAGTCTATTATTATTGGAGAGATAATGGGCTAAGGTAATCAGATCAACCTCCATTGTCGTGCTGTTTTTCAATTTAACTAAAACCTTGAATAGCTCCCGGTATACATGAGAGAAAAACATCTTCTCATCACCTAAGTTTTCCACTCCCATATCAATGCAGCTATCAGGTTCGCGTAACATGGCTGAGATAATGGCCCGTTCCGCTTCCAAGTTATGTGGCAATGGTTGTTCACCGCTAATCAGAGAGGGATATTTTGTTGTTCGTTGCTTTTTGTTGTAGTTCTCGCTGTTCATAATCTATTTCCCTTTTGTAAAAATTTAAAGATAGAATGATAAAAGCAAGTTGTATGCCAAGATTAATTCGGCTCGTTAGAACAAAACAACGTTAGTCAACGCACTTGCGCGTAGCGACAGACGAAGTAATTAGACGTTGCTCGAAAAGGTTTTCTGATTCAGCTAAAGCAGGTAGCCAATTCGCCCCTTTAAAAGGTTGAGTTATGCTTTGTTACTTGCGCTCGGAGATCGCAAACTACTGGTTTCATGACCTTTTCGAATAGGCTATAATTTGTTTAATTCGTGGGCAATAAAGAAAACAAATGGTCAAAGATTGATCTCTGTGATCAAAAATAACATATTATAAGTAAGTAGCTAGTACAGTGTAAACTTTAAAAATTCGTATTTTATTAAAACGATGCTGTGTTATATAAACCTAATCAGGTAGCACCTGAAGGCAGATACCGCTTCAAACTCCGCTCCTCCGTCGCTACGGAAGCGGGGTTGAAAATAATAATATTCTGCCAATTTTTACAAGAATATTATAAGTAAGGGTCTAATATTCTGGAGGTATACATGGCACCAAGATATCGCATTACGTTAACATTGGAAGAGCGTCAATATTTGGAAGTTATTTTTAAGACAGGCAAACGTGCGGCAAAAACAATTCTACATGCAAGATCACTGTTATTGCTTGATGCAGGAGAATTTGGTCACCATTGGACTGTTGAAAAAACATCCGAAGCCATTGGATTGAGTACCAAAAGTCTTGAACATTTAAGTTTTATTATATACTAGAGCCCATTCGAAAAGGTTTTCCGGTTCAGTTAAAGCAAGTAGCCAACTCTATCATTTGAGATTAACTAATGTCTGCTTTTTGCGTTCGGAGAACGCAAGCTACTGGTTTGGCACTAGCTAGACCGTACTCGAAAAGGGGTTAGCTAGCTGATGAAGTGATGACTGAAGTACAACATAATATTTTTCGATCAAACTAACAAAACTTTATAAGTTTTTGTCAGTTAACTGACAAAATATTATAGTTATTTGTCACCTAACTGACAAATAACTATGTTTTTATTGAAAATTTCATTAAAAATCGTATATTAGATAAAAGCATCGCTTATAAACTGACCAGCTAACAGGATGGATAAAATAATGAATTATATAAAAAGAGCTATAGAGTCGCAAATAAAAGAATCTATGTTTAAGGGTAAAGCCATTATCCTGTTTGGAGCAAGACAGGTTGGCAAAACTACCCTAATTGAACACCTTTTAGAAGAGGAAATTACCGCCGGAAATGTTTTAATGTTAAATGGTGATGAAGCTGATATTCGGCAACTTTTCACCAATTATAATGAGGTTAAGTTAAAACGTATAGTTACCGATAAAAGAATTATCTATATTGATGAAGCGCAACGTATCAGTGATATTGGACTTATTATTAAAATATTTACTGATAAAATAAAAGATGTTCAAGTGATTGCCAGTGGATCGTCGGCATTGGAATTAGCTAATGGTATTCAAGAACCATTAACTGGACGAAAATATGAGTTTAATCTTTATCCTATATCATTTAATGAGTTAGTCCACTTTCACAGTGAGTTGACTGAGCAACGGCATTTGGAAATGCGGTTGATCTATGGTTCATATCCTGAAATTGTGACCGACTCAGATCAAGCTAAACGGCACTTGAAATTACTGTCAAACAGCTATTTATATAAAGATATCTTTATCTTGGAGAATATCAAAAAACCGGTTTACTTTGATAAATTATTGCAGGCATTGGCTCTACAGGTCGGCAGTGAAGTAAAATACTCGGAGCTAGCTTCTTTAGTCGGCATTAATAAAAATACGGTCGAACGCTATATCAATCTACTTGAAAAGGCTTTTATCATCTTTCCGTTGCACGCATTATCCCGTAATCCGCGAAATGAAATAAAAAAAGGACGCAAAATATATTTTTATGATTGTGGCATCCGTAATGCAGTTATCGGTAATTTTACTAGAATAGAGCAACGCAATGATGTTGGGGCGTTATGGGAAAATTATATTATTGCGGAACGCATGAAATTACTGCATAAATATGATAAAAAAACCTATTTCTGGCGTACAGTGCAGCAACAGGAACTTGATTATATCGAAGAAGATAATAATAGTTTTTCTGCCTATGAAATCAAATGGAATAGAAAAAAACAGGTTAAACTATCCAAAACATTTTCGAGAAATTATCAAACAAAATCATTTACTGTTATAAATCCAGATAATTATGCCGATTTTTTACTGCAATAAAATAGAGTAGCATAAGCATCCCGCTTGTGTCCCCGTCTCGCAGAGACGGGAAAAAACATTCGTTGGGGACAGCGTCTCGCCTGTTTTATTTGCGTTCATTTGCGTTCATTTGTGGTTAAACCTTTTTACATCCTGAGATACTTTTTCAGGGTATTTCTGGTTATCCCCAATGTCTTGGCGGTACGGGAGATATTGTGTTCATACTTGTCAAAGAGCTTTTGTGCATGGTAACGGGTCAGATCGTCCAAGTTATCCGGCAATTCCGGTTCATCAATATCACGTCGAAGCGGCTCCAGACGTTGGCGGTGTTCAACTAACAACGTAGCAAAATCGTTATCTTCTAGTACACTGGCATATTCGAGAAAATTGCCCAGCTCTCTGACATTGCCCGGCCAGTTATAGTTTTCAAGTGCCTCAATTTGCTGACTTGACAATGCTTTACTATGCCAACGATACCAAAAACTGTTGGCAATATCTTTTATATCTGCCAAATGTTCACTCAATGGCGGCACATAGATTGGAATCACATTCAGTCGATAAAAGAGATCTTCGCGAAAAGTTCCCGTTTTAACCATAGCGACTAGATCGCGATTGGTGGCGGTAATAATTCTGACGTCAACCTGAACCTCCTGATGCGATCCGACTCGATTAAAACAGCCCTCCTGCAAAACCCGCAGAATATTGGCCTGAATCTCCAATGACAATTCACCTATTTCATCGAGAAACAGGGTTCCACCGTCCGCCTCTTCAAAGATACCGCTTCTGCCATTGGTGGCGCCGGTGAATGCGCCCTTTACATAGCCGAATAGCTGACTTTCGACCAGACTGGTACTGGTTGTTGCACAATTGAAGGTAATAAACGGTTTTTGGCGGCGTGGCGATTTTTCATGCAGCTGAATTGCTACCGTCTCCTTGCCAGTCCCACTGGCACCATGAATAAAGACCCGTGCAGAATCTTTTGGGCCAACCTTATTGATAATAGCATGTAACCGGGTCATCACCGGACTAGAGCCTTTCAATTCACGTTGACCA